>NZ_JBFUGG010000018.1:0-108111 GCF_056403035.1 Flavobacterium sp. P3_A6 | reverse complement strand
GTGTCCCGCATCCATAAAGAAACGGTCTCTGAAAGGCCAATCCATCTGGGATGGGTCAAAATCTAAGTATTCAGTGTATAAAATATGCATAAAATCAGCGCCTCCCATAGCACCTCCCGGATGCCCTGAATTTGCTTTTTCTACCATGGATATAGCCAGAGCTCTTATGTTGTCTGAGGCTAAATTGTCAATTTTTTTATTCATAATTTATGGTGTTAATTTTTTAATAACAGTATTGGTGTTTTTTTGGAGTTAAGATTTTTGATAAGACGTTTTATCTTTTTCCAAAATCTTTTATAAACTATTTTACAATATAAAACAGTTTTGTTTTAACCGCTTTAATTAAATAATAAGAGTTTATTATTTTGTTCTGATATTGATTTGACTCTCGAATAACAGGCTATTTTTGAGAGTGTAAGGAAGAATAAAATAATAAGTGTAAAAAATACATTTGCAAATATAGGTAAATTTGTTTTACAATAGCAAAAAAGAAAATATCATTTTTTAACTTTTGGGCTTAAGGCTAATAAAAAAGGAAATGTGACTGTTTTTCTTTACTAAATTATGTTAGTATTTAAAGAAAAACAGTCACAAATTACATGGAATCAATAAATTAAATTCAATCTTTATCTTGAATTTTTACCGGTTTAATTTTTTCGAAAACCTCAATAGGTAATATGTTGCCTTCATTGTCAAATCGCATCGGGGAAATACAAGTTTCCCGATTATAGCCGTTGCCATCTGGAATTTTAAAACGGTGGTAGGCAATGTACCATTCGTCTTTGCCTGGAACTTTTACAACCGAATGATGCCCAGCTCCCTTAACAACACCTTTGCCCTTTAAAACAGGATAACCTTCAGCTTTTGTAAAAGGGCCTAAAGGTGAATCGGAAGTGGCATAAGCAACAGAATATCTTGGATCACGGGTATCAAACTCGGACCACATCAAATAATATTTCCCCTTTCTTTTAAATACAAATGAACCTTCATTATATCCTTTTGGCTTTATGGTTATAATTTTTGTGGCATCATACGAAATCATATCATCGTTTAGCTTTACCATATTGCAATTCCCTTGACCAAAGTATAAATAGGCCGAGCCGTCGTCATCAGTAAAAACCATTGGATCTATCATTTGTCCTTTGAGCATGCCTTTTTTTACTAAAGGTGTTCCCAGTGCATCTTTGAAAGGACCTGTCGGTTTATCTGAAACCGCCACACCAATATTTGTGTCTGCCGAAAAGTAATAATAATATTTTCCGTTTTTAAAAGCTATCGCTGGAGCCCAAGCCCGTTCTTTGGCCCAGCTGATGTCTTTAGGCAAATCAAGAATTACGTTTTCGAATTTCCATTTTACCAAATCTTTGGAGGACCAACAAGTAAAGCTGGTGGATTTCCATCCTTCCGAACCATCGGTCGTTGGATAAATATAGAATTTCTTGCCGAAAGAAGTAATATGAGGATCAGCATAAACGTCTGGCAATACTGCCTTAGGGGCGTTCAAGGTATCATTTTGAGAAAATGAATTCACGGCAAACAATACATTTATTAGAATCAGGAGGGTGGTTTTCATTTTGATTGGGATAGAAATTTTGTGAAATGTTTAATTTTTGAGTCTTTGTTTTATAATTTCTGGTTGTATTGCATCAGTGTATGATACTAAATAGCTTACCAGTCTAGTTTCAACAATGATACAGCTTGTCTTGGCAGAACGATGTCAATCCATAAATTACCTGCTTTTACGTCTAGCTTTTGTGGATTCCCAACGGTTTCCAATTGCCCCGCTTTTTCGAGTGTAGCTAATTGCTCGGCTGTAGGATTTTGCGGTGAGCCCATTTTTTTCCAAACCTCGTATGAATTGCTGCGCTGGCTGTCTATGGTGTAATGGGTGAGTGTTACTTTCTTAGCTTTAACACCACTGATACTTACCTTAACTGGTTCTGGAGTTCCCTGCTGGTCAAGGTCATGATAATTCCACAACATTATACCGGCTGTTTTTTTGTCAATGCTGGCAAGCGCGCCAATTTCGGACTGATTACCACGTACGCTGCTCTCTACAATGGCATCCAATGGCGTCATTCGGCTGCTTTCTACAGCTACACGCTTACCGCTCATTTTGCCAAACATACGGAAAACATTCAGTACCGGCTTGTCTACGCCGTTTGTAGCTAAATCACGGAAACCATAGAACCAAGGCTGGTTTTCGAATTCGAACGACCAGGAAACAGCACCTAGGAAATTGACATTATATTTATCGGCCAGCAGATATTTTCTAGCAAACGATGCGGCGGTATAACTGCTATACATTGTACCGTTTCGGTAGGCATTTTGAGGGTTGGTAGCCATACCACACGCGGCACATCCTTCGGGGTCGCTTTCACCAATGATTATGGGCAGATTCTTGGTTTCTGGATAAGATGATGCAATTCTGAATCCGGTGGAAATATCTTTTAATTGCGGAGACATATCCATTCGCACTACGCCGTCAATTAATTTTGGATTTCCTTTTGCGTGGAAAAGAAAAGCATCCAGAGGTGCTCCTTTTTTACCTGTTGCATAATTAGTGCCGTTGATACAATGCTGTATAAAAGCGTTTGTCCACTTTTGGGCATTTTCGCTTCTTGTTCCAGCTATATTAAGACCGCCGATTTTTGCTGTTGGAAGTGCTCTTTTCACGGCATCTGCTGAATAATCGTATAGTTTAAAGAATTCCTCCATAGTGCCTTTCCAGTAACCGTTAGGCTCGTTCCACACTTCCCAATACCAGCTTTCTACTTCTTTTTTGCCATAACGTTCCACACTATGTTTCACCCATTGGTAAACCAGTTCAGCCCATTTGTTGTAATCTTTTGGCGGATAAGCCCAGCCCGTAAGAATGTCACTGTAAGGATCACCCGGTTTCCAAGAATGTTTATACGGTTCTGGATGTGTACTCAATGCCTGTGGCATAAATCCAATCTGAGCAAGCGGTTTCATACCGCGCTTGATATAGGTGTCAAAAATACTGTCGACAATTTTCCAGTTATATATAGCGTTACCTTCGGCATCCTCCGTATACGCATTTGTACTGCCCCATTTAAGTGCTGCAACTCCATCTCCGCTTACCAGCAAACTGTGTGCTCGAACATATACTGGAGCAGGAGAAAGCGCTGCCAATTCGGACAACAGCTTCTTGCCGTCTTTCATGTACGTATAATTCGGTTCATCGTAGCCAAACCATGCCCACATTGGATACATATCACCAACTGGTTTGTCCAGCATTATTTTTACTTCGACTGGTTTTTCAGAAGTTTGTGAAAAAGCTTGGCCTAAACTGACAAATAGAAAAGTGCCTACAAAGGCAAGAACAGCCACTTTACTTTTTATGGTCATTTGGTTTTCTTTGTTAATCATATGGTAATCAATTTAAATTACATTAATAAAACAGAGATCAAATACAAATAATTTGCTTTTACCCAACGGCGGTCTATATTTCTAATTATATAATCTAATATTTTAGATTTTTTTCAAAAAAAGGAACCATAACATCTTTAATTCTTTGCCCAATATGATCTATGTGTGTCCCTTCATAAATTGCTGAACTATGCTGAATTTTATAGGCATTTAATGTTGAATCTAAACTTTTTACTGTTAGCGCTATTGCCGCATCTTTATCACCTGCATCAAAACCTATTGCCTGCATTTTGGCAAGTGAAGAGATGTATTGGTCAATGTAAACTAAAGGTGCATTAGCGCTCCATTTAGCCATGATTTCTGCAATAGGCTTGCCTGATTGTACAGGCAGATCGATAAAAAATGGCGGGTTATTGGGATTTGGTGACCAAGCGGCAGCTGATGCAAAAGCGTATTTAAGCGCAAAATCAGCTTTCTCGAAATCAGAAACTGTTTTCACGGTTTCCATTTTAGCGAGATCATTTGGTCCAGCTACTGTTTTAAATGGTGCCAGACTTGCTGGGCTTAACAAATATACCGCTGAGAAAATTTCCGGGTGTTTTAGCGTGATGCGTAACGCGCCATATCCTCCCATAGAATGACCTGCTATTCCCCTTGCAGATGTTTTAGCTATAGTGCGGTAATGTGAATCAACATAATTCACCAATTCAGTGGAGATGTAATCTTCCCAGTTACCAATAGTGACTGAATTTGAATACATACTGCCACCAAAACGTGTCTTAGCATCTGCCGTAACAAATATCATCTCTTGATGCCCATTCGAATTTAAAGAATCTAAAATTGCAGGAAGATTTATCCAGTGCTTTTCGAGTCCATACCATTTGGTATCATTATCCGTAAAACCATGTAAAAAATAGACAACGGGATAGCGTTTTTTTGATGACTGCTTATAACTGGGCGGCAGATAAACGCAAATTGATCTCTCAGCTGCATCATTACTCAAATTACTTTCCAGCGAGTGTCCATAAAGCTGCGTATGGACAACAGTGCCTTTTTTTACTATTTTACTGTCTTGAGCTTTTGAAATACGGGGCACTAAACAGATAAATGCTAATAAAAAAAATAGCGGTGAAAACTTATTCATTTTTATCTTATTTGAATTTTATTATTTCTTTTTTGCAGTATATAAAGTTACCATAGTCTAAAGTCTAATCAATCTTTTCTTACTGAATTAAATAATTGTTCTACTTTAATAAGCGTACTTCATAAATACCAGTAATAGATGAATTTGGCTTTGCCCTAAATTGTATCTGCAGCATTTTTTGCTTTCCTTCAATAATTGCTGCTGGAAGTTCAATTATCTTGTCTATAAACTGATTTCCTTCGGATCCATCCATATTTATTGATGTAACCAAAACATCATTAATCAAAACATCAAAATTTCTGTCTTTGTCTGCACCAAAATATGTAATGCGTACTTTTTGGGCTTCCAGAAGTGAATTTTTCAAATCATAACTAAAGAAACCCTGTCCGTTACGGTAATGACGTTCTTTAAACATTCCAGTATCCGTCTTTTCCCCTTTGAAATTATGGTCTGATTCTGGCTGCTGTTCCCCTGCAGTAACTACATCAACAGTAAGTGCTTCCAATTTCATTTGAGCTTCTTCCCGTTCTTTCATCGCTTTTTGTATTTCGGGTAATTTTTCCTGAGTAGTGTATGGCCAATACAGCATGTATCGCGCATTGTGAATTTGGAAGAACGGAACGAGCTGCAGGTTTTTGTATTTGTCTTGATAAATAATATCTGATGCAGAAAAAGTAAAGGATTTGTCAGCTACAGTTTTCAAGGAAGCGGCTAAATCGGCATTATTGGAAACCAGCAGAGGTGCATCTTCTATTGGGTAAATTGGTCCGCTGGCAATATGTCCCATACGGCTGTCATCAGCTATTAAACCTTTAAGGTCTGTAGTGTCTGTAATTGCCGCCAGTACGATAGGACCGTGCAGAAAAGAAACCCAAGCCGATTTGTCCGGAAGCTGTTCTGTTTTGTTTTGCATTGGTAAAATAATCGAAATTACGTCTCCTGTTTTCCATTTTTGTTCAATGGAAACATAAGAATTCTGGTCTTTTGAAATGCTAACTTCTTTGTTGTTGACCGTAATTTTCATTTTTCCGTCTTCGACCCATGAAGGATAACGGAACTTAATGGCAAATTGCTGTGCTTTTTTTAATGTTAGCGTAATAGAAGATTGTTCTTCAAACGGGAACTTAGTGTTTTGAGTTATGGTAATTCCTTTTTCTTTCCAATTCAGGGTTGAAGGAATAAACAGATTAACGTAAAGATTTTGTTTGTCGTGGGCATAAATAAGTTCTCCATATTTTCCGTGATTTTCTAAACCAGAACCCACACAGCACCAGAAAGACTGCTGCGGTTCTGAATACACTCTGTAATGACGCGGGCGGATAGGAGTGAAATATACGAATCCTCCATCAGGATGCTGGGATGACAGAATATGGTTGTATGTTGTGCGCTCATAATAATCCATATATTTTGAAGAAGGATTAGCAAGGAACAAATGCTTACTCAGTTTGAGCATATTATAACTATTGCAGGTTTCTGGGCCTTCTCTCGATTCCAGCATAGAGGAAAAATCGGTTGTTGGATTAAAGTGCTCTCTGACGCTGTTTCCTCCGATAGAAATCGTTCGGTTATTTACCACCGTATTCCAAAAAAAGTTGGCTGCATCTGCCCATTCTTTATCGCCTGAAACCTCGGAAACGCGAATAAAACCTATTACTTTAGGAATTTGCGTATTGGCATGAATTCCGTTAAGAGCATCAGTGTTTTTTAAAAGCGGATCAAGAATGGCTTTGTGGGAGAATTTTTGTGCCAAAACCAAGTATTTTTTATCACCAGTGATTGTTGCTACATCGGCAAAAACTTCGTTCATGCCACCGTGTTCACTGCGCAGCATCTGCTGGATTTGGTCATCAGTAAGATTTGCAGTAAGATTCAGGCACCAGTCCGAAAGCTCTATCAGCATCTTTTTGGCTTTTTCATTTCCAGTCAAAGTATAAGCATCATCCAGTCCTGCATATACCTTATGGATGTTGTACCATGGCACCCATTTATTATTCAGTGAAAAGCTTCCGGCTTCAATTTTTCCTTTGGCAATTTCTTCCCATAATGCTTTGCTTCCCGGAACGCCGCCAATGTATCCGTTGCCGTTTTTTTGCTGGCATTTTTCCAGACTGTTAATCATATAATCCAATCTTTCCTTTATTTGCTGATTGCCTGTTGCCGCATACATCTCAGACAGAGCCGAAAGATAATGTCCGCCAATATGGCCATCAAGACCAGTATTCTCCCAATTGGGATAATTTTTCGCCTTGGTTTCTAAACCAGCTTCTTTGAAATAAGGAGCCAGAAGGCGGTCGGCATCAAGGGATAAAATATACTTTAAATCAGTTTGCTGGGCTGCTTTAAAAGGGCTGTCAAGCAAACGCACCGATGACAATGGAAAACTTTCAAGTTTGGCTGACTGCCCGTAAACGGCAGTTGCTGAAACCAATATCAGTCCTAGCCAAATCGATTTTTTAATACTATTTTGTATCATGTTTTTTGAATTTTATTTATTTGTGCCAACCGTTTTAATGCGGTATACAGTAAATGAGTATGCAGGTAATTGTGTATTCATTAATTCTGAAACAGAACAGGCAGTGACAACCGGTCTTGCATTTCTGTCGCTTGGTTCACCTTTTAATACTGTTTTTTCCGTCTGTGTATTTTCCAGACTGCTGTTTTTCAAATCAATTGATGTGCTGACAGTAATCGGCAGAAGGTTAACCAGTTTTACTATCAGGTCATTGCTTTTGGAGTCACGAACAACTGATATGGCAATACGGTTTTTTACATTTTCCTGATTGTTTGAAAGGTTTATTTCGCATGGAATATATTGGTCACCAGCATTTTGTCCATAAAGTTTTTGTACTTCATAACCTACTGTTGGTCTTACTTCGGTATTGTTGAAATAAATCAGGTTGGGATTCCATTGCGTATGTTTGTCTTTCGCTAATAGTGGCGCATAAGAAGACATGCTTACCACATCACCGTTACGTTCTAAGGAGGTCATGTATAAGGCTTCGGATAAGGCTGTTTCTATATTATTGGGTCTTCCTGGCAGGTGAGAGGCATATTCTCCCAGATATACTTTGGGTTTCGTGCGGTCATAATTATCATAATAATCCTGATTATAGATGAACCAGCCTGGAGGCTGATAGTAATGTTCATCTACCATGGGTACGCCCAGTTTTGAAGCAATATCCCAGCCTTCTTGGTAATCAGTGCCTTCAAAATTTGGTCCTACAGTTCCGATTACGGTTATTTCAGGATGTTTTTCTTTCATTGCTTTGAAGATCATAGTGAAACGTTCTTCAAAAATATCGGTAATAAGGTCTTCATTTCCTATGCCTATGTATTTCAGGTTAAAAGGTTTAGGATGTCCGGCTTCGGCACGTTTTTTACCCCATTTGGTACTTACATCGCCATTGGCATATTCGACCAAATCAAGAATGTCCTGTACATAATTTTCCATTTCGGCCATTGGGATACCGCATTGCTGTCCGGCTCCACCGGTTGAGGAATTTTGGCAGGGCACTCCAGCGGCAATTACGGGTAATGGTGCAGCGCCAGCATCTTCGCAGAATTGAAAATATTCGAAATACCCTAAACCAACAGTTTGATGATATCCCCAAAGGTTGCGTATGGGTTTGCGTGATTCAAGCGGCCCAATGGTGTTTTTCCAGTTATAAATGTTTCCTATTCCGTCTCCGTGGGAAACACAGCCTCCCGGAAAGCGCATGAATTTAGGTTTTAAGTCAGCCAATGTTTGAGCTAAATCGGCACGCAATCCATTTTTATGTCCTTTGAAAGTCTTCTGGGGGAAAAGCGAAATCAAGTCTAAATCCAATGTTCCCGTCATTTGCGGAACGATTTCCAGACTGGCATTTGCTGCTGTTGTTTTGGCAGTAATGGTAGAGTTGTATTTTTTCCAATCGGAAGTAATTGTTTGGGTTGCTGTTTCTCCATAAACTTCTCCATTCGTACCAATTAAGCGCACAAGAAGCTTGCCTGCTTTGCCATCAGCTATACGTGCAAATACTGAAAAATCATATTTTTCGCCGGCTTTAACCGCAATGCCGTCAAAACCTTCATTGATTAATGCCGTTCCAAGCTGTTTAATCGAAAGTTTTGCATAATGTTTGTTGTTAGGATGGATTGGGTTTATAGAATCGATAAGATATTTTGATGTTTCTCCTTTCAGGCTCCAGGCTTTGGTACTGTTCCAGGTTTTGTCTCTGCCTTTGGTGTCGGCAATGTTGTATTCGAAATCCCTGTTTTGAACCAGTTCGGCATAAAGACCGCCATCTGCTGCATAATTGATGTCTTCAAAAAAGATTCCCAACAAGGTGTTGCTAATCTTTTTGTTTTTTGATGCATCCACAGTAAACTTGGCTTCTATAGGTTTCAATCCGGCAAAACGTTCAGCATCAGTTTTGGTAGTTTCTGACCAAAGCTGATTTTTATAGACTGACAATTGTTGGGTTTTGATAAGTCCTTCTACAATGCTCCAAGCTACTTTATTGACAGACCCAGTTTCTGATTTTCCGGAAATAAAGAAGGTGCTTCGTGAGTTTTTATGTTCGGATACAGGAATGTTTTTGGTATCCGAATATTTTTTAAAATCTTTGGTTGTCGTGCACCAAGCTTTTGTTTCTGTCTGGTCTTTGCTTAACCATGTGATGATATATTCTTCTTTTTCCTTATTGTAAGCCACCTCTGGTAATAGGCAGTTTTTATTAGCCATAACTGGAGGATATGATTGACGACCCCAATAAAGAAGGTCATTGGATGCTGCATGTGCAAAAGTTCCGTCCTTTTCATTAAGGCTCCAAAGACAATGCCACTGTCCGTCAGCGCCAGAAAACAGTATTGGCGAAACCATCCTTTTTTCGGATCCCCATGTCCCATAATCGGAATGTATATAACTGTATTCTGATCCTATGGGATGCCAGTTGATTTGGTCAATACTCCAGGCAAAATGGAGTCCGTCGAAGCTTTTTCCTGATGAGTAGGAAAATATATAGGCTTCCTTCGGGTTATTGGCGAATGCCGGGAATGCTGAAAAGCAGACAAGCAGTAGTCCCAGGAATTTTTTTTTTTGTTTTTGAAAGCTGAAAATGTTTATCATGTTACTATTAAATCTTAAAATTTGTTTTTAATTCCAGTGTTTAGCCAGTTTTTGCACTTCTTTTTCGATTAGTATTTAAATACTTATCGGAATTGCAATGTAATTTTGGACACTTCTTGAAGTATATTTAATATAAGTGTGTTTTTTACATTTGTAAAAGTAATTTAAAAAAGCAAACAAACAAATCAACTTGATAAAAAAAATGCCAAAAAATTAGGAGTCTGGTAATTTTTGTTTTAAAGAAAGCTTTTATGAGTTCTGAATTCCGTTTTATTTTAAGAACCGGATGCTAAAGAGTAACAATGGGGCTAACTGGATTACCAGATGGTTTTGATTTTTGGAATTAAAATCTGTTTTTATTCTTGCCTCTCTAGTTTTTTAATTCAATTAAAAGGTATGATGTATTCTTTGTTGTTATAGAAAATTACGATTTTGACCTATATTTTTTGCTAATTTGCCCCCCTAAAAGTGTTTAGGATAGTCGTTACTTTGTACTTGTAGATTCAATAATACAGTGGTTTGTTGTTATTGGTTTAATAAAATTGCATTTGGTGTTGTTTATTGAGTTGTAAAAAATCATTAAACGAAAAGCAAAAAAATTTTGGTAATTTATTTATACCTGGAGCTTTTGCTCTGGGTATGGATATTGTAAAAATCTGATTATGAAGTTTTTTAAGATATAAAAACAAGTAATAATAAATTTGGTTTAGTTTTAGTTAAGTTTGAAATAAGAAGATTAGCAGTAATCTTCTTATTTTGTTTTACAGCGAATTTCTAATAATTAATGCGCACTTGTTTTCAATTTGTTCTTTTTTTCCATGAAGAACCATTTGTGCTAACAGTTTTCCCATAGTGCTGAAATCGGTTGAGATAGTTGTAATTCCATTAGAGACTACTTTTTTTAATGGAGTTTCATTATAGGAAATGATACCAAAGTCAGTTCCTAATTTTAGATTTTGTTCTCGGGCTTTCTCAATTACCCGAACGAGATCTCTGTCATTTGGAATGATGTAAACGCTTCCAATTGTGATGTCATTGTCCGTAAATTCCTGTATGATTTCATAGTTAATGGCATGTTCAGTGCAATAGTTTTCAAACCCGATTTTCATTGCTGGCGGTTCTCTGAAACCTGGGAAAATCATAATGAATTTTTTATATTTACTGAGTCTTGTTTTGCCTTTATGGAGTCCCTCGAAGATGTCTTTTTTGTGATTTTGATATATTGCTGGATAAGATTTTAATTCTTCATTTGTCTGATCTAAGATGATTACATCATTTACTGGCAGGGTTTTTATAAAAGGGGCTACATCGATTAAGTTAGTAGGCATGATGATGTATTTAGTATAATTTCCGTTACAGTCATTAATCAATTTTTGAAAAACCTGAACATTAAAATGATGAAAGAAAATGTCCACCTGAACATTCTTTCCAATGTTTTTTAAAAACGAATTGTAGATGTCTTCTTTGAAAATATTAAGCTCGTCAAAAAGCAGAAATATTTTTTGTTTTATAGTGATTTCAATACTTTTGACATAGTAGCCTTTTCCCGGAATGGCATAAATTATACCTCTTTTTTTTAAATCGTCATACCCTAACAAGACCGTATCCCGGGATAATGAAAATTCTAAGCACACTTTATTTACAGATGGGAGCCTATCTCCTTTTGTAAGTTTTCCCTCCTCAATTGCCTTTTCAATGGAATTGATAATTTGCTTGTATTTTGGGATACCGAGATTGTTTTGGATTGAAATAATTTTCATAGGAGAAATTGGTTTTTTACAAATATACTAAAAACTGGTAGGTACTGGTATTGAAATTTTAATTCAGTACATGATTTTGAAATTTCATAATTCATAAAAAAATAATCAAAAAAACAATTAACACTGTTTTTGGTCAAATTGCATATTGATTTTACAATAAAATCAATATTATGATAAGGGATTTTTTTTAAATTTTAATGAAAATGAGATGTATTAGATTGATATTGAAATTATTAGGATTGGTTCTTTATACAAAAAAAATATAACACCACTTTGAGCAGCATCTTTGGATGATAGCTTGGATTGCCTTCTTTGCTGTATGTTTTTAAATAAAAGAGGCTGGATATTAATTAACTCAACAACTTGGTCAGCTATTCGAACAGGATGTTTCTGCGGAACTAAATCATCAAACGAATAAGGTAAAAGTATCGTTTGTTGCTGGTTATTATGCCTAAATATGCAAAATTGTTCTTAAATAAACAAGCTAAGACAAAAAGGTGCTGTCCCAGTACAGGCAGCTCCTTTTTTTAAGATTCAAAAACTGGTAGGTACTGGTATGTTTAATTTGAATTTTATCATACTTTTGATTTTGCAATTTCATAATAAAACAATGCAAATAAAACACAATTCACAAATTACGGCTCCTTTTGTAAAGAATTTCTTTGGCTTCATTCCAAATGGAGATGAGATATACTCTTATGAATTAGCTAATAAAAATGGAATGACTTTAAAGGTAATCACTTACGGGGCTGCACTTACAGAATTGAAAGTGCCATTGAAAAACGGTGAGATTACTGATGTTGTTTTGGGATTTGATACTTTAGAGAATTATCTGCAGTCGTTTAAGCTGGAAGGCGCTCCATATATGGGCGCTACTGTAGGGCGCTATGCAGGAAGAATCAATAACAGTGTTTTTGAATTGAACGGACAGAAAATACATTTGAATAAAAACAACAATAATAATTCCTTACATGGCGGTATTACGGGGTTTAGCGAAAAGGTTTGGACTGTCGAAAAAGTAATAGAAGGAGATAATCCGGCAATCACTTTGAGTTATTCCAGTCCGTCAAATGAGGAAAATTACCCAGGGACTTTAACTGTCGAGCTTACTTATTCGCTTACCGAAACAAATGAGCTGATTCTTCAGTATAGTGCCAAGACGTCCGAGGATACCGTAGTGAATTTAACACATCATAGTTATTTTAATCTGGATGGTCATTTATTCGATGTTAAAGATCAGGAATTAGTTGTAAATACAAATCAAATGCTGGAAACCACAGCTGAAAATATACCAACTGGTAGGTATTTGGAAGTTGAAAATACTCCTTTTGATTTTTTAACACCAAAAAAATGCCCTGCCAAAATTGATAACACTTTTGTGATAACTCAAAAAAATGAGTTTGCTGCTTCATTATTGAGTAAAAAGAATAATTTAAAAATGACAGTATTTACAGATCAGCCAGGAGTTCATATCTATGTTGGCGGTAATTGTCAAAATGTAATAAAAGGGAAAGAAAATGCCGATTATCATCCGTTAAGCGGTATTTGTTTTGAAACACAAAATTTTCCCGATGCACCAAATCACGAACATTTTCCTAGTGCGGTCCTTAAAAAAGGAGAGGAATATGTTCATAATACGATTTATAAATTTCAAGCATTTTAAAATATATACAGGTATGAAAAGAATCTTAACCATATTGTCACTTTTAGCCTTAATAGTTATTCAGTTTGCTTGTTCTGGCAGTGATTCTCGGGATACACCTGTTGTAGATCCGCCTGTTGTGTCTGATGATTTCATTAGAGCTGCCGATATTTCATTTCTTCCTGAAATTGAAAGTGCTGGAGTTGTTTTTACAAATAATGGCAAAGCCGAAGATATGCTTACCACTTTAAAAAATTCAGGATGTAATACTATCAGAATCCGTTTATGGAAAAATCCAGCTAATGGACATTCGGGATTGACAGAAGTTAAAACTCTTGCAACTCGTGTAAAACAAGCTGGTTTGAAAGTTTGGCTTACTGTTCATTACTCTGATACTTGGGCCGATCCAGGGACTCAGACTACTCCGGATGAGTGGAAAAATTTATCTTTTGCAGACTTGAAAACGGCTGTTGCTGCTTATACTTCTACAATTATAACCGAGATTAATCCTGATATTATTCAAATAGGAAATGAAATAAACAGCGGTTTACTTTGGCCTCAAGGACATTTGATTAATCAAGAAGCGCAGTGTATTGATTTATTAAAAACAGCGAGTGCTGCAATTCGAAGTAAAGCCCCAAAAACAAAAATCATGATTCATTATGCTGGTGTTAAAGCATCGGATACGGATTGGTTTTTTGGAAAAGTAAACTCTGTAGATTACGATTATATTGGACTTTCTTACTATCCTATTTGGCACGGTAAAGATTTGGCAGCTGTCAAAAGTACTATCGATGCTTTGGGAACTAAATTTGGCAAAAAAATCCTCATTGCCGAAACTGCTTATCCGTTTACTTTAAGTTGGAATGATGCTACAAATAATATAGTAGGTCAAAACGATCAGCTGGTTTCGGGTTATGCTGCAACTCCCGAAGGGCAAAAGAATTATATGCTGGCAATCAAGGATCTTGTAAAAACTTCTAAATCCGGTATTGGATTTGCTTACTGGGGAGGAGAATGGATTGCTTTCAAAGGAAGTGCAGCCAGCAATGGTTCTACGTTTGAAAATCAAGCACTATATGATTTTAGTAATAAATCATTACCGGTTTTTCAGGTTTTTAATTTGAATTAAAAAACAGTATAACATGAAAAAGATATTGTTTTCAATAGGGATTCTTATAACGTTTGCTTTTTCTTGCGGTACAACCAATACACTAGTAGAAAAGACTAAAGAGAATGTTTTTGCAAAAGGAGCCGATGTAGGCTGGCTGCCGCAAATGGAAGCTTCCGGTTATCAGTTTTATGATGCTGACGGGACCAAAAAAGACTGTCTGCAATTGCTGAAAGACAGAGGTGTCAACACAATTAGATTGCGTGTTTGGGTTAACCCTTCGAATGACAAAGCAAGCGGACACTGCAGCAAAGAAGAAACAGTAGCAATGGCAGTTCGCGCTCAAAAGATGGGAATGCGTATTATGATTGATTTTCATTATAGCGATTCATGGGCTGATCCAGGGAAACAAAACAAACCGCTGGAATGGAGAAATCATACTTTTTCAGAGCTGCTAAATGATGTTTATTTTCATACTGAAGATGTTTTGAAAGCTTTAAAGAAAGCAGGCGTAACTCCAGAATGGGTGCAGGTAGGAAATGAAATTCCAGGAGGAATGTTATGGCCGGAAGGAAGCACAGACAACTTTAATCAGTTGGCACAATTGCTCAATAAAGGATATGATGCAACCAAAGCGGCAGATAAAAATATAAAAGTTATTGTTCACTTAGACGAAGGAAATAACAGTAAAAAATTCAGATGGTTTTTTGATAATGCCAAAGCTAATAATGTAAAGTATGATGTGATTGGATTGTCATATTATCCTTTTTGGATTAAAACGGATTATAAAGAAAACATTGCTGATTTAGCTAATAATCTAAATGACATGTCGGCCAGATATGAGAAGGAAGTTATGATTGTTGAGGTTGGCGGCGTTGATACTTTGGAACAAAATACGCACGATATGTTAGTCGCTGTTATAAAAGCGGTAAAAGCAGTGCCAAATAACAAAGGGCTAGGCGTAATTTACTGGGAACCGGAAGGAGCAAAATCTTGGAGCCACTACGAATTAAGTGCTTGGAAATCGGATGGGAAACCGTCTATGGCGCTGGATGCGTTTAAAGAATAGGTTTGATTAGATAAGCATTTTGCTTTTTGCGGAAGCAAGAGAATAGAGATGAACAAATTTTAATTCTATGATATTAAATAATTATATAGGTTTAAAAATGAAGAAACTGATAAGTATTCTTGTTGTATTCTTGGCATTTACCCAAATGGCTTTGTCTCAAACACGAGAGATTAAAGTCTTAGATACCAATTGGAAATTTCAAAAAGGCGATTTTGAAGAGGCATATAAAGTAAATTTTAATGATTCGAAATGGGAATCCGTAACGGTTCCGCATGATTGGGCAATTTACGGGCCTTTTGATAAAAATGTAGATATACAGAATGTTGCCATTGTTCAAAACGGAGAAAAAACAGCTACCGAAAAAACAGGGCGAACTGGAGCTTTACCGCATATTGGAACAGCATGGTACCGCAATAAATTTACATTGCCTAAAGATTTAAAAGGTAAAAAAATAATTTTGCTTTTTGAAGGTGCAATGAGTGAACCTCAAGTGTATCTGAACGGAAAAAAAGTTGGAGAATGGGCGTATGGCTATAGTTATTTTTATTTTGATGTTTCCCAATTTATACAAGAAGGAGAGAACACATTGTCAGTAAAGCTTACAAATAAAGAATTTGCTTCACGCTGGTATCCTGGTGCTGGTTTATATCGAAAAGTAAGTGTTATTATAAAAAATAACGAAAGCATTGACCAATGGGGGCAGTTTGTAACTACGCCTTTTATAAGTTCAGCAATTGCTAAAGTTAATATTAAGACAAAAACTTCTGGGGAAAATAGCCGTTTAATCACCACTATTTTTGATGCCGAAGGACATAAATTAAGTTCGGAAGAGTCGACTGTACAATTTGGAAAGGAGTTCGATCAAAATATAAAAGTAGAAAAGCCAAAATTGTGGAGTCCCGAAACTCCTTATCTCTATAAAGCGGTTTCCCAATTGTATGTTGGAAAAGAACTGAAAGATGAGATTTCAACACGTTTTGGAATTCGGGAAATAAAATACGAGCCCAACAAAGGCTTTAGTCTTAATGGAAAGATAACCAAATTTAAAGGAGTTTGTCTTCACCATGATCTTGGTCCCCTCGGAACTGCAGTAAATAAAGCTGCGTTACGCAGGCAAATGGTGATATTAAAAGATCTAGGTTGTAATGCGATTCGCAGTTCGCACAATATGCCCTCTTTCGAACAGCTTGAGCTGGCGGATGAAATGGGTTTTATGTTTCTAGCGGAGAGTTTTGATGAATGGGCAAAGCCAAAAGTAGAAAATGGCTATCATCGTTTTTTTGAGGATTATGCCGAAAAAGATATCGTGAGTTTAGTGCAGGCAGCAAGAAACCATCCTTCTATCGTGATGTGGAGCTCTGGAAATGAAGTGCCTGATCAACGGGGAGAAGCTGGCGTAAAACGTGCCAAATGGCTACAGGAAATATTTCATAGAGAAGACCCGACACGTCCGGTAACTGTTGGTATGGATCAGGTAAAAGCGACTATGGAATCTGGTTTTGGAGCTTTGCTGGATGTTCCAGGGCTGAATTATCGTTTGAATTTATATGATGAAGCATTTAAAAAATTTCCGCAAGGGTTTATTTTAGGTTCAGAAACAGCTTCAACTGTTAGTTCAAGAGGGATTTATAAATTCCCTGTGGTTCAGGAAAAAATGAAGCAGTATCCTGATTTTCAGTCTTCCTCTTATGATTTGGAAGCCTGCAGCTGGTCGAATATACCTGACGAGGATTTTGTGCTTCAAGATGATAAACCTTGGGTAATTGGAGAGTTTGTTTGGACTGGTTTTGATTATTTAGGAGAACCGACGCCTTATGATGAAAGCTGGCCGTCTCGAAGTTCTTATTTTGGAATTAACGATTTAGCTGGTTTGCCTAAAGACCGTTATTATTTATACCGAAGCCGTTGGAATACAAAAGAATCAACACTTCATATTCTGCCACACTGGAACTGGGAAGGCCGTGAAGGAGAGACAACTCCCGTTTTTGTATATACGAGTTACAACAGCGCAGAGCTTTTTGTTAACGGCAAAAGTATGGGAGTGCAGAAAAAAAACAAAAGCACACCTCAGAACCGCTATCGTCTGATGTGGATGGATGTGAAATATGAGCCAGGAACGCTAAAAGTTGTGGCTTTTGACGACAACGGTAAAGCTGTTGCTGAAGAACAAGTTCGTACTGCCGGCAAGCCTTATCAAATTGTTTTAGACGCAGACAGGAAAACAATCACTGCCGATGGCGAAGATATCTCTTTCGTAACCGTATCTTTAGTTGATAAAAATGGAATTCCTTGTCCTACAGCGGCTAACCAGTTAAAATTTAAGGTTGCAGGAGCGGGTACATATAGGGCTGCCTGCAATGGCGATGCCACTTCACTCGAAATGTTTCATAAAGATACCATGAAACTTTTTAGCGGAAAATTGGTAGTGCTTGTAAAATCGACAACAACTGCTGGTGATGTGCAACTTGAAGTAAATGGTGCCGGGCTTAAGAGTGGTAAATTGACCTTGGCATCTACGAAATAAATAAAAATCTTAAAAAGAAAATAGCGCCAAGTACGGGCACCGCTTTAAAATCGAATATAGTAACAATTTCAAAATAACAGTAATTTAAAAATAATGAATGATTTATTAATTAAAAAAACAACCGATTTTTTTCAAGAGACATTTGGTAATGCTCCGGAAAAAATAGTACTTTCTCCTGGGAGAATTAACATTATTGGGGAACATATCGATTATAACGACGGTTATGTGCTGCCTGCTGCCATCGACAAGATTATTTGTTTCGCTTTTGCAAAAAACAATTCGAAGCAATCTAAAATTGTTGCCATCGATTTAAATGAAGAATTTGAAGTTGATTTAACACAAGAGATTGTATTAAGCAAAGTCGTCTGGACCAATTATATTTTGGGAGTTATCAAGCAATTGCAGGATAAAGGATTTTCATTCGACGGTTTTAATTGTGTATTTAGCAGCAATATTCCTGTTGGATCGGGATTATCTTCTTCGGCGGCTTTAGAATGCGGGACAATTTTTGGGATCAAAGAACTTTTTGATTTATCGATTCCAAAAGTAGATATTGCATTAATGGGTCAAAAAGCAGAACACTGGGTTGGGATCAACTGCGGTATTATGGATCAATTTTCGAGCGTAATGGGCTTAGAGAATAAAGTGATTAAAATTGACTGCAAAACATTAGAATACGAGTATCATAATGCCAATTTTAATGACTATTCGCTAATTTTGTTCGACAGCAATGTGAAGCATTCTTTGTTTACGTCTGCTTACAATACAAGAAGAGAAGAATGTGAAGAAGGACTTTCTATTATCAAGAGTAATTTTCCGGAGATTAGCAGTTTTAGAGATTGTGACGAGAGCCATGTGCTTCGTCTGAAAGATAAAATGTCGCCTAATGTGTTTGTCAGATCTCATTTTGTTGTTAAAGAAATTCGCCGTGTAGCACTTGCCTGCGAAGCTTTGGATAATGGAAACATTGAAGAATTGGGTAAATTGCTTTTCGAAACCCACGAAGGTTTGTCTAAAGAATATTTAGTGAGCTGTGATGAGCTGGATTTTATTGTAGACACTTTGAAAAAAGAGAAAGCAGTAATTGGTTCCCGATTAATGGGAGGCGGTTTTGGAGGCTGTACGATCAATTTGATTAAAAAGGGAGAAGAAGAAGCTATCAAAGCAAAACTGACTCAGTTATACAAAGAAGCTTTTGATATAGAATTGAGAATTTATGATGTAAAAATCGGCAACGGTACATCATTATATGAGCCAGTGCTTTAGTTATAAAGCCCGGTTTTGAAAAAAACAATGTGGCTGTAATCGCGAAACTGATAAAATAGCCACTGATTAAAAAGATTTACACTGATTTTTTTTAACATGATGAAGAAAATCCGTGCTAATCTTTTAATCTGTGGCAAGAAAAATATTTTCCACCTAATTTGTGGTAAACCATAAAATGAATAAAATGAAAAATTTTGATATAAACGAAGATCCGCACAGACGTTTCAATCCGTTAATTAATGAATGGGTATTGGTGTCACCACACAGAGCAACAAGACCTTGGCAGGGACAAAACGAAAAAATCCACACGGATGCACTTCCAGAGTATGATCCTGCTTGTTATTTATGCGCAGGGAATGTTCGTGCCAATGGGGAAACAAATCCAAAATATGAATCGAGTTTTGTTTTCGAGAATGACTTTGCAGCTGTAAAACAAGAGCCTATCTTGTTTGAAGAAGATTCTAAGCCTACTTTCTTTAAAGCACAGCCAGAACGCGGCATTGCCAGAGTAGTTTGTTTTTCGCCAAGACACGATTTGACTTTACCTGAAATGGAGCTACAGGGAATAGAGACTATTATCAGAACTTGGCAAAAAGAATACACTGAATTAGGAAATGTAGATTACATTAATCATGTTCAGATTTTTGAAAATAAAGGAAGCGTAATGGGCTGCAGCAATCCGCACCCTCACGGACAAATATGGGCACAGTCTTCTTTGCCTACTCAAGTTGAGAAAACACAAAACAGTCTGAAAGCTTATTTTGAAAAAAATAACAGCAACCTTTTACTGGATTATCTGAAAGAAGAATTACAACTGAAAGAACGTATCGTAGTTGAGAATGAACATTTCGTGGCATTGGTTCCTTTTTGGGCTATTTGGCCATTCGAGACAATGATTATCAGTAAAAGGCATATTACAAAAATTACGGAGTTCACTTCAGAAGAAGTTTCGGCTTATGCTTCAGTTTTAAAGCTATTAACGATAAAATACGATAATCTTTTTGAGACTTCTTTTCCGTATTCTTCTGGAATTCATCAAGCGCCTACAGATGGAGAACCACATCCGGAATGGCAATTTCACATGCATTTTTATCCGCCGTTGCTGCGTTCAGCTTCTGTAAAGAAATTTATGGTTGGATACGAAATGATGGGTGAAGCACAAAGAGATATTACTCCTGAGAAAAGTGCAGCAGTATTAAAAGCGCTTTCTGATGTACATTATAAAAATAAATAGATGAAAAAATCAATCCTTTTGAGCTTTGTTTTTCTTTCTTTAGCGTTAGCTGCACAAGAAAAATCGACAGCTAACGACTGGGAAAATCCAGAAATATTCCAGATTAATAGAGAGCCAGCCCGAGCGGCATTTTTGCCGTATGCTGATGAGCTGTCTGCTATTGCAGATGATTATACCCGTTCTCCGTGGTTTCTAAGCTTAAATGGTATGTGGAAATTCAATTGGTCTCCAACGCCAGATGAAAGACCGGATGATTTTTTCAAAACTAATTTTAATACAACAAATTGGAAAGAAATTTCGGTGCCTTCTAATTGGGAGCTGCAGGGTTATGGAATTCCTATCTATACGAATATTACTTATCCGTTTGTCAAAAATCCGCCATTTATAAACCATAATGATAATCCGGTGGGTTCATACAAACGTACATTTGAACTGCCGGAAAACTGGAAGAACCGCAGGGTTTATCTTCACTTTGAAGGAGGTACTTCGGCAATGTATATTTGGGTAAATGGTGAGAAAGCAGGTTACAGTGAAAACACAAAAAGCCCCTCGGAATTTGATATCACTAAATATGTAAAAGCGGGTAAGAATCAGGTGGCTGTAGAAGTGTACCGCTGGAGCGATGGTTCCTATTTAGAAGATCAGGATTTTTGGCGTTTATCAGGAATCGACCGCGATGTGTATCTGTACAGTACTGCTAATATACGAATTGCCGATTTCTTTGTGCGTCCGGATTTAGATGCTTCGTATAAAAACGGAAGTTTATCTGTTGATGTAAAACTTCAGAACAAGAATTCAGTTCCAAAAAACAATCAGATAGTTGAGACCAAATTGGTAGATAAAAACGGAACAGTACTCTTTACAAAATCTGTTAAGATAAATGTAAAAGCCAATGCAGCAGAATCAGTTACATTTAGCCAGAATGTTGCGAAACCCAGTTTGTGGAGCAACGAAACACCTAATTTGTATACTTTATTGCTCTCGCTTAAAGATGAAAACGGAAATCTTATTGAAACAGTAGGAACATCAGTTGGTTTTCGAAAGGTGGAGCTGAAAAACGGACAATTATTAGTCAATGGTATCCGAATTATGGTTCATGGTGTAAATATTCATGAGCATAATCCTAAAACGGGTCATTATCAGGATAAGGAAACGATGATGAAGGATATTAAGCTGATGAAAGAATTAAACATTAATGCCGTGCGCTGCAGTCATTATCCCAATAATTTATTATGGGTAAAACTGTGTAATAAATACGGTTTGTTTTTGGTAGATGAAGCTAATATTGAGAGCCATGGTATGGGTTCTCTGCCTTGGATTTCTGATTTTGCAAGCCATCCCGCATACAGACCCGAATGGCACGCCGCACACATGGATCGTATTTACAGTTTGGTAGAACGGGACAAAAACCAGCCTTCAGTTATTCTTTGGTCCTTGGGGAATGAATGCGGAAACGGTAAAGTTTTTCAAGATGCTTACAAATGGATTAAAAGCAGGGACAAAACCCGATTGGTTCAGTTTGAACAAGCCATGGAAGAAGACAATACAGATGTCGTATGCCCGATGTATCCAAGCATAGAGTACATGAAAGAGTATGCTAAACGCAAGGATGTAAAACGCCCGTTTATTATGTGTGAGTATGCACATGCAATGGGAAACAGCAGCGGTAATTTTCAGGAATATTGGGATATTATTCACGGCAGTACAAACATGCAGGGTGGATTTATCTGGGATTGGGTAGACCAGGGTTTTGAAATGACTGATGAAGTGGGGCGCAAATATTGGACTTATGGCGGAGACATGGGAAGCCAAAACTACACGAATGATGAAAATTTTTGCCATAACGGATTGGTTTGGCCAGACCGAAAGCCACATCCCGGTGCTTTTGAAGTAAAGAAAGTATATCAGGATATTTTATTCAAAGGTGTTGATTTGAATAAAGGAATAATAGAGGTAGAAAACGGTTTTGGTTATACTAACCTTGATAATTATATTTTCAAATACGAAGTTTTAGAAAACGGTTTGGTTATAAAGACTTCAACAATAGATGTTAGTCTTGCTCCTCAATCCAAAAAGGAAATACAACTGGAATTGCCTAAATTAACTGCAAAGGATGCTACAGAATATCTTTTGAATATTTATGCTTACACACGTAATGGCAGCGAAGTTTTACCTCAAAATTTTGAAGCAGCCAGAGAGCAGTTTTCAATTGGTCCTAATAATTATTTTGTTAAAGCTGCGGAGAAAGTGGCAAATCCTATTGTGAAAGAAACTAAAGATGCTGTTACACTTAGTTCGTCTGGCGTTGAGGTTGCAATAAACAAGAATACAGGTTTGATTCAAGATTATAAATCTAAGGGGGAAAGATTTTTTAATCAGCTGCCAGTTCCTAATTTTTGGCGCGCACCCACAGACAATGATTTTGGAAATAATATGCAGGCAGAAAGCAATGTATGGAGAACCGCAGCGAAATTCAGTAATGTGAAAACCTTTGAAATTAAAGAAGTCTCTGGAAAAACAAGTGTTGTGGCTACTCTTTTTTTAAGAGATGTTGCATCTGTATATACGATTGTTTATACTATGAACACAGACGGAAGTTTAGAGGTGTCAAATTCATTTAAGGCCGGTAGCAATCCATTGTCCGAAATGCCCCGTTTTGGAATGATATTTTCTCTTAAAAAGGAGCTGGATAATTTTACTTATTATGGAAGAGGTCCTTGGGAAAATTATCAGGATAGAAATACCGCCTCGTTTAAAGGAATTTACAGCAGTAAAGCTGCAGATCAGTATGTTCCTTATACCCGTCCACAGGAAAATGGATATAAAACAGATGTCCGCTGGTTAACGCTTACCAATACATCAGGAAACGGAATCCAAATTGATGGTTTACAGCCTTTAGGTGTGAGTGCGCTGCACAACTATCCTGAAGATTTTGATCCGGGATTAACCAAAAAATACCGTCACATCAATGATATAACTCCCCGGAATGAGGTGGTGGTATGTATAGATTTAGCCCAAAGAGGAGTAGGTGGGGATAACAGCTGGGGTGCACTCCCACATGCGCAGTATCAACTGAAAGATAAGGAATATAGTTATGGGTTTGTTATAAAACCAAAATGAATGAATCTTTGAGCTGATTGGAATTTACAAAAGAATTTAAAAAAGTAAAAAACAAATAAAATGAGTAAGATAGTCGTTACAGGCGGTTTGGGTTTTATTGGATCTCATACCGTTGTTGAATTGCAAAACCAAGGTTTTGAAGTGGTAGTGATCGATAATCTCTCTAATTCTTCTATCGAAGTTTTGGATGGTATTGAACGAATTACAGGGAAAAAACCAATTTTTTCCGGAATTGATTTAAGAGAAAAAAAAGAGGTGCAGCGTTTCTTTGCAGAGCATGATGATGTGGCTGGGGTAATTCATTTTGCAGCTTCGAAAGCAGTTGGCGAAAGCGTAAAAAATCCTTTACTGTATTATGAAAATAACCTAGGTGCTTTGGTTTATATTTTGCAGGAATTAGAGAAAAAGAAAGAAGCTCACTTTATCTTCAGTTCGTCTTGTACAGTTTACGGTCAAGCCGAAGTGATGCCTATTGCAGAGACAACTCCCATTCAGCCTGCTTTGTCTCCTTACGGAAATACCAAGCAAATAGGGGAAGAGATTATTCAAGATGTGGTGAAGGTGAGTAACATCAATGCTATTCTGCTTCGTTATTTTAATCCTATTGGAGCACATCCTTCTGCAGAAATCGGAGAATTGCCTATTGGAGTACCGCAAAATTTAGTTCCATTTATTACACAAGCCGGAATGGGATTGCGTGCTGAACTATCTGTTTATGGGAATGATTACCCAACTGTGGACGGAACTTGTGTACGTGATTATATTCATGTAGTCGATCTGGCCAAAGCACACGTAATTGCACTGCAGCGGTTATTGAACAAAAAAAATGCAGAACCATTAGAGATTTTTAATCTTGGGACAGGGACAGGAAGCTCAGTTTTGGAAGTAATTGCGGCTTTTGAGAAAGTAAGCGGAACAAAATTGCCTTATAAAATAGTAGAAAGAAGAGAAGGTGACGTAACTTCGGCTTATGCCGATACTGATAAGGCAAATACCGTTTTGGGATGGAAAACCGTCTCGACTCTGGAAGAAGCTATGGCAAGTGCTTGGAAATGGGAACAAAAGATTAGAACGAGCCCTGAATTTAAGCCTGAAAATTTGTAGCTAAAGAGCTAATCATATGCTGGTTACTATTAAAAAAACAAAATAAATGTAAAAAACACATTTATAGGCATTGCTAATAAATTTTTTTATTTTACATTTGGCTTCAATAATTCATAATAAAACAATAGAATTAAAACATATTTTTTATTTTATGTTTAATTTGAGTGAGAAATTCCTCTATTTTATTGAAAAGATGTATTATCTTGGCACCCCAAAATAGAAGTAAGATTACAAATTATTAAAAGAAAAACAAATAACCTTATATTAACTTTTAAAAAATTATTTACTAATGAGCAATAACTTAGCTTTTGCAGATTACGCAGTATTTATTATTTATTTTATAGCGGTATCCGTCTACGGATACACTATTTATCGCAAGCGTGAAAGAAATGAACACGATGCCAAAGCTTATTTCCTTGCAGAAGGAACTTTGACATGGTGGGCAATTGGAGCTTCATTAATCGCTTCAAACATTTCCGCTGAGCAATTTATCGGAATGAGCGGGGAAGGATTCTTTTTAGGAATAGCAGTTGCTGCTTATGAGTGGCTTGCCGCTATTGCTTTGATTATTGTGGCAGTTTGGTTCATTCCTGTTTATTTGAAAAACAAGATTTATACCATGCCTCAATTTTTGAAAACAAGATATAACGAATCAACGGCTTTGATTATGGCTGTTTTTTGGTTGTTTTTATATGTTTTTGTGAACTTAACTTCTATCCTGTATTTAGGAGCTGTTGCTATTAACGGATTAGCTGGAGGTGAATATCTTCATGCTATTATGATAGGATTAGCTGTTTTTGCTTTAATCATCTCTTTGGGAGGTATGAAGGTTGTTGCTTATACCGATGTAATTCAGGTTGCCGTTTTAATTATTGGAGGTTTGGTTACTTCTTATATTGCTTTGACAACAGTTGGACAATATTTTGGTTTTGGTCACGATGCTATTGCTGGTTTCCAAGTTTTAATGGAAAAAGCGCCTGAGCATTTCAAAATGATTATCCCAAGACCTACTGCCGCTTCTTCTCAATTAGAGATTGACAAATACCTTACTTTCCCTGGATTAATGTCTTATTTGGCTGGTATTTGGATTATCAACCTTAACTATTGGGGTTGTAATCAGTACATCACTCAAAGAGCTTTAGGAGCTGATTTACAAACTGCGCGTACAGGTATTTTATTTGCTGGATTCTTGAAATTATTAATGCCTCTTATCGTAATGTTACCTGGTATTGCAGCTTATGTATTATATCAAAACGGACATTTACCACAATTAGTTGGCGGAAAAGACGGAGCTTACTCAGCAATGTTGACTTTCCTTCCTACGGGTTTAAAAGGATTATCTGTTGCGGCTTTGACTGCGGCGATTGTTGCTTCTTTGGCGGGTAAAGTAAACAGTATTTCTACTATCTATACATTAGACGTACATAAAAAATACATTCAAAAAGATGCTTCAGATAATCATCAAGTAAACATTGGAAGATATGCCGTTTTTGCTGCAATGCTTTTGGCTGTTTTATTTACTTGGAATGACTTGTTAGGAATTGGTGGTGTAGGTGGATTTACTTATATCCAAAAATATACAGGATTTATTAGCCCAGGGGTTTTCGCTATGTTCTTCCTTGGTATGTTCTGGAAAAGAACAACTGGTACAGCAGCTATTGTTGGTGTAATTGCAGGTTTCTTATTATCTGTTTTATTCAATGAATTTGCACCTGCTTTATTCGGAAATGAAACATTATTATATACTGCTTACAATAACGGAAAAGGAGCTTTCGAAATTCCATTCCACATTTGTATGGGATTATCATTTGCCTTTACAATGCTTTTAATGATTGGTATCAGTATGGCTGGACCAAAAGTGAATCCAAAAGCATTCGAATTGGATACAGAAATGTTCAAATTGAAACCACAGACTACAGTTATGATCGTAATCACTTTATTGGTTATTTTTGCTCTGTACGCTAAGTTTTGGTAAAATAATAATAAGTTAGTTATATAAAAAGTGTGAAGCTAAATTCGTTTAGCTTCACACTTTTTTTTTGAAGAAAAATGGTTTTGTTGGACTGTTATTTGTGATTGTATTTGCTTAAATCTGCCAAATGTAAAAATAACTTCTTATTGAGTCTTATTGCCCAAATCCATTGTAATAGCTCTTAGCAGATGCACTTTTATTTAGTTTTCCAATACAGCTTCTGTTTCACTCAATTCACATTTCAAGTACATCCAACTTTTACAAACAATTAATAAATCTCTATTTAAGTGATTTCGGTCTAAATTATAACCAGTGAATTCAGAATTAAAGTCAATTTTAAAGTTTTTATAGAAATCATTATTTTCAGCAATCACTATTTTAGTTTCTTCAATTATTCTGGACATATTTTCGTTTGTATATTTCAAACAGTCAGCTTCTGTCATTTCAATACTTGGAATAAATGTGATTCTTATTGGTTCCGTATATTCTCCACTTTCATAAATAGAAATATCTTGCGAGTTGTCACAGTAACCTATTTTTAAATTTCCATTTTCAAATTTTATTTGCTTTTCCATTTTTTTAAAGTTTTAAAATTATTCTACAAAGATAAATAGAGAGGTGATACAACTTTTGAATAGTTATTTACATAACTATTTATTTTTCAACAATTTATATATGTTTTTTCAGGGCTGTATCTGCCAACTACCTAATAAGACTGCTGTTTTTGAATATACTTACCCAAATCCACCATTGTTGTAACCCAAATGTCTTTTTCTCTGTTTTTTAAGTAGAGAAGTAATTTTTGATGTTCTTCCCAATCGATATTTAGCGCATGTTCACCGCCAACTCCATGGAAAAGGAAGACGATAAACGATCCAGCCTTTTCGGCTTGTTCAATTTGGGCAATCATTTGTGCTGCGGTAGTTCCATTTTCCACAAATGAATTCACATTGGACAAATCTACAGTTTTTGCCGGAAGGAATCCGGGCTGAACACCTCTTGCGGCTACAAAATCTTTTTTCAGATAATCATAATAAAGTGTATCACCAATTTTTAGATCGCCGCAAGGATAAGCAAAAGTACGGTCGGATTTGCCATCAATGTCTTTTAGGATTTGGTTTGCCGTTCTTATTTCCTTTACTGCTCTGGCTACTGTATAGGTGGAAAGATCATTGTCTTTGTTTACAAAACCACGCCCCGGTAAACTGCCGTCGCACGGATGATTTAAGGTGTGGTTTCCTAATTCATGACCCTTTTCGGAAGCCGTTCGCCATTCTTCTTTTCGGTCTGTAACTACAGAGGATGAAGCAATAAGATAAAAAGTCCCTTGGAAGCCGAAAGAATTAAGTGCCGGGATTACTTTGTCCAGATGAATATTTAAGGCATCATCATAGGTTAGCACAACGGCACATTTTTTACCATTCCAGTTTTTGGATTCTTTTTGTGCATAACACAAATTATTAGCCAATAGCAATAAAGGCAGAATAAGGAGATTTTTAAATTTCATGGGGAATAAGGGATTAAAGTTGTCCTTTGTAAACATACCCACTATTTTTTATAAATCAAAGAGAAGAATAAGCTTTTGTGTTGACAGTAAGTTGTTTGAGGTTTTGAATGGGTTCATGATTATTAAATCGCAAAGGGCACAAAGAATTACGCTAAGTTCGCAAAGCTTTGCGTGTCTTACGTTTTATTGTGAACGTTGCTGTAAATTTATGTCGGTGGAGATCCGTTTATCCGTAAAAATCTGTGGCTGATTTAAGCGCAAAGCTTTGCGTGCCTTGCGGTTAAATTATTTACACTTTTTTTATAACATAAGTCACCATTCCCCAAATGATAAGCTGGTTTTCTTCGGTAACTTTTATGGGTTCGTAACTGGAATTTTCGGGCATGAGGTATAAGCAGTCTTTTTCGACCTGAATGCGTTTTACGGTAAATTCACCATCAATACAGCAAATAGCAATTTTATTGTTTCGAGGTTCTAGGCTTCTGTCGACGACCAAAACATCTTTGTCATTGATTCCTGCATCAATCATGGAATTGCCTTTGACTTTGATGTAAAATGTTGCCAAAGGATTTTCGCTTAACTCTTTATTCAAATCAATATTGGTTTCCATAAAATCTTCAGCAGGCGAGGGAAAGCCTGCCGAAACGCCTTCATTTATGTACGGAATAAATCTGTCGCTTTCAAAATCAGGACGAAATAAAGTTAGTTTTTGTTCTTTTTTTATAGACATTGTATTTCCAATATATCTTTAAACTTGGTAGTGTATTTTGGAGAAAGATGATTCTGATTCATATTCCAAGTCAGGCTTAAATTTTGACTGGCCAGTTTTACTTTGGTGTCGCCAATTTTATGATTCAGTTTGTCCATCGCTTTCATTAAAGCCAAATGTTTGGGATTTTCCTCCTCAAATAATTGCAATTGTTTTTTGTTTTCGTCTATGAGTTCGGTTACAATAACACCTGCTTTTTTGAATTTGATGCCTTCATTGCGTTCGTGTAATTTTTTCAGAATTGCTACTGCGGCATTTGTAATAGTTAAGGTCGAATGGGTTGCGTAAGGCAGTGTTACTGCCATATTGAAATAATATTTTGATGTCTGGACAGTATGTTTATCGACGACCAGCATTACAATAATGGTGTGACAGCAGGTATGCTGTTTGCGTAATTTTTCAGCACAGACGGCAGCAAAAGTAGTTACCCGTTCCCGAAGCAAATCAAAATCGGCTATTTGTTTAGGAAAGCTTCTTGTGGTGGCAATGCTTTTCTTTTGTTCGACAATAGGTTCTAAGTCTAAAACCGATTTTCCTTCTAGTTCACATTTTAGGCGTAAACCTATAACACCCATTTCTTTCCTAATCCAAGCTTCGTGCTGTGGCTGGATAAAATCCAGAGCGGTTTGTATTTTTCGGAGTTTAGCTTTTTTGTTTGTGCGGTAGCCAATGCCCCAAACATCTTCAATTTTAGTCCACTTTAAGGCTTTAAGACGTTTTTCTTCACTGTCAATTACATAAATTCCTTGGGTTCTGCTCTGGAATTCTTTAGCTATTTTATTGGCTATTTTAGACAATGCTTTGGTTTCGGCAAAGCCAATGCATACCGGAAGGCCTACCCATTTATGAATCCGGTTTTTTATTTGAAGGCCATAATCGTGATAGTCCAAAATGTCTAAACCATCAAAATTCAGAAAAGCTTCATCAATGCTGTAAATTTCGACATTTGGAGTGAACTGCCCCAAAATTGACATCACCCGATTGCTCAAATCTCCATACAGCGGATAATTGGAAGAAAAAATCTGAACATTTTTCTCTTTAACCAACTCTTTAATTTTAAATGCTGGCGCTCCCATTGGTACTCCTGCCGCTTTGGCTTCGTTGCTTCTCGAAATCACGCAGCCGTCATTATTGGATAATACCGCAACAGGTTTTCCGTTGAATTTCGGCTGAAAAACACGTTCGCAGGAAGCATAAAAATTATTGCAGTCGACTAAAGCATACATGTCACAAAATTACAGAATACTTGCGTATGGTTTCAGCTATTGAAAGTTAATTTCCGGTACTGTTGATAAGTCGTATGATTTGGATTGTACAGCATTCTTTGTTTTGAAATTCGTCTTAATTAATGAATAATCAAAACTCAAAGTTAAAGCCTTTTTGAGTGAGCTTCTCATAAATTTCCGAATCAAATTTGTATAGTTTTGCGGCTCTGTGTGAAACGTCTTTTTGTTTTTCGTCCAAGGCGACTAACAATTTCATGTGCAGAATCTTTCTTCGGAAATTAGATTTGTCCAATTCAATGCCTAATATTTCTTCATAAAGATGCATTAACTGCAATAAAGTAAATTTTTCGGGCAGGAGGTTAAAGCCAATAGGAGCTTGTCGAACTCTATTTTGCAAGTGCATCAGGCTGAAATCTAAAATTTCATTGTGGTCGAAAATTAAATGAGGAATGTTATTTATTTTATGCCATTTGGCTTCTCTTACAGTTAAACTTGCTTTTATATTATAATCTTCACGATTTATCAGAGTGTAGTAGCCAATAGTAACCACTCGGCGTTCGATTACACGTTTTGGGTTGGTAAAAGCTTTTAATTGTTCTAAATAGATATTGTCCATGCTGGTAAGCTCGTGCAATATTCTTTGCGCAGCATCATCGGCACTTTCTTCTTTTTTCATCCATCCGCCGAGAAGCCCCCATTTTCCTATGCTTTCTCCTTCGGCATGCTGTACCAAAAGAACCTCAAGACTTTCTTTATTAAAGCTAAATATTACACAATCGATTGTGATGCCGTCAATCGCTGTATTCTTAATTTCTGTTTGTGCTTCAGTTGTCAATTTTGCTTTTTTTTTAGAATGTAAAAATGTCATTTTTTGCTTTTAAAAGCAAGGTTTAAAATTCAAAATTAAATCCTTTCTGAGTCAGTTTCTCGTAAATTTCTGAGTCGAATTTATAGAGCTGCGCCGCCCGATGTGATACATCTTTTTGTTTTTCGTCCAAAGCGACCAGTAATTTCATATGCAGAATCTTTCTGCGAAAATTAGATTTATCCATCTCTATTCCCAGTATTTCTTCATACAGATGCATGAGCTGCAGTAGTGTAAATTTTTCAGGAAGCAGATTAAAACCTATTGGTGTTTGGCGAACTCTGTTACGCAGGTTTTTTATGCTGTAGTCCAGAATTTCATTATGGTCATATATTAGTTTGGGGATATCATTAATCTTATACCATTTAGCGTCCGAAGCCGTAAAACCAGCCTTAATATTGTAATCTTCTCTTTTTACTAAAGCATAATATCCTATTGTAATAACTCTTCTCACAGGGAAACGTTCGGGCTCGCCAAAAGCTTTTAACTGCTCAAGATAAATATTATCCATTCCGGTTAAATCTGCCAATAATCTATGAGCAGCTGCATCGGTGCTCTCCTTTTTATTTATCCAGCCACCAGGCAATCCCCATTTTCCTTTACTGATACCCTCTCCGTGCTGTACTACGAGAACTTCTAAAATTCCATTGTCAAAACCAAATATAACACAGTCAATAGAAATGGCATTCATCGAAGAATGCTCTGTTATTTGTATTAAATCCTGATCTCTATTTTTCTCTTCCATTGCGTTATGAATTTGGTGCTAAATTAATTTTTTTTTGAAAGTTACGTTGATCGCATCTAATAAATATTAATCCGTTGGGTGTAATTAAATTGTTTGATTTTTAATATTGCTTATTGGTCTATTAAAGATGAATTTATTGATATATTGAACCAATGCTAATGCTGTTGTTTTTCCTGAAATTCTTGTTTTAAAACCTTCAAAAATTTTAGCATAATTATTTCTAATTCTGAACTGGCCGCATGGTTGTGAAAATAATGTTTTAATTCTTTTTTTTGATTTCCTAAAGATATTATTGTGGCTTATAATTTTTTTGATTTGCTCTTTTTGGCGTTTGCTTCGCCTGTTTGCCTTTCAGGCTCGGGTCTAATTTGATATTTACTGTTTGAAATAAATCTAATTGAATGCTTTGAGATAAGTAGCCTCTATCGGCAAGCAACACACAATCAGATATTTGTTGTTTTATGTTTTTCAAAAAATGAACATCCTGAACTTCTGCTTTTGTAATATCTAAATGAATAAATATTCTATTTATAGAGCAAATTCCATGCAGTTTATATCTGTAAAACCAATTGTTTTGAGAAGCAGAAAACCCTTTTGAAGGAGCAGTTTCAAAATCATTTTTACAAATTTTAATTCTCCTATGACATGCAAATTTGCAAATCTCCTACAGCATACTATCCACAATGAAATAATCTTCAAATTCTAAAAACCGAGAGGCTAATTTTGTTCTTACTTCTTCTAAAAATAAAAATAATTTCCGTTTTCGTTTATTGAACTGACTTCGCTCAATTAAGTTAGGTATTTGTTGCTTATTAATCTCTTCAAATAAAGAATTTTCACTGTCAATAGACATTCAGCCGTTAGGATCAGTGCAACTGCTTATAAATCAAGTATGTTTTGTTTTCTGCCAACATCCGATTTATATATTCTGATTTACAATTCAAAGAACTTATAACTTCTAAAACTCTAAAATAATTTTCACTATATTTGATATAGATCCATGTCAATATGCTGTATTTCAGTATATTGGCAAGTATTTAATCAGTTTATTTTACTACAAATAATTACATCCAACGGGTTAAATATTATGAAATAATTATTATTGGATATTAAAATGTTTTTTAGGCTAATTATTATCAAATAGTTAATAATCAACATTAATATGGGATCAAAGTTAATGTAAATGATGTAAAAAAAAGTTTTTCAAGTGTATTAAATCAATAAAAAATAATTGTTTTTTTATTAATAACAAATATTTAATCGCAATTTTTTGTTAATATCAAAAATACGTCGTACACTTGTAGTCAAATTAACCATAACGTTATGGTTTATTTGACCAAAAGTACGAAAAGCAATATTAAGTTACTCAAATAATAGCAAGATTATGTTTTTTTTAGGAATCGATTTAGGAAGTTCGTCTGTAAAATTATCAGTATTTGATGCCGATAAAGGAATTACTGTTGCCTCAGTAACAGCTCCTGAATTTGAAATGGAAATTACTGCTGTTAAATTTGGATGGGCAGAACAAAATCCAAATAAATGGTGGGAATATGTAAAAAATGGTATCCAGTCACTTGGGGCAAAACATCATATTGACTTAAAAAAAATTACAGGAATTGGAATCGCCTATCAAATGCATGGCTTGGTTCTGACGGATGAAAATTTAAATCCTGTCCGTCCGTCTATCATTTGGTGTGATAGCAGGGCAGCAAGCATTGGAAATGAAGTTTATGACAGAATGGGACATGAACTCTGTCAGCAGCAAATTCTTGGAAGTCCGGGGAATTTTACTGCTTCTAAATTAAAATGGGTTCAAACTAATGAGCCAGAGGTTTTTCAAAAAGCGGCCTACATGATGCTTCCTGGTGATTTCATCGCTGCAAGACTTTCAGGAAGAGCACAGATAAGCACTTCGGGCTTATCGGAAGCCGCTTTATGGAATTTCTCAAATGGAACTTTGGCAACCGAAGTGTTGAGCGCTATGGGACTCCCAGCAGATAAGATTCCGGAAATCGTACCCAATTTTGGTTACCAAGCTACAATTCATCCAGAAACAGCATCAGAGTTAGGATTAAAGTCGGATGTTAAAATTACATATCGTGGCGGTGATCAGCCTAACAATGCTATGTCATTGAATGTGCTGAAACCTGGAGAAATTGCAACTACCGCAGGTACATCTGCAGTGGTTTATGCCGTAAGCAATCAAGATGTTTATGACAAAGAAAACCGCATCAATACCTTTTTGCATGTTAATAATACTGAAAACCAAAAAAATAACGGAGTGATGCTGTGCATCAATGGCTCTGGAATTTTATACCAATGGCTCCGTAAAATTATGTCTGTAGACAGAGCAGCTTTAATTGCTTACGATTCCCTTAACGCCGGAGCGGCAAAAGTAGCAGCGGGCAGTAACGGTTTGCGTTTTTATCCTTTTGGGAATGGGGTTGAACGCATTTTTAATAATAAAAATGTTAATTCTGGAATTCAAAATCTAAACTTTAATATTCATCAGTCGGGACATCTTATTCGTTCTGCTTGTGAAGGAATTGTGTTTGCCATGAATTATGGTTTCGATGTTATGAAATCGGTTGGAGCATCGGGGGAAATAGTTAGAGCAGGAAATGCTAATCTTTTTTTGAGTCCGGTTTTCAGAGAAATTTTTACCAATACTACACAAACGACATTAGAATTGTACAATACTACTGGATCTGAAGGAGCTGCGCGAGGAGCTGCTTACGGTTTTGGTTACTATGCTTCGTTAGAACAGGCTTTTGAAGGCTTAAAATGTATAGAAAGAGTTGAGCCAAATCCTACATTGACTGCTCAATATCAGGAAATATATCAAGAATGGAAAAATAATATTAAAATAGAATTATAATAATGGGGACTACAACAACACAATCGTATTTTAAAAACATCGATACCATAAAATTTGAAGGTAAGGACAGTTCTAATCCATTAGCTTTTAAATGGTATGATGCAGATCGCGTAGTAGCTGGTAAAACTTTAAAAGAACATTTGCGTTTTTCTATGGCTTACTGGCATACGTTATGTAATAAGGGCGGAGATCCTTTTGGAGCTGGAACTGAAACATTTGAGTGGGATAAAAACGAAGATGTTATTCAGCGTGCCAAAGATAAAATGGATGCCGCTTTTGAGTTTATGAGCAAACTGGGAATACCGTATTACTGTTTTCACGATATTGATATGGTAGATGATGCCCCAACTTTGGAAGAATTTGAAAAGCGTGTACAAGCTTTGGTTGCTTATGCAAAAATCAGGCAGGAAGAAACCGGAATCAAATTATTATGGGGGACTTCAAATCTATTTAGCAACCCTAGATATATGAATGGAGCTTCTACTAATCCAAATTTTGATGTAGTCGCTTATGCTGCAGCCCAAGCTAAAATTGCAATTGACGCAACAATAGCTTTAGGTGGTGAAAATTATGTATTTTGGGGAGGCAGAGAAGGATATATGAGCCTTTTGAACACAGATATGAAAAGAGAATTAGAGCATATGGCGAGATTCTTGACTATTTGTAGAGATTATGCCCGCAAACAAGGGTTTAAAGGAACTTTCCTTATTGAGCCAAAGCCTATGGAGCCTATGAAACATCAGTATGATTTTGATGCAGCAACAACTTTAGGATTTCTTCACAAACACGGACTTCAGAATGATTTCAAATTGAATTTAGAAGTAAATCATGCAACCCTTGCCGGACATTCTTTTGAGCATGAGCTGCAAGTGGCTGTTGATGCTGGAATGTTAGGAAGCATTGATGCCAATCGCGGGGATTATCAAAATGGCTGGGATACCGATCAATTTCCTGTTGATGTTTTTGAAATCGCACAATCTATGCTGGTTATTTTAGAAGGAGGAGGAATTCAAGGCGGAGGAATAAACTTTGATGCAAAAGTAAGAAGAAACTCAATCGATATCGAAGATAAATTCATTGCGCATATTGCAGGAATGGATGTTTTTGCCAGAGGCCTTATCTGTGCAGATCATATTTTGAAAAACACAAACTATAAAGAATTACGCCAAAAACGTTACGGTTCGTTTGACGAGGAGAATGGTGCTAAATATGAAAAAGGAGAATTAACTCTTGAAGATCTTAGCGCAATTGCACGTGCAAACGGTGAGCCTCAGCCAATAAGTGGAAAACAGGAATTATTTGAACAAATTATTTCGAACGCATTTTAATTAGATTACAAAATCACTAATAACACAATTAACCAAATTATTAATTATTATGAAAAGCAATTACTGTATTAAACCAACAATGCTCCAGTTTTGCATGGCGCTGTTGCTTGCTGTATTTACGATGCAGTCTGGTTTTGCACAAGGGCAATCCAGATCTGTAAGTGGAAATGTAAAATCGGCAGGAGACGGCATGGCAATTCCTGGTGCTACTATTACAATCGATAGAACCAAAACAGCAACATCAACAGATTTTGATGGGAACTTTAAAGTAGAGGCAAAAACGGGAGACGTACTGACAATCAGTTTCATGGGGTTTAAAACCCAGCATATAACTGTAGGAACACAAAATACAATTAATGTTTCTTTACAGACAGATGTGGCAGACCTTAAAGAAGTTGTAGTTATTGGGTATGGGTCAATGAAGAAAAAACTGGTAACAAATGCTGTTACTCAGGTTAGTGGTGAAAATCTTGCCAAAACAAACACTACAAATGCACTTCAGGCACTTCAAGGACAAGCGGCTGGGCTTAAGATTACTTCTACATCTGGACAGCCAGGTGAAGGTTTTAATGTGGTAATTAGAGGTATAGGTTCGACAGCAGGAAGCAATCCGCTTTATGTTGTGGATGGAATCTTAACAGGCGACATCTCCTATTTAAACAATTCAGATATTGAATCTATTTCTGTTTTAAAAGATGCTGCTTCTGCTGCTATTTATGGTTCTCAAGCTTCAAATGGAGTTATTTTGGTAACTACTAAAAAAGGTAAAAGAGGAGCTTCGGGACAAATAACTTTTGATCAATACTACGGTGTGCAATCAGTAGCTAGAAAAGCTGATTTATTAAATGCGACAGAATATGCTACTATCTTAAATGAGGCAGCTGTAAATTCAGGAAGAGCTCCATACTTCACAAATGCGCAAATTTCTACATTTGGTAAAGGAACAAATTGGATGGATGAAATGTTGGTTGATAATGTGGCAACTAAAAATTATTCCCTTGGTGCTTCTGGTGGTTCAGACACTTCTGTTTATTCTACCTCATTGTCTTATTTACAACAAGGAGGAGTTGTAGGCGGTCCAGATTTATCAAACTACGAACGTTATAATTTTAGATTCAATTCAGAACATAAATTATACAAAGATGTGGTTACTTTAGGTGAAAATTTAAGTTTTGCCTACATCAATAAAAACGGTATTGGAGTTGGAAATCAATATAATAACTCTTTAAGAAGTGCATTTCAGGTATCGCCATTTTTACCAATGTATGATGACAAAGGTAATTATTATAATACTACCAATAATACAGAACCTTGGTTAGCAGGTCAGGCAAATCCTTATGCTTCGATGTATTACAACAACCAAAATGAAAGCAATAATCAGAAATTATTAGGGAATGTTTATTTACAAATTGAGCCTATAAAAAACTTAACATTCAAAACGACTTTAGGTCTTGATTATTATGCAGGTGAAGGACATTCTTATTCTCCTATATATCATTTGTCAACTTACGCAAATAATAATGTTGATAAAGTTAACCAGAGTATGAACAAAGGGAAAACTCTTACTTGGGATAACTTATTGACATACAAGTTTAATGTGGCTGGCAATAATCATTTTGAAACTATGGTTGGTACATCTTCTATCAATTATGATGGAACTTCAATTGGTGCGACCAATGCAGATGTAATTTTTAATGATTTAGAGCATGCTTGGTTAGACAATACCACTAATAAAGTTGGTGCTCAAATGTCATTAAATGGCAGTAAGCAAGAAACTAAAAGAATGTCTTATTATGGAAGATTAAATTACGATTATAAAGAAACGTATTTGTTAAATGCAACTTTTAGAATGGATGGGTCTTCTGTTTTTTCTAAAGAGAATCAATGGGGTTATTTCCCATCAGTATCTGCAGGTTGGGTTGTATCAAATGAAGAATTCTTGAAAGATTCAAAAGCAATAGATTTTCTTAAATTAAGAGGAAGCTGGGGACAAGTTGGAAATCAGAATGCTAGAGCTTTCCAGTATTTAGCAACGATAAAATCAAATACTACCAATTATACTTTTGGTAATACCGAAGGAGTGCTTACACCTGGAGCTTATCCGGACAGATTGTCAAACCTAGACTTGAAATGGGAAACATCAGAGCAAATTGACCTTGGTTTCGATGCTAGATTTTTAGACAATGCACTGAGTGTTACTTTTGACGCTTACAAAAAAACAAACAAAGACTGGTTGATTTTAGCGCCGGTATTAGCAACCGCGGGTGCTGATGCACCATATATTAATGGAGGTGATGTAGTTAACAAAGGATTAGAGTTATCATTACAGTATCAAAATAAAATTGGTGACTTTAATTATAGCGTTAGTGCAAACGGGGCTTATAATGAAAACACAGTGGGTCAAATTCCTACCGCAGATGGAATTATTCACGGAATAAGCAATGAACTTTATGCTAATGCGGGTGAATTTTATAGAGCAGAAAACGGACAGCCATTAGGTTATTTCTGGGGTTATAAAACAGGTGGTGTATTTCAAAATCAGGCTCAAATCAACAATTATAAATCAGCAGGCGGTGTAGTATTACAACCTAATGCAACTCCAGGAGATGTTATCTATGTAAATACTAATGGAGATGATAAAATAGATGTTGCTGATAAAACAAAAATCGGTAATCCAAATCCTGACTTTACTTACGGATTCTCTTTATCTGCAAATTATAAAGAGTTTGATTTTTCATTGCAGGCAAATGGCGTAGCAGGAAATCAAATCGTACAATCTTATAGAGATCAATCTGGTGCTTATGGTAATTATAATTCTTCTATCTTAGATCGTTGGCACGGAGAGGGTACTTCAAACACTACTCCCAAAGTAACAGAAGATAACAGAAACTTTACACAATTTTCGGATTTATATCTTCAGGACGGAGATTTCTTAAGAATCAGCACAGTTACATTAGGATACGATTTTGCAAAAATGAAACAGCTTAAACCATTTTTTGTAAGCCAGTTAAGACTTTATTTTTCAGTATTAAATCTGTACACTTTTACGAAGTACAATGGTATGGATCCCGAAATTGGATTTGGTTCTTCAAATAATGATCAGAGATTTTCATCTGGTGTTGACGTAGGATACTACCCAAGACCAAGAACATTTATGATGGGGTTAAATATTAAACTTTAATAATTAAAACGATGAAAAATACCTATTTATATATTTTCTGTTTGAGTTTATTGTCTCTTGGTTCTTGCAGTTTAGAAACAGAACCTTTAACGCAGCAGACAGACACAAATTTTTATAAAACTACGGATGATGCCTATTCAGCATTAGTAGGTTGTTATGATGGATTACAAGTTGCAACAGGTGCTGGCGGTATGGGGATTCCAGTATTGAGCGAAGTGTTGTCTGATGACTGTTTTGGAGGAACTGGTGCTTCAGATGGTTACGGTTTTGCTGCTGTAGACGAGTTCGATATTACCCGTTCTCCTGCAGATGTAGATTTACTTAACAGTAACTGGGTTGCTTATTACAAAGCTCTTTATCGTTGTAATGTTTTCTTGTCTAAAATAGACCAGATTGACTGGAAAGGTGACACAACTCTAAAAAATACTTATGAATCTGAAACTAAATTTATCAGAGCTTATCTTTATTTCGAAATGGTACGTTTATGGGGTAATATCCCATTATTAACAGCACCGTCTTTTGAAAACATTCCACAGGCAAATCCTGACGATGTCTATAAAGTTATAGCAGAAGATTTAGTATTTGCTTCAAATAATTTGCCAGCAACAGCGTACAGTGCTACAACTAACGGACGTGTTACCAAATGGGCTGCAAAATCTTTATTAGGACGTGTTTATTTATATTACACAGGATATTATGGAAAAACTGATTTAGCAGGAGTTGTAACAAAAGCTCAGGCTTTAGGACATTTGGAAGATGTTATCGCAGGAAGTGGTCATGGTTTAGTTAATGATTTTTCTACTTTATGGCCGGCAGCATCAGTTGATAAATATGCGGGTGAAAGTAATAAAGAATTCGTATATTCAATAAAATATACATATACAAGTGATTATGCTGGAAATACTGATGGTAACGGCTGGATGATAATGTTCGGAATGAGGGAGTTTTCTTCTTACCCTTATGCTCATGGATGGGGAGTTACAGTAAACCCAAAACTATGGAATGCATACGATGCAAATGATACAAGACGAGTTGCAAGCATAATTGGAATCGCTGAAGAAAATATTCCATTTAACAAATTGAACAATCAAAGAGAATATACTGGATATTATAATAAAAAATATTCTCCAATGATTGATCAAAATGGACTAGAACTTCCTATTAAAATGGGTAGTGCGTTCTGGGATATAAGCCAGTTTCAAGATTATGTTGTAATAAGATACGCAGATGTATTATTAATGGCTGCTGAATTAGGAAGTGCAAATGCTCAGGCTTATTTTGATCAAGTTAGACAAAGAGCTTATAAAACTAGTTTTGTGCCACTAGCGGTAAATAAGGAAAATATCATTAAAGAAAGAAATTTAGAATTTGCTCTTGAAGGTATTAGATATTGGGATTTATTACGTCAGGGTATTGGTACAGCTTCTTCAACTATTGCAGAAACGACTACTTTATTAAGTGGAGGAGTTCCAGTAACAAAAACAATTACTGTTGCTAAAATTCAGGCAACTAAAGGACTGCAGCAAATCCCTAATACACAAATCACATTGTCTGGTGGTGTTTTAAAGCAAAATGCAGGTTGGTAATTTTAACTAAAAATTAAAAAAAATGAAAAAGACTAAATTATTATTAATTACATCATTTTTGATGTTAGTGGTACTATTACTAGTACCATCTTGTTCGCCCGAATCCTATTCTTTGGATAGTACGATGGATAAATCGGATATAAATTTTGAGGTTACTCCGGATCTTGTAGCAAATCCAGGTGGAAATGTAATAAAACTAAAAAACTTAACTTCGGGCATTATTCCTTATTGGAGTTATACGGATAGCAAAGGCAATGAGCTAGGACATAGTAATTCGAACGAAACTAGTATTTCACTGCCATTCTCAGGCACTTATAACATTAGCCTTAGTGCCTTTGGACAAGGCGGTTCAGTAACTTCGACAAAAACAGTAACCGTTGCGCAAAATGACACTAGTTTATTTAGTGATCCAAGATGGAATTTACTAACTAACGGAGTTAAAGGTAAAACGTGGGTATTAAGAAGAGCAGACCCAATAGAATATGCTGGAGCAAATTATTTACATAGTCCAGCAATGAATGACCCATATGGTGTTGATTCGCCTGGTGACTGGAATTGGGATCCGGGTAGTTTGCAAAGCTGGTCAGGATATGAAGATAAAGACTGGGGCGAAATTACCTTCAACCTCAATGGTGGTTTTAATGTAATTGTAAAACAAACTTCCTTTGTTACTGGTAGTACAGCACAAACTACCACATCGGGTGCTTTCAACTATACTATGACACCTCATTTTACAGGAGATAGGCTTTCATTTACAGGCGGAGCAGAAATGCTTCACATGAACGAATCCAGTAGCCTTAACTTTGCTAGTGTGCATCTTATAGAACTTACAGCCACAACTTTGAGCTATACGGCTGTTACTAGTGGTGGTATATCTATTTACCATTTAGTAGTAAAACAATAATAGTTTAATTTATTAAGTCTCAGCTTTTAAAACATTTATTGTTTTTTAAACTGAGACTTATTAATTGTTTTAAGTAGGGAAGAAATTGTAATTTTATCTCTAACTTAATTTTCAAGCAAAAATAATACAGATGAATAAAAGAAAATGTTTTAGCTGCGGGTTATCGTTATTGATGTTAGCGGGAATCATATTATTTGGTTCTTGCAACAAAAAAGAAGTAGCTTTTAGCAATAGAAAAGTTTCTTTTAATTCTGATTGGAGTTTCCATTTAAATGATAGTATAAAAGACAAGGATACGATTTCATCTTCAACAAAATGGCGTATTTTAGACATACCTCATGATTGGGGCGTTGAAGGGAAATTTGATGAAAAAAGCCCTGCAGGATATGGAGGAGGAGCACTTACCGGAGGTTTAGGCTGGTACAAAAAAATATTCAAAGCAGCTGCAGCTGACAGTAGTAAAGTAACTTCAATTATTTTTGATGGTGTTTACAAAAACAGCGAAGTCTGGGTAAATGGACATTATTTAGGAAAACGTCCAAACGGATATATTAGTTTTCAATATGAAATGTCGCCATATTTAAATTATGGAGATAAAAACAATGAAATTATTGTAAAGGTTGACAATTCAAAACAACCAAATTCACGTTGGTATTCAGGTTCAGGAATTTTTAGAAATGTCTGGATCGAAACAACAGATAAATTGCACGTTGGGCAATGGGGAACTTATGTGACAACGCCAAAAGTTACTGCTGAAAAAGCATCGGTGCAATTCGAAACTACGATTCAGAATCAAAATTCGGCTTCAAAAAAAGCAACAGTAACAACTACTATTTTTAAAGAAGACACTAAAGTAACATCGGTTACCCAAGATATAACGATTGGAGCAGATGCCAATCAAACAATTAAACAACAGGCACAAGTTGAAACACCGGTTTTATGGTCTGTTGAAAAACCGGAATTATACACAGCCGTTACTGAAATTTCGGTAGAAGATAAAATTGTTGATCAATACAAAACCAATTTTGGAATCAGGGATTTTAAATTTGATGTCGACAAAGGATTTATTTTAAACGGAAAACAAGTTAAAATAAAAGGAGTTTGCATGCACCACGATTTAGGCCCATTAGGATCTGCAATCAACACGCGCGCTATCGAACGTCAATTAGAAATTCTGAAAGGAATGGGGGTAAACGGGATCAGAACTTCTCATAATCCTCCCGCTCCGGAACTTTTAGATCTTTGTGATAAAATGGGTTTCATTGTTATGGATGAAGCTTTTGATATGTGGAAACAAAACAAAACCAAATACGATTATGGTAACGACTGGGACAAGTGGCACAAAAAAGATTTAACCGATCAATTGCTTCGTGATCGTAATCACCCAAGTATTTTCATGTGGAGTATAGGTAATGAAATTCCACAGCAATGGGATGAAAGCGGTGCAGTAATTGCCAAAGAATTGGCAGCCATTACTCGTCAATATGATAAAGCAAGACCTATTACCGCAGCAATGAATCCTCCAGTTAATATGAATATGGACAATGTAACATTACAGTTTCAAAAAGCGGCTGTTCAATATAATTCAATTGCAGCTTCCGGCGCTTTAGATATTATTGGTTATAACTATGCTCATCAAACCTATGAATATCATAAAAAGAATTTCCCTAACGTACCATTCATTGCAACAGAAACTACTTCGGCTTTAGAGACTCGTGGTTATTACGATGCCGTTTCGGATTCGATTAAAAAATGGCCGGTAAGATGGGATCTGAAATTTACGGAAGGCAATCCGGGCAATACAGTATCTGCTTACGATCAGGTTCAGGCACCTTGGGGTTCTACGCACGAAGCTACCTGGAAAATTATCAAAAAACATGATTATCTTTCCGGAATGTACATCTGGACCGGCTTCGATTATATCGGAGAACCAACTCCTTATGAATGGCCATCTATCAGTTCATATTTCGGAATTGTAGATTTAGCCGGTTTTCCAAAAGACGTTTATTATATGTACCAAAGCGAATGGACAGATAAAACCGTTCTGCATATTTTTCCGCACTGGAACTGGAAAGCAGGTAAAAATGTTGATGTTTGGGCGTACTATAATAATGCTGATGAAGTGGAATTATTCTTAAATGGAAAATCAGTCGGCATTAGAAGCAAAAAAGGAGAAGATTTACATGTAATGTGGAGAATTCCTTTTCAGCCTGGAACACTAAAAGCCATTTCGCGTAAAAACGGAAAAACAGTTTTAGAAACTGAAATAAAAACAGCCGGAAATCCTTCAGATTTGAAACTTACAGCAGACAGAAGTACAATTAAAGCAGATGGAAATGACTTGTCTTTTGTAACAGTTGATATTTTGGATGCAAAAGGAGTCTTAGTTCCAAATGCCAATAACGAAATTAATTTTTCATTAAAAGGAAACGGAAAAATTGTTGGCGTTTGCAGTGGGGATCCGGTAAGTCATGAATCATACAAAGGATCAAAACACACCGCTTTAAACGGAAAATGTTTAGTTGTTATTCAGTCAGGCAAAAAAGCCGGAAGATTGGAATTAGCCACTACAGCGAATGGATTAAAACAATCAACAATTGTAATTACAGCAGAATAAAAAAAATAAATAACACTAAAAAACACACAATGAAAAAAATACAGATAGCTTCCTTGTCTCTATTCATGGGTTTTGGTTTGTTGCTTTCGCCAAAAGCTTCGGCACAAATTCAAAATGCAGATGTGCTTAATGCTCCAATAGATATTAGCAAGGATTTTCAGAATTATTTGAATACGTTCTATTTTGCTGATGAGTTAACCAGTTTTGATCCAGCAACAGGCAAAGGAACTATAAAATATTTGCGTTATAATTATCAGACACGTCAGGCTTTCAACAATATGATGATGAAGCCGGGTGTAGTTCCGGCCAATGAATTTCCAACTACTGAATATGAAGTTTCTCCTGAACTGCCTTTCCAGATTCAGTTTGTATCGGATCGTTCCATTCGCATCAAAACCACTTCTGGACCACAATTTCATCCAGAAAAAGAGTCACTGATGTTAATTAACGGAGTTGCTCCAAATCATCCGGAATTATGGAAATCTTCTAAAATCGAAGGCGGTTATAAATACACAAGCAAACATGGTTCTGTTGAGATTTTGTCAAAACCATGGCACGTGAAAATTTATGACGAAAAAGGAAAACTGCTAACGAGTACGCTTCATAATTCTGATTTTGCAAACGGATATACACCATCACTTCCGTTTTCGTTTGTTCGTAGAAACAGCGATTATTCAAAAAGTATGGGTGCAGCTTTCAGTTTAGAACCAGATGAAAAAATCTTTGGTTGTGGTGAATCTTTCACTCAATTTAACAAAAGAGGTCAAAAGGTAGTTTTATGGACAGATGATGCCAATGGTATTCAAAACGAAACCATGTACAAACCAGTTCCGTTCTATATGAGCAGCCGTGGGTATGGTGTATTCATGCACCATTCTACGCCAATTACTGTTGATTTTGGAAAATATTTTGGCAGTGCCAATGAAATGTATATTGGTGATGACGAAGCCGATTTGTTTTTTTTCATTGGAGAACCAAAAGAAATATTGGACGAGTACACTAATTTGACTGGAAAAGCAGCGATGCCTCCGCTTTGGTCATTTGGTTTCTGGATGAGCCGTATTACGTATTTCTCTGAAAAAGAAGGACGTCAAGTAGCCAAAGATTTACGTGCCTACAAAATTCCAACGGATGTAATTCACTTTGATACAGGCTGGTTTGATGTAGATTGGAGAAATAACTATGAGTTTGCAAAATCCCGTTTTCCTGATGCTCAAAAAATGATGTCAGATTTGAAAGATGACGGATACCATGTGTGTTTATGGCAATTGCCTTATTTCACTCCAAAGAACACATTGTTCAATGAAATCATGGACAAAAATCTGGCAGTAAGAGACCGCAAAGGAAATCTTCCATATGAGGATGCTGTTTTGGATTTCTCTAATCCTGAAACAGTTACTTGGTATCAGGCAAAATTGAAAAGATTATTTGATCAGGGAGTTTCTGTTTTCAAAGTAGATTTTGGTGAAGCTGCACCACCAGAGGGAATTTATCATTCAGGACGCACAGGTTTCTACGAACATAATTTATACCCATTGCGTTACAACAAAGCAGTTGCCGAAATTACTCAAAAAGAAAAAGGCTATACTTTAATCTGGGCAAGAAGCACTTGGGCTGGAAGTCAGCGTTACCCATTGCACTGGGGTGGTGATGCCGAAACAAGCAATGGAGCAATGTCAGCCGAATTAAGAGGCGGACTTTCATTAGGATTAAGCGGTTTCAGTTTCTGGAGTCATGATGTGGGAGGATTTGCAACTAAATCTCCAGAGAATTTATACAGAAGATGGGCTCCGTTTGGAATGTTTACTTCACACGTAAGAAGCCATGGTGAACCTCCAAGAGAACCTTGGCTGTACAGCAAAGACTTCTTGGAAGGATTTAGAAAAGCAGATAATATGCGCTACGAGTTAATGCCTTATATCTATGCTCAGGCTAAAGAAAGTTCTCAAAAAGGACTGCCAATGATGCGTGCTTTGTTTTTGGAATATCCAAATGATCCAGGCGCATGGTTAGTTGATAATGAGTATTTATTTGGTTCAAGTATTTTGGTGGCACCGCTTTTTGAAGAAGTTACTGAAAGAGACGTTTATCTTCCGGAAGGAACTTGGATTGACTATCAAACCAAAAAAGTGTATAAAGGCGGATGGCATAAAATCCAGGCAGGCGAAGTGCCAATTGTAGTTTTAGTAAAAGACGGAACTGCACTTCCTCATATTGGATTGGCTCAGTCTACCAAAGATATGGATTGGAGCAAATTAACCTTAAAGGTATATGCATCTGATGCTACAACAACGGCTACTGCCAAAGTTTTCTTACCAGAAAGCGATGAGGTACAAACAATTACAGTTTCCAAAAAAGGAAACAGCTTTGAAACAGCATCAAATCCATTAACTGGAAAAACTACTTTCAAAACTGAGTGGGTAAAATAAAAAAATAGCCACAGATTAAAAGGATTAAAAAGATTAGAAAATAAAATTTGCCAAATCTACGTGAAAAGACAAACACAATGAATTAAAAGAAATCATTTGAATCCTTTTAATCTGTGGCAAAAAAATAAACTCAAAGAAGGATAAAATAATGAAGTTGAGTTTTGTTTAGATTGAAAGTCGGTTAGGTTAGTACTTCCCCCGATTTTAAAAAAATAATACATTTAAAAAATAATACCATGTTAAAGAAAATTATACTTCCAGCATTTTTAACAGCATTGACTGTTGTTGGTACTGCACAGGCTCAAAAAGGTAAATCATACGAACTGGCTTCTCCGGGCGGAATAAATAAAATAAAATTCGAATTAGTAAAAAACGCTCCAAAATATTCTGTTTTACATGGAAAGACCGAAGTAATTACAGCATCTGACATGGGGTTTTTACTAAAGGGAAATGAAAGTTTAAGTTCTGATTTTGAAATTAAAAATGCAAAGAATTCGACTTTCGATGAAACTTGGGATCAGGTTTGGGGAGAAAAGAAAAAAATCAGAAACCACTACAATCAGCTTTCTGTAGAATTACAGCAAAAAAGTGGTAACAAACGCAAACTTGAAATCCAGTTCCGTGCTTATGATGACGGAATCGCTTTTAGATATGTGTATCCAAAACAAGAGACAAAAGACAGTATTTTCATCATGGACGAAAAAACTACTTTCAACTTGAAAGATGATGGAAAAGCTTGGTGGATTCCGGCAAACAGAGAAAACCGTGACGAATATCTTTTTAAAGATGCGCCGGTTAGCACTCTTGATACTGTTCTTACCCCGCTTACGATTGAAAGCAAAAGCGGATTGAAATTAAGTTTTCATGAAGCAAACCTAAAAGATTTTGCCAGTATGACTTTGGTAAACAATACAGGAACACAGTTAAAATCGGATTTGGTGCCTTGGGCTGATGGTGTAAAAGTAAGAGCAAAAGACAGCTTTACTTCTTCTTGGAGAACGCTTCAAATTGGTGAAAAATCAGGAGATCTGATTACTTCTTATTTAATTTTAAATCTAAATGATCCAAATAAATTAGGGAATGTAAATTACTTTAAACCATACAAATATTTCGGAATCTGGTGGGGAATGCACATTGGTAAATATTCATTTTGGGAAAGCCCAATTCAGGGAGCAACAACCAAACATGCCGAAGAATATATGGATTTTACAGCCAAAGAAGGGTTTCATCATTTATTAATCGAAGGCTGGAACAAAGGCTGGACACCAGCTTGGTATGAAAATAAAATGCACATGTTCAGTTTCACAAAAAGTGCCGACAATTTTGACTTAGAAAAAGTAGTGGAATACGGAAATAAAAAAGGCGTGGCGTTAATTGGATATCATGAAACAGGTTCAAACCTGATTAATTATTTAAAAGAAGTAGATGATGCTTTTGCTTTGTACAAAAAATTAGGAATGCATTCGGTTAAAATTGGACATGTGGGGTCTAAATTAAACATGAAAGAAAATCACTTCGGACAGTTTGGAGTGAATTATTTCAGATATATTTTAGAAAAAGCGGCACAATATGATTTGGCAGTTTTATACCATGAGTCGATAAAAGACACAGGAGAGCGCCGTACTTTTCCAAATATGGTTTCAAGAGAAGCGGCTCGCGGACAGGAGTACAATGCGTGGAGCGAAGGAAATCCGCCAAACCATTTAACTATTATTCCATTTACGAGACTGCTTTCAGGACCAATGGATTTTACGCCGGGGATTTTTGATGTTGAGGTAAAACAGGGGTATCCTGGAAAAAGAGTTCACGGTACAACGGCTCAGCAATTGGCATTGTACGTAACGATTTATGCTCCAATCCAAATGATGGCCGACCTTCCAGAAAACTACGAAGGGAAACCAGCTTTGCAATTCTTGAAAGACGTTCCTACAGATTGGGAAGACACAAAAGTATTGGAAGGGAAAATTGGAGAATACATCACTACAGTTCGTAAAGACAGAAACAGTGCCGATTGGTTTTTAGGAACAATCACAAACGAAAAAGCGCGTGATGTAGAAGTTTCATTGTCATTCTTAGATAAAAATACTAGTTACGAAGCTCAGATTTATGCTGATGCCGAAGGTACTGATGAAACACATAATCCATCTGCTGTAGCAATTTCTAAGAAAACCGTTAAAGCTTCAGATAAATTGAAACTGCATTTAGGAGGAGCTGGAGGAACAGCAATTAGATTCAAAAAATTATAACCTGGATGTTGTTGTAGAGATGGACTGCAGTCCGTCTCTATAACAACAATTTCCATTTTAAAAAATGAAAAAAAACACCCTATATATTATTCTTCTATTGTTCATTGTACCAGTTTTGGCACAAAAAAAACAGCAATATCCTTTTCAGAATCCTAATTTGGATGTTGAAAAGCGTATTGACAATCTGTTGTCATTAATGACATTGGAAGAAAAAATTGAGGTATTAAGCACCAATCCATCTGTTCCCAGATTGGGAGTTGTCGGTACAGGTCATGTTGAAGGATTGCACGGATTAGCACTTGGCGGACCGGCAAAATGGGGCGGAAAAAACAAAGAACCAATAACGACAACTACTTTCCCGCAAGCTTATGGTTTAGGTGAAACCTGGGATACTGATTTAATTCAGAAAGTAGCTCAGGTTGAAGGTTATGAAGCACGTTACGCTTTTCAGAAATATAATCGCGGAGGCTTGGTAATCCGGGCTCCAAATGCAGATATCGGCAGAGACCCGCGCTGGGGACGCACCGAAGAAAGTTACGGGGAAGATGCTTTTTTTAACGGAACGATGACAGTCGCTTTTGTAAAAGGACTTCAGGGAAATAACCCAAAATACTGGCAGTCGGCTTCATTAATGAAACATTTTTTGGCAAACAGCAACGAAGACGGAAGAACCTACACTTCGTCTGATTTTGATGAACGTCTTTGGAGAGAATATTATTCGGTTCCTTTCAGGATGGGAGTTGTTGATGGAGGTTCACGTGCCTACATGGCATCTTATAACAAAGTAAACGGAATTCCTGCAATGGTACACCCGATGCTGAAAGAGATTACGCAGAAAGAATGGGGACAAAACGGAATTATCTGTACCGATGGCGGTGCTTTCAAACTGTTACTGTCGGATCATAAATATTATGCCGATCAATATTTGGGTGCTGCCGCCACTGTAAAAGCTGGAATCAATCAGTTTTTAGATGATTATAAAGAAGGAGTGGATGGAGCAATTGCCAAAGGATATTTAACAGAGAAAGATATAGATGCAGAAATCCGAGGCAATTTCCGAGTGATGATTAAATTAGGAATGCTCGATGCTTCTGATGAAAATCCGTATGCAAAAATCGGTAAAGGCAAAGACACAATAGATCCTTGGAAAACGGAGGCACACAAGAAAATAGCTTTAGAGGCGACTCAAAAATCAATTGTACTGCTTAAAAATGATTCCAAATTATTGCCTTTGCAAAAAGAAAAAATAAAAACTCTCGCCATTATTGGAACTCGTGCTGATCAGGTGCTTTTGGATTGGTACAGCGGAACACCTCCTTATGTAATAACGCCTTTGCAGGGAATTAAAAATAAATTGGGCTCAAACGTCGAGATTTTATATGCAAAAAATAATGCTGATGGTAAAGCAGCTACAATTGCAAAAAAAGCAGATGTGGTTATTGTGATAGTTGGAAATCATCCGGTCTGCAATGCTGGTTGGAACGATTGTCCAGTTCCGAGCGAAGGAAAAGAAGCCGTTGACCGCCAGTCTTTGACATTGGAACAGGAAGATTTAATCAAAATTGCTTGTCAGGCGAATCCTAAAACGGTGGTTGCCTTAATCAGCAGTTTTCCGTATGCCATCAATTGGACACAAGAACACATTCCGGCTATTGTACACATGGCACAAAACAGTCAGGAACTTGGAACAGCTCTTGCCGATGTTTTGTTTGGCGATTACAATCCAGCTGGGCGTTTAACACAGACTTGGGTAAAAGACATTACTGATTTACCTGATTTATTGGATTATAATATTCGAAACGGGAGAACCTATCAGTATTTTAAAGGAAAACCTTTATATGCTTTTGGTCATGGATTGAGCTACACGACTTTTAAGTACAATTCGATAAAAACAAGTCCAGAAACTATTGTCAATAATGGCGAATTAAAAGTTACGGTTACAATAACAAATTCTGGAAATACAGACGGCGACGAAGTGGTTCAGTTGTACGCAAAGCATTTGGAATCAAAAGTAGATCGTCCTGAAAAAGAACTGAAGGCATTTCAAAGAGTGTTTTTTAAAGCGGGAGAAACTAAAGATGTTTTATTGACTGTCAGAGCCAAAGATTTACAATATTGGAATGCTGCAAAACAGCAGTTTGAGTTAGAGAATAATATAATTGAACTGCAGATAGGATCGGCTTCGGATGCCATTTATCTGAGTAAAAAGATACAAGTAAAATAATTTTATATGAGGAAATATTTAATACTACTGATTGGATTATGTTTTCTAAACAATGCATCAACGTTTGGACAAAATAATAATTCCGATAACAGAACTATAAAAGTAAATTATAATGATGTTAGTGGGAAAATGAACACGATGTTCAAAGAATGTATTGGTGCCGGACGTGCCAATGAGGGATTACGCGCCGACTGGCAGCAGCAATTGGCTATGGCTAAAAAAGAATGTGATTTCAAATACATCCGTATGCATGGTTTATTGACAGATGATATGGCCGTATATCGTGAAGACAGTAAAGGAAATCCAGAATACAATTACCAGTATATTGATGTTTTATTTGATTTTATTGTAAGTATCAAAATGAAACCTTTTGTAGAGTTAGGCTTTATGCCATCAGCATTAGCGAGCGGAAAGGAAACTATTTTTTGGTGGAAAGGGAATGTTACACCGCCAAAAGATTATAATAAATGGGGTGATTTAATTAAAAACCTAACGCAGCATTTTACAGAACGTTACGGAGCTGAAGAAGTAAAAAGCTGGTATTTTGAAGTATGGAACGAACCTAACTTATCGCCTGGTTTTTGGACAGGAACACAGCAGGATTATTTCAAATTATATGAATATGCTGCAAAAGCGGTCAAAAGTGTAAATACAGGCTATAGAGTTGGAGGTCCTGCAACAGCAGGGGCTGGCTGGGTTCCGGAAACGATTGATTTTTGCACTAAAAATAATGTGCCAATAGACTTTATTTCGACACATACTTATGGTGTAAATCAAGGATATTTAGATGAATATGGTTCTACAGGTACGGTTTTAAATAAGGATGATTCAAGTGTTAGCGGGGATGTTATCAATTCTAGAAAGCAAATAGCAACTTCAGCTAAACCAAATCTCGAATTGCATTATACCGAATGGAGTTCTTCTTATACTCCTGCGGATCCAATTCATGACAGTTACCATTCGGCAGCTTATATTCTTCAAAAATTAAAGCAGGCAGGCAATGCTCCAAACTCGATGTCCTATTGGGTTTTTACGGATATTTTCGAAGAGCCGGGGCCTAGATTTACCCCTTTTCACGGAGGATTCGGATTGTTAAATACTCAAGGGATTAAAAAACCAGCTTATTTCTCTTATTATCTAATGAATAAATTGGGAGAAACCGAACTTAAAAATACCGACAGTTCATCTTGGGCAACTAAAAATGCTAAAGGAGATGTACAGCTTTTATTTTGGAATTATGCCTACACTCTGCCAGAGAAGGATGTTAATAATCAAACGTATTATATAAAAGATTTGCCGTCAAAATCAAAAGGTGAGGTTAAAATTGAAGTGGAAGGATTAAAGAAAGGGAAATATAATCTGGAGATTTATAAAGTGGGCTATAAAGTTAATGATGCTTTCGCAGATTATTTAGCGATGGGAAAACCAAGCCAGCTAACTCTAGAACAAGTAAAATCAATCAAGAAAAATAACAGCGGCGTACCAATTGCAATTGAGAAAATAAGCATTGATGATAAAGGGAAGTTTAGTAAAACTTACAAGATAAATGAGAATGATGTTGTCTTTTTTAATTTTATAAAACAATAGTTGCTTAGAATAATCAATCAGTAATAATCACAATAATAGTAGGATAATGAAAAATAAAATCAAATACGTAGCAATGGCTGTTTCAGTCCTTGTATTTGCTGATGGCAATGCACAGTCAGGAGTGAAAAAAATAGCGTCGTCTGAAACTAAAAAACAGCAAACCACATACGTTGGTAAAGGAATAACAAACGAGAATGATGCCGCCATCGAGAAGTTAATTTCACAAATGACTCTGGAGGAAAAAATTGGAATGCTGCATGGCAACAGTATGTTTACTTCGGGTGGAGTAAAACGCTTGGGCATTCCGGAATTAAAAATGGCTGATGGGCCACTGGGAGTCCGCGAAGAAATTTCACGTGATAATTGGTCTCCTGCAGGTTTAACTAACGATTTTGCGACTTATTATCCTGCGGGCGGAGCATTAGCGGCTACTTGGAATGCTGAAATGGGCTACACTTTTGGTAACAGTTTAGGACAGGAAATGCGTGCTAGAGGTAAAGACATGCTACTTTCGCCTGCTATTAATATTGTAAGGACTCCGCTGGGAGGGAGAACATATGAATATATGAGTGAAGACCCATTTTTGAACAAAAAAATAGCCGTGCCTTTGATTGTTGGTTTACAGGATAATGATGTTATGGCATGCGTAAAACATTTTGCGGCTAATAATCAGGAAACGAATCGTGATTTTGTTGATGTACAGATTGATGAACGTGCACTTCGTGAAATTTATTTGCCTGCTTTTGAAGCATCTGTTAAAGAGGCAAAAGCGTATAGCATAATGGGAGCTTACAATAAATTTAGAGGTGAATATTTATGTGAGAATGATTATATGCTTAATAAAATATTGCGTGACGAATGGGGTTTTAAAGGAATCGTAGTGTCTGATTGGGCTGCGGTACATACTACCGTAAAATCTTTGCAGAACGGATTGGATGTTGAAATGGGAACTCCAAAAAAGTTCAATGAATTTTTCATGGCAGATAAATTAATCGTAGCTGTCAAAAATGGAGAAGTTTCTGAAAAAGAAATTGATAAACATGTGAGACGCATTTTGAATACTTTATATCAAGTGAAAGCAATGGGTGGCAAAAAACGGGCGAATGGAAGTATCGCTACCGAAGCGCATTATCATGATGCCTACAAAATTGCTTCAGAAGCGATAGTGCTATTGAAAAATGAGAACAGCGCATTGCCATTAAAATTAGACGGAGTAAAATCGATTGCTGTTATTGGTAATAATGCAACAAAGAAAAATGCTTTGGGCGGATTTGGTGCCGGAGTAAAAACCAAAAGAGAGATTACACCTTTAGACGGATTGAAAAACAGATTACCTGCTTCTGTCAAAATCAATTATGCAGAGGGATATCTTGAGCGTTATGAAGAAAGAAATAAGGGGAACTTAGGAAATATAACTTCTGCTGGGCCAGTTACTATTGATCAATTAGATCCTGCTACACTGCAGGAAGCTATAAAGGCTGCCAAAAACTCGGATATTGCAATTGTATTTGCGGGTTCAAATCGTGATTATGAAACCGAATCTTCAGATCGCAGAACGTTAAACTTACCATTCGGACAAGAAGAATTGATTAAAAAAGTGTTGGAAGCAAATCCAAAAACAATAGTGGTATTGATTGCCGGAGCTCCTTTTGAAATTGATGATTTAAGCAAAAAAACAAATGCTTTAGTTTGGAGTTGGTTCAATGGATCTGAGGGAGGAAATGCTTTGGCTGATGTACTGTTAGGAAAAGTAAATCCATCTGGGAAATTGCCTTGGACAATGCCTAAAAAATTGATGGATTCTCCTGCTCACGCGACTAACAGTTTTCCTGGAGATAAAACAGTTGAGTATAAAGAAGGAATTTTGGTAGGTTACAGATGGTTTGATACAAAAAATGTTGAGCCTTTATACCCTTTTGGATACGGATTATCATACACGGCTTTTGCTTTCAGTGATGCTAAAGCAGATAAAGCTTCGTACGGAGTTGGTGAAACAATTACAGTTACATTAACAGTTAAAAATACTGGAAAAACAGACGGTAAAGAAGTCGTGCAATTGTATGCTTCTAAAGCCGATTCAAAAATTGAGCGCGCTTCTCAAGAATTAAAAGGATTCCAAAAAGTGTTTGTTGGAGCTGGAAAATTAACAGCAATAACAATTAAGGTTCCAGTAAAAGAATTGGCATACTACGATGCAACAGCTAAAAGCTGGATTGTTGAGCCAGGAAAATACACTTTAAATATTGGAAATTCTTCACGCGATATCAAAAATAGAATTGATGTTGTCATAAAATAACATTTGCTAATAACCAACCAAGAATCAATACTATTATGAATAAGATGATTAAAAAATATAGTTTCTTTTTTTTGATATGCTTTGCTTTTTTTAGTGCAACAGCATGCAGTTCAGATAATGCAGCTCCTGAGGAACCAAAAACTGCAGCAAAAACACTTTCCGCAGATATCTCTAAGATAGATTTTGTTGCCAAAGGAAATGCAGTCAGTGTTACTGTTACAACCGATGCTAAGACATGGGCTATTGCTTCTAATGCTGATTGGGTTCAATTGAGTAAAACTTCAGGAACTTTAGGAAGCAGTTTAGTAACAATTACGGCATTAGAAAACACAACTACAGCTGTCAGAACAGCTATGGTAACTATAAGTTCCAGTGAAGCCGCATCAGTACAAATTTCAATTTCACAAGTTGGAAGCACCGTTGTAACAGGTTTATATCCTAGTTACAATACTAACCCGATTGCAGATGATGCTACTGGAATGGGAAGTACTGCTGTACAATTAGCAGCAAAAATTAAATTAGGCTGGAATATAGGAAACACTATGGAAGCAATTGGTGGAGAAACCGCCTGGGGAAATCCAAAAGTTACAAAAGCCCTGATTGATTTGGTTAAGGCAAATGGATTTAATGCGATTAGAATTCCTTGTTCTTGGAATCAGTATGCTAATGCTACAACAGCTCAAATCAATGCAGAATGGTTAGCTAGAGTAAAAGAAGTAGTGCAATATTGTGTTGACAATGATATGTATGTAGTTCTTAATATTCACTGGGATGGTGGCTGGCTGGAAAATAATATTACCGAAGCCAAAAAAGTAGAAAACAATGCTAAACAAAAAGCATTCTGGGAACAAATTGCAACACAGTTACGCGGATTTGATGAACATTTGCTTTTTGCAGGCGCTAACGAACCAGCTGTTGAAGATGCCGGACAAATGGCAGTTTTAACTTCTTATCATCAAACGTTTATTAATGCGGTGCGTTCGACAGGAGGAAAAAATGCTTATCGTACTTTAATAATTCAGGGACCAACAACAGATATTGATAAAACCAATAAGTTAATGACTACATTGCCAACAGATACAGCAGCAAACCGTATGATGGTAGAGGTTCATTACTATGGGCCGTGGAATTTTGGAGGTTTAACAAAAGATGAATCTTGGGGTAAAATGTTTTACTATTGGGGGGCAGGTTTCCATTCAACAACAGATACAGAACGTAATGCAACTTTTGGAGAGGAAGCAGATTTGGATAAAAATTTCAAACTAATGAAAACCCAATTTGTAGATAAAGGAATTCCAGTTTTATTAGGAGAATTTGGTGCCATCCGCAGAACAACCTTAACTGGAGATGCATTGACTTTGCACTTGGCTTCAAGAGCTTATTATTTAAAAACAGTTGTAAAAACAGCAAGAGCAAATGGATTATTGCCATTTTATTGGGATGAAGGAAGCATTGGAAACAATGGTTTCGGAATTTTTAAAAGAAGTGATAATACCATTTTTGATTCGCAAGCATTAACTGCTCTGCAAGATGGATTGAAGTAATTTCTGAGTTGCTAAGTTGCAAAGAATCTAAGATTCTAAGTTTTGTTAAAGCTTAGCATCTTAGATTCTTGGTGGCTTAAAGACTTTTTAAAAAATAAAAAAAATAAAAAAAATGAAAAAAAGTATCGTATTTCTTTTTTTGATGGTAAGTATTTTGGCAAATGCCAATGTCCGAGTGCCATTATTGTTTTCTGACGGAATGGTTTTACAGCGAAATAAACCAATTCCGGTTTGGGGTTGGGCTGATCCTGGCGAAAAAGTAGAAATTCAATTTAATAAGCAAATCAAAACTGTCACTGCCGATAAAAACGGTAAATGGATGGTGAGTTTAAATGCTGAAAAAGCAGGCGGACCTTTTGAGTTATCTGTTACAGGGAAAAATAAAATCGTCATAAAAGATGTTTTGGTCGGAGAAGTCTGGATTTGCAGCGGACAATCAAATATGGAATTTCGGGTTCTCAAAACCGTGAATGCAGAGAAAGAAATCAATGATTCTAATTATCCAATGATTCGTCATTTTGGAGTGGCTCAGGACTTAAGCGGTACTCCAAAAGAGGATTTAAAAGCAGGAAAATGGGAAGTAAGCGGTAAAGAAACCGTTGGTAGTTTTACCGCTGTTGGCTATTATTTCGCTAAAAAATTATATGCCGAATTAAAAATCCCAATCGGAATTATCAATACTTCTTGGGGAGGAACCTGTGTAGAAACATGGACAAGTCGCGAAGCTTTTCAAAAAAGTGATGATTTTAAAGATATGATTGCCGGTGTACCTACAGTAAATATGGATTCGATTTCAAAATTGTATGCCAGACAAATGAAAGAAAGAATCGAAAAAATTCAGGGTACAGCAGTAAGTACAAACAATGAAAATACTTTCAAAGATTTAGCTTTTGATGATACTGTCTGGGGTGAATTAAATACTCCGGGCTTATGGGAAAACCAGCCTTTAGAAGATTTAGATGGTGTTGTCTGGATGCGCAAAACCATCATGATTACTGCTGATGACATTAAAAACAAAGCCGTTTTGAGTTTAGCAAAAATCGACGATGAAGACATTACATACGTAAATGGAATCGAAGTCGGCAAAAACATACAATGGGATTTAAAAAGAGTTTATGAAGTTCCGGCAAATATTCTAAAGGAAGGAAAAAATGTAATTGCCGTAAGAATTGTCGATAACAGCGGAGGCGGAGGTATCTATGGAGAAAAAGAAGATTTAAAATTAACAATTGGGTCTAAAATCATTCCGCTTGACGGGAGATGGAAATTCAGGGTAATTGTTGTAAAAACTTCGCTGTCGCCAAATAGTTATCCTTCATTATTGTACAACGCCATGGTAAATCCACTGGTTCCTTATGCGTTTCAGGGTGTTTTATGGTATCAGGGCGAAGCCAATGTATGGAGAGCCAATCAATACAAGAAAGCATTCCCTTTGATGATTACCGATTGGAGAACCAAATGGAATCAAGGAGACTTTCCTTTTTACTTTGTGCAATTGTCAACTTTTGATGAATTCGGCGGCAACAGTAAAAAAGGAAGCCGTTGGGCAGAACTTCGCGAAGCACAAACCGAAACGTTGAAATTGGCAAAGACTGGAATGGCAGTAAGTACTGATATTGGAAATGCAAAAGACATTCACCCAACAAACAAGCAAGATGTTGCAAAACGTTTAGCATCTATTGCCCTGAATGATGTTTATGGTAAAAAACAAGTTTGCAGCGGTCCAATGTACAAAGCAATGGAGACTAAAGGAAACCAAATTATAGTAAGCTTTTCTTCTATTGGAAGCGGATTGTCAACAGTGGATAAAAACGGAAGTCTAAAAGGTTTTGAAATTGCTGGTGCCGATAAAGTTTTTTATCCTGCTAAAGCCACAATAAAAGATAATAAAGTAATCATTTTTAGCGAAAGCGTGCCAAATCCCGTTGCTGTTCATTATGGCTGGGCCGATGATGATACTGAAATTAATCTTTTCAATAAAGAAAATTTTCCAGCATCTCCTTTCCGAACTGATAATTGGGAAATGATTACCGCATCAGGAAAATATAATGTTAGTAAATAATAACAACCAGTAAAAATCAAGATGAAAAAGTTAATTTTATTATTTATATTTTTATTGTCGTTTGCTATCAATGCGCAGCAACAAAAAAAACAGCAAAACACGGAATCTTACAGCAATCCAATCTTTGCAGGAGATTACCCCGATCCTTCGATAATTAGGGATGGAGAGGATTACTACATTGTACATTCTTCATTCAATTATTATCCTGGATTATTAATTTGGACTTCCAAAGATTTAATTAATTGGAAACCGGTTACTCATGCATTAAATAAAAGTGTGGGTTCGGTGTGGGCTCCGGATTTGGTTAAATTCAATAACAAATTTTACATTTATTTCCCTGCGAATAATACCAATTATGTCGTATGGGCGAATACGATTAATGGACCTTGGAGTGATCCTATTGATTTAAAAATTAGCGGTATAGATCCAGGACATTTTACAGATGATAAAGGCGATCGTTTTCTTTATTTTAGCAGTGGTAGTTATGCACCACTTTCCAAAGATGGGCTTTCAGTAACTGGAAATGCAATACACTCTTATGATGGCTGGAAAATACCAAGAGACTGGTCGATAGAATGTTTTTGTCTGGAAGGCCCAAAAATGATTAAAAAAGGAGATTATTATTATTTAACCGTTGCCGAAGGCGGAACTGCCGGGCCAGCAACAAGCCACATGGTAATTTCAGCTCGTTCAAAATCTCCTTTCGGACCTTGGGAAAACGCACCTAACAATCCAATTGTCAGAACAAACGATAGTTCCGAAAAATGGTGGTCTAAAGGTCATGCATCTATTATAGACGATGTTAAGGGGAATTGGTGGATGGTTTTTCATGGTTATGAGAATGGGTATTACAACATGGGCCGTCAGACACTTCTACAACCCATAGAATGGACAAAAGATGGCTGGTTCAAAATGAAGGAAGGCATTAAAACTGAAGATAAAATAAAAAAACCGGCAGGTCAATCGATAAAAAGTGATTTCACGCTTTCGGATACTTTTACGGGAACGAAGCTCAATCCACAATGGCAATTTTTTGACGAGTATGATTCTAAAAGAGCCACATTTTCTCCCAATGGAATAAAAATCAAAGGAAAAGGAACGGGAATTGGCCAAAGTTCACCCCTGTTATGCACACCTTCTGATCATTCATACACTGCAGATGTTGAAGTTGAAATAGAAGGCAATGCATCGGCTGGACTAGTTCTTTTCTATGATACTAAATTGTTTACAGGAATTGCTTTCGATAAAGAAAATATTATAGCAATTCTTAGAGTATGGCAATTTCCTACCGAAAAAGGAGTGAATAAAACACACTTATTTTTACGCTTAGAAAAAAGAGAACAAGTAGTAAATATGTTTTACAGCATAAATGGAAAGGATTGGTTAAAAATCGAAAACTCTGCAGAGGTAAGTTCTTTTAATCATAATGTGCTAAGCGGTTTTATGAGTTTAAAATTAGGCCTTTCTGCTGTAGGAGAAGGTGAAGTTACTTTTAAAAATTTTATTTATAAAACAATTTATTAAATAGAAAAAACAATTACTTTGTAAGTGAAAGAATTATAATAGCTATCTAAATATGAAATCAAACCTCATAAATCAAATGCTTTTAGTCTTCATTTTTTCCTCTTTTTGGGGAAAAGTGGCAGCACAATCCAGTCATGTTTTATGGTACAACCAGCCAGCCGAATTTTTTGAAGAAAGTTTGGCTTTAGGAAACGGAAAATTAGGCGCAACCGTTTTTGGAGGCGTTAATTCAGATAAAATATATTTAAACGATGCCACACTTTGGTCGGGGGAACCTGTAAATGCCAATATGAACCCCGAAGCATATAAAAACGTTCCGGCGGTTCGGGAAGCATTAAAAAATGAAAACTACAAATTAGCCGAAGAATTAAATAAAAAAATTCAAGGGAAAAATTCAGAATCATTTGCACCTTTAGAAACATTAGAGATCAGTAATTCTAATAAAGGAAAAGTTTCTAATTATTACAGGGAACTGGATATTTCGAATGCAATATCAAAAGTAACTTACGAAATAGACGGCGTAAAATTTACCCGCGAATACTTTGTTTCGGCGCCGGACCAAATCATGGTAATCAAATTGACAAGCAGTAAAAAAGGAGCATTGAATTTTGATATTAATTCAAGCAGCTTATTAAAGTCAAATGTTGAAGTAAAAAATAATATGCTGAAAATGAATGGTTATGCGCCAATTCATGAAAATGAGGGATATACAGTTCTTCCAAAATATCTGGATGTAAAAGAAAGAGGTACAAGATTTACAACTTTAATTCAGATTAAAAATACGGACGGAACAGTTACAAGTTCAAATACAACTTTAGGTTTAAAAGACGCTACCGAAGCATTAATTTATGTTTCTGTTGCTACAAGTTTCAATGGTTTTGATAAAAATCCTGCAACTGAAGGTTTAAATGATAAAGCAATTGCTTCAGAAAATTTAAACAAAGCATTCTTAAAGTCATTTGATAAATTAAAACAATCTCACATTGCCGATTATCGGAAATTTTATAATCGTGTCAGTTTGGATTTAGGAAAAACAACAGCTCCAAATCTTCCGACAGATGAGCGTTTATTGCGTTATGCTGACGGCAAAGAAGATAAAAATTTAGAGATTCTGTATTTTCAATATGGCCGTTATTTATTGATAAGCAGTTCAAGAACTCTGGGAGTTCCTGCAAATTTACAAGGTATCTGGAATCCTTACCTAAATCCGCCTTGGAGCAGTAATTATACGATGAACATTAATGTCGAAGAGAATTATTGGCTGGCAGAAAACACCAACCTTTCTGAAATGCATCTGCCTCTTTTGAGTTTTATAAAAAATCTTTCGGTAACCGGAAAGGTTACGGCGAAGACTTTTTATGGAGTTGATAAAGGCTGGGCGGCAGGACATAATTCAGATATCTGGGCGATGACCAATCCAGTCGGGCAATTTGGTAAAGAAGAGCCCATGTGGGCATGCTGGCCAATGGCGGGAGCCTGGCTGAGTACACACATTTGGGAACATTATGTTTTTACCCAGGATAAAAAATACTTAAAAGAGGAAGGTTATCCGTTGATGAAAGGGGCAGCTGAATTTTGTTTGGGCTGGATGGTAACTGATAAAAAAGGCAATTTAATTACATCACCATCAACTTCTCCGGAAAATCAATACATAGCTCCCGATGGTTTTGTCGGTGCGACAATGTATGGAGGAACAGCAGATTTGGCGATGATTAGAGAATGTTTCGATAAGACGATAAAAGTATCAAAAGTTCTGAATATTGATGCTGATTTCAGAGCAAAACTAGAAACAGCACTTTCGAAATTTCATCCTTATCAAATTGGTGAAAAAGGCAATTTGCAGGAGTGGTATTACGATTGGGAAGATAAAGATCCAAGGCACCGCCATCAATCACAATTATTCGGGCTTTTTCCCGGCAATCATATCACGCCTCTTAAAACGCCAGAATTAGCTAATGCGGCCAAGAAAACACTTGAAATTAAAGGAGATGAAACCACAGGCTGGTCAAAAGGCTGGAGAATTAATCTTTGGGCTAGGCTTTGGGATGGTAACCGTGCTTATAAAATGTTCAGGGAACTGCTTCGATACGTAGATCCAGACGGAAAAAAAACGGAGAAACCTAGAAGAGGCGGAGGAACCTATCCTAACTTATTCGATGCGCATGCGCCTTTTCAAATTGATGGGAATTTTGGAGGAGCTGCAGCAGTGGCAGAAATGCTGGTACAGTCTGATGAAAATGAAATCCGATTATTGCCTGCTTTGCCGGATGCATGGGAAAGCGGATCTGTAAAAGGAATCTGTGCTAGGGGAGGTTTTGAAATTGCAATGCAATGGAATAATAAAACTCTGCAAAAAGTGACCGTTTTATCTAAAAATGGTGGAAAAACAACACTGATTAGCGGAGATGAAAAGAAAAATATTATTTTGAAGAAAGGTCAGAAAGTTGATTTGACTTGGTAATTATTTTAATGAATGCAACATAAAAACAGAGGCAACTAATTTTTTAGTTGCCTCTGTTTTTATGTTATCTCCGGAACTTCATTGTTCATGTCCTGCAAGGTTTTTTTTAACCTTGTAAGTATAAATTCCGATCACCAGATCCTACAAGATTTCGAAAAAGACCTTGCTGGAAATTTAGTTTCCAATAATCTGATCCATGACCCAGCTGGTGTGGGCCGCTGTGAATGCATTAGAAGGATGTTTGGAATTTCCAAGTAAATGATCACGCATTTGCTCCACATGATGTAACTGAACATTTTCGGGATGAGGGATGTCATGAGTGGATTCGCCTGCAGTAGTTTTTAGAATTAAAGGATCGTTTTCAAATATAGAGAATGTGATTTTACCTTCACTGCCATAAATCTCCACTATATCTTCGCGTTCAAAGGAGCCAAAATTCCAGCTGCCGCTTCCTGTTATGTCAGATTCGTGCAGCCAGTTGGCAACAACTGCATCTTTTGAAGTGTACAGCCCCTGCTGATTCAGACTAATTCCTGAAACTTCTTTTATGTCTCCAAGATAATGAATGAACAAGTCCAGCCCGTGGCTGGCTAAATCATCAAAATAGCCTCCTGTTGCGATTTTTATGTCGGTTCTCCAATTGTATTCGCCAGAACGGTCTTGATCGCTTACAGGTTTGCTTAAATGCCATCTGATATGTCTTATGTCTCCAATAGTTTTTGAATCAATCCATTTTTTGACCTGTTCAAATTTTGGGAGAGTCCTTCTGTAATATGCAACAAATACAGGAATGTTTTTTGCTTCAAATGCTTCAGCAATATCTAAACAATCTTGATAGTTTGGTGCCAATGGTTTTTCAATACAGCATGGTTTACCTGCTTCCGCAACTTTTAATGCGTAATATTTATGGGTATCGGGCGGTGTGGCTATATAAACAGCATCAATTTCGGGGTCATTTATTAAGGCATCTGCATCGGTATAATATTTCGGGATATTATGTCTTTTGGCGTAATCTGCCACTTTTTCCGGATCTCTGCGCATTACCGCTTCAATAGTAAAACCAGCTGTTTTTTGATAGGCGGGACCGCTTTTTAGTTCGGTGACATTACCACAGCCAATTATTCCCCATCGAAGGGTTTTTGTTATTTCGTTCATATCTTTATTTTATTCACAGCCATCAATTGTACAACTGTTGGTTTCGGTTGTGTTTTGTATTTGTATTGATGTGTTAAAATTGCCTTCTTCCCATGTTTTCTCAAGAGTTTTCAAAAAGACGTCTGTAGGCTGTGCCCCAGATACTGCGTATTTATTATCGAATACAAAGAACGGGACTCCTGTTACACCAAGATCTTGTGCTTCTTGCTGGTCTTGTCTAACCTCTTTTGTGTAGGTATCAGTATCGATGAGCTGTTTGATTTCGTCAATGTGCAATCCTGCTTTTTGCCCAATTTCTAGAAGTGTATTCCAATCATTAACATTTTTCCCATCGGTTAAATATGCTTTGAAAAGCAGTTCTTTTAACTCGTTAGAGCGATTGTGTGTTTTTGCCAAATGCAATAATCTATGAGCATTTAATGAATTGGCCAAGATTGCTTTTTCAAAATGGAAATCCAATCCGTTACTTTTAGCTGTTTGACTAGTGTTTTCTACCATTGATTGTGCCCAATCAGTATCTCTTCGGTATTTTTCAGCCAAATGGTCTACTACCGTTTCACCAGGGGTTGCAACGAAATTGGGATCCAATTGAAAACTTTTCCATTCTATTTCAATGGAATCTTTGTTTTCAAATTGTGTGATGGCTTCTTCTATTTTTCTTTTCCCTATATAACAAAACGGACACATTACATCCGACCAGATTTGTATTTTTAATTGATTTTTCATTTTCATTTTTTTATTGGCATTATCAAATAATTTAAAGTGCAAAATTAAAGAAATTGAATTTTGCACTTTTGTTATTTAAGTTTTTATTATAACATTACTCAAAATTGGTTTATATCTTTTTTTTATTTGGGAATTGATAATTAAATTCCTTTAAATGTAATTTATCTCTTTTCTTTATTTGTGATTTTTGGGGAAGTATTGCAATTTCTGCTTCTTTTGAAAGTAATTTATTGGATAAATAATTGGTTAGATACTTTTTAAGAATTTGTATTTTTTCTACTTCAATAGAGTAGATTGTTTTTTTTCCAACATTCTTTACATTTAATAGCTGCGCTTTTTTCAATTCTAATAAATGTTTGGATATTGTGGATTGTGCTAATGGAATTAGGGAAACAATTTCACCGCAGGTTCTATTGTTTTTATTCCATAATAGTGTCATTATCTGCATTCGGGTTGGATGCCCCAATGCTTTGCAGATATCAGCGATTGCATTTGTTTCCTGATCGAAATCCTGTCTTTTAGTCGTTCCCATAACTGCTTTATTTCATATCGTAATTTAGCGATTATATTCGATATATAAGCTCTTGTTTGCATTTCTTTAGCATATGCCTATACAGTGAGCTAAAACGAATAAAATTTAGTCTTTTTAGAGTTTTCGGAAATTTAGAAAACTTATATTGATAAATCAGGTATAAATACGTAAAAATATAAGTTTTGTATTTGATAAATTTGATAAAATTAAACAAGTCAGAAGAGATTTTTGTAAACAGTTTTTAATTTATTTAGATTTTAAGAAATAAAAATAAATTATAAATATTTGAACAAATAGTTTTGAGTTTGATTAGATTAGGGGGAATAGCCATCGATTTTTAATTGATGGCTTTTTTTATAAAAAATAAGAGCCAGCTAAATTTAGCTGGCTCTTTAGATATTGTAATGATTATTGTCTTATGCTAATAAATCTAAAACTAATGAAGGAAACAATCCTATAATGATATTTAGTGCAATAGCAATAACAGCAACTGAGTAATACAAGAATGATTTTCCGCTACGGACTTCATTTGCATCTTTTGTGTACATTGCCAAAATTAATTTAAAGTAGTAACCAACACTTATAATCGAGTTGATAACGGCAAATATAACAACTACTAAATAGCCTGCTTGAATAGTTTGGCCAAATAAAACCAATTTGGCAAAGAAACCTGCAAAGATTGGAATCCCAGCCATAGAAAGCAAAGATCCAGTTAAGATAGCTGCCAATAACGGATTAGTTTTTCCTAAGCCGTGAAAGTTTACAATATCTTCATTTTCTTTGTTCTTGCACACATACAGGATAACGCTGAAAGCAGCAATTCCCGCTAGAGAATAAGCTGAAGTATAGTATAATAAACTTCCTGCTGAATTGGAAATACTCAATAATGTCATTAACATGAATCCTGCATGTGAAATACCAGAGAAAGCCAGCATACGTTTTACATTGACTTGTCTTAATGCCATGATATTACCTACAGTCATAGAAAGAATCGAAATAACGACTACAACAATTTGAAATGAGTAATTGATATCAGCATGCATGCTGGATAATAATTTATAAAGCGTTGCAATGGCTACTACTTTTGCCAAAGTACTCATTAAGGCAGTAGTTAGAGTTGGAGAACCTTCGTAAACATCAGGTGCCCAAAAATGAAACGGAACAGCTGCGATTTTAAACAGCATACCGATAGTCAGTAAAACAATTCCGATTGGAAACCAAATAGGAAGTTCGGCTGATTGAGACATGTCGCTAATTTCAACAATATCAAATGATCCCATTGCTCCGTAAATCATACAGATACCAAATAAAATAATTCCAGATGCAAATGATCCCATCAGGAAGTATTTCATTCCAGCTTCATTACTTTTAACTTTGGTTCTGTTACTTGCTGCAAGTACATAAAGAGAAATAGATAATATTTCGATTCCTAAAAAGAACATTGCAAGATTTCCAAAAGAAACCATAGCAACCGCTCCAGCTAATAAGAATACTTTTATGGCAATAAAATCTGAAATTTTACTTTGATGATTTTCATAAAAATTATGCCCCAAGGCCACCAAAAACAATGTCAAGACAATAAATAGACTAGAAAATGCAATCGAAAATTTATTTACAACGATCATATTGTTGTAGTAACTTCCAGGCGAATTAAATTCGGAAACTGTAAGTCCTAGAATAGCTAATAACCCAATTACTGTTATTGGAACAATTGCTTTTCTAAAATCAAAGATTTCAAATATAAGGCATAAAACACCTAATCCTATTATAGCTATTAATGTTGTCATTTTTTATTTTTTAATTTCGGATTTGAGATTTATCATCGATAAATGTTAACAATGACAATTTCGTTTAACCTAATTTATTTTGTTATTCTTTATTTTTTTATGCTTAAAAGATTTCTTTTTTAGATTTAATTTCTGAAATGCTTCGCCAGTTTGTTGTTGCTCTCGGGTCTAAAATCGTTAATCTTCATTCTAAAATCAAACCTCTATGCTTTATTTATTACTTTCAAAATAACTTCAAGACTAGGCGTTATTAAATCATTGATTGGTTTTGGATACATTCCGAAGAAAAATAATACCACAATAATAATAACCATTGTCAAGCCTTCAGCGAAAGTAACATCAGTAAATAATTTTGTGTTGGTTTCTCCTAACATAGAGTGCTGAAACATCTTTAGCATATAATAAGCTCCCAGAATGATAGTCGTTCCTCCTAAAATGGCAAACCAAATATTGATCTGATAAAGGCTGTACAATACAGTAAATTCACCAATAAAGTTAAAAGTTGTTGGTAAAGCCACAGAAGCCAATACCAAAATTAAAAACATAGATGTGAATTTTGGGGATTGAGAACGAATGCCTCCCATATCGGCAATCAATCTAGTTTCGTATCTTCTAAAAATGATTTCTGCTGCGAAAAACAATCCAACTACCACAAATCCGTGAGCAATCATTTGTAAAACAGCTCCTCTAAAACCATCAAGAGTCAGTGTGTAAGTACCAGCAGAAATTAACCCAACGTGAGCAAGAGATGAATAAGCTAGTAATTTTTTAAGATTTTTTTGTCTCAATGCAACGATTGAACCATAAATTACTCCTGCAATACCCACTCCGATGAATATAAACATGTATTCTTTTGCCGCTAATGGAGCCAAAGGCAATTGCCAGCGGATAAGGCTGTACAATCCCATTTTTAGCATAATTCCAGATAAAAGCATAGTTCCAAGAGTTGGTGCTTTTTGGTACACATTTGCCTGCCAAGTATGGAACGGAATTAAAGGAATCTTAATTGCGTATGCCAAAAAGAAAGCGGTAAAAATCCATTTTTGTTCATCAACAGTTAAATTCAGTCTGTATAAATCTTCGATAAGGAAGCTTCCCGCTTTTTGGTACATATAAACAAATGCAACCAGCATAAATAAAGAACCGGCAAGAGTATAGATGAAAAACTTAACCACTGCTTTTTTGCGTTCTTCAGCATCACCGTTACCCCAAATCAATGCAATAAAGTAAATTGGGATTAAAGATAATTCCCAAAAGATATAATATAAAAGTCCATCGCTAGCTAGGAAAGTCCCAGTCATGGCAAAAGACATGAACAATATTAGTGCATAAATAGCCTTTGAATTTTTAAATTCATTGCCAAAAGATGATAAAATGATTATGGCAGTCAAGATAGTTGTCAATAAAATCATTGCCAATGACAATCCGTCTGCCTGTAATGCAAATGAAACTTTAGGCAGTGTAATCCATTGGCTGCTATAGCTGATGTTTTCTCCTAAATTAAAATGATTCAACAAAACTATAGAGCAACCCGCAGACGCCAATCCAAAAAACAATGCCACTTTTGGAGCGAGCTTGTCACCAGCTAAATAAGTTGCAAATGCGCCAACTAAAAGGATGATTAATATTAGAGATACATTCATAGTAATAATTATTGAGCTAGAAATAAAAATGAAACAATGGCACACATGCCTAAAACAAAAGCAAATAGGTATAGTCCAACACTTCCATTCTGTAATTTTTTACCTTGGTAGCTTAGTTCGCTGGCTACTTTTCCTAGTCCAAAGACTATGGAAGAAATTGAAGTTTCTACATAGTCCCTAAAGATTTTTGACAAACCGTTTATAGGTGCTACAAACAAGGAATCATATAGTTCATCAACATAGTATTTGTTGTAAAGTACTTTTGATAATCCAGTAATTTCAGCATCTTCGCTAGGAACAGTATTTTGTTTGATATATTTTGCATAAGCAATTCCAATTCCAACTAATCCGCCAACTACGGCAATTGCCATTAGCATATATTCAGTTGTTCCCAATCCGTGTTCTTCTGTTCCCGCTTTCGCGAAAAGAGGAGCCAAATATTCGTTCAGCCAGCTATTTCCAGGTAAACTGATTAATCCTCCAAAAGTTGCCAAAATTGCCAATACAATTAAAGGGAATGTGATTAAAGCAGGGCTTTCATGCAAATGGTGTTTTTGTTCTTCAGTTCCTCTAAAATCATTAAAGAAAGTCAAGAACATTAATCTAAACATATAGAAAGCAGTCATTATTGAAGCAACAGATCCAACAACCCAAAGCGGAATGTTATGGTGGAATGCTGTCATCAAAATTTCGTCTTTTGAAAAGAAACCTGAAAACAAAGGAACTCCAGAAATTGCTAATGATGAAATAAGCATTGTCCAAAAAGTGATTGGCATTGCTTTTTTCAATCCGCCCATTTTACGCATATCCTGTTCTCCATGCAATCCGTGAATCACAGATCCCGAACCCAAGAACAAACATGCTTTGAAGAAAGCGTGAGTAATTACGTGAAATACGGCTACTTCATAAGCACCAAATCCTAAAGCCAAAAACATTAATCCCAATTGAGAAACAGTAGAGTAGGCCAGTACTTTTTTAATATCATTTTGAACGAGACCAATAGTAGCGGCAACCAATGAAGTTACACCTCCAATTACAGCAATTATTGTTTGTACTTCCGGTGTTAAATCAAATAAGAAATTCATTCTTGTTACCATAAAAATACCAGCAGTAACCATAGTTGCAGCATGTATCAATGCCGAAACTGGTGTAGGTCCAGCCATCGCATCAGGTAACCAAGTATATAAAGGAATTTGTGCCGATTTACCGCAAGCTCCAATGAACAAAGCCAAAGCGGCAATGCTTAACCAAAACGTATCAAGATTATGAGCTCCAGCAATAGCTGTTTTTAAACTGGCAAAATCCAATGTGGAGAATAAACCGCCTAAGATAAATATACCGATTAGCAATCCTAAATCCCCAATACGGTTCATGATAAAGGCTTTTTTGGCGGCATCATTGTAATCTTGGTTTTTATACCAAAATCCAATCAATAAGTAAGAACAAAGTCCAACTCCTTCCCAGCCAATAAACATTACCAATAAGTTGCTTCCAATTACCAGTGTGATCATAAAGAAGATAAACAAATTCAAATAAGCGAAGAAAGAATGCACTTTTTCGTCATCATGCATATAGCTGATGGAGTATAGGTGAATCAAGGAGCCAATTCCGGTTACAAACAATAACCATATAATGGATAACTGATCCAGTAAAAAACCAAAACTAACATTAAAGTTGCTGATTTGAATCCAATCAAATAATTGAATTGTTATAGCTTGCTGCGTTTGGCTGATTTGTAAAAAGAAAGAAATTGATACAAGAAAAGAAACTACTATCGAAAGAGTTCCTATGATCCCTGATATTGACTTTCCTAGAGTTTTTCCAAAGAAAACATTAATTAAAAATCCTAATAAAGGAGTTAACAGTAAGACTAAAGCTAAATTGGTATCCATTGCCATTTATCCTTTTAAGTTTTTTAAATTATCGATGCTAATTGATCCAATATTTCTGAATATCGAAACTAATATAGCCAGTCCAACCGCAACCTCGGCAGCAGCAACAGCCATAGAGAAAAATACGAATACTTGTCCCTGCGTGTCTTGGTGATAAGTTGAGAATGCCACAAACAATAAGTTAACAGCGTTCAGCATAATTTCAATAGACATAAATACAATGATAGCATTGCGTCTGTATAAAACTCCAAAAATACCGATGCAAAAAAGTGTTACACATAGGAAGATATAGTTCTCTATACCAATTTGAGTTAAAATATTGTTCATTATTTTTCTAATTTTTCTTTTTTAGACAATAATACAGTCCCAATCATCGCTACTAATAATAGTATAGAAGCAAATTCAAACGGGACCATATACTCATTCAATAATGCTTTTCCGAGTACTTTTATCGATTGGTAATCTTCACCCGTATAATCATATTCTACAATAGGCTTAGAGTCAATAAAGATTTTTATTAAAACCAGACACACTAAACAAAAAGAAACTATAGCTCCCAATCTCGTGAATCTCGGCTTATGAACTTCGTCCGCTTCATTAAGATTCATTAACATGATTGTAAACAGTAATAAAATCATGATAGCTCCAGAATAAACAATGATGTGTACAATGGCCAAAAACTGAGCGTTCAATAACAAATAATGCCCTGCTATAGAGAAAAAACAAATCACTAAGTAAATAGCGCTATGTATTGGATTTCTGCTAAAAATAGTTAAAAATGCTGTTAGCAATGTGATTGCAGACAATACGCAAAATAAAATAAGTACTGTTGACATTAGTTAGCGTTTTTAAGTTGAGTGTTTTTCATTGCCATTTCAAGCGGCATAACCAGTTTGTCTTTTCCAAAAATAAAATCTTCCCTGTCATAACTGGCAGGAACCAATTCTTTAGAAATAGTCAAATAAATTGCGTCTTTTGGACAAGCCTCCTCGCATAGCCCGCAAAAAATACATCTCAGCATATTGATTTCATAAATCTCGGCATATTTTTCCTCTCGATACAAATGCATTTCATCCGCTTTACGCTCTCCCGCTTTCATCGTAATTGCTTCAGCAGGGCAAGACAAAGCACATAACCCGCAGGCAGTACAGTTTTCTCTGCCTTGCTCATCTCGTTTTAGCATATGCTGTCCACGATAAACTGGGCTCATCACACGAACTTGTTCAGGATATTGAATAGTTGCTTTTTTTCTAAAAAGGTGTTTTATCGTAATGGCTAAACCTTTTACAATCGCAATCAGATACATGCGTTCCAAAAAAGTCATCTCTTTATTGGAGACCATTTTTTTTCTTCCCGATAAGGATATAGTTTCTATTGACATTTTATATTTTTTATTTGTAGCTAATCCTGCTATCCACTGTATCTTTTATTTTTTAAAGGAAAAAATAAAAGGATGCCGCTTCTATCAGGGCTAAGGCATTCGTGACCTAATTAATTTTATTTTTTATATCCAATTTTATTTCTTTCAATCTTATTATCTTGTTTCTCCATCAACTCATCTAAATAGGTAAATACCAATTCTATATTTTTATCATGATTCGTTAACTTCTTCTTTATTTCTTCTATTTCTAATTTTACACTTATATTGTTAGTCAGAAATTCTCGCATTTTAACAAAGGCCTCAACTATTTTTATACTAAATTCAATTGCTCTATCACTATTCAAAACATTTCCTAACATCATTGTTCCGTGTTCTGTAAAAACATAAGGCAAAGTTGAAGAAAATTTTAGGTTTTTGAGGTGGTCACAATTTGCGACTACCTGCTCTTTTTCTATTTCTGTCAATTGAAACATAAAATTACTAGGAAAGCGTTTTAAGTTTCTCTTTACTTGTTGGTTTAATTGTTTTGTTGTAGCACCATAAAGCTGAGCTAAATCTCTATCAATCATCACTTTTGTGTCTCTAATAAGCAATATTTTACTCATTATAAATTCTTCGGTTATGATTAATTCTTCACTCATAAATCAGTTAATTCAATTTTTGTTTTTATGAGGCGGTCACAAATTGTGACCGCCTTACTATATGTTTTTTAGTAACTTAAGTTGTGTTTTGTGTTTGTTCTAGCTAATAGGTTGTAAATTATGACTTCTACCTTATTAAGACTAAAATCCTAAATAAACAGTAATTTCATTTCTCAAAAGCACAACTCCGGTTATCATAATATTGACAATCGCAAGCGGAATCAAAATTCTCCATCCCAAGTGCATCAATTGGTCATATCTAAATCTCGGAATTGTCCAGCGAACCCACATGATAAAGAAAATAAAACCGCATAATTTAGCAAACAGCGCCATCATTCCAATTACGTTCGCAATATTTACTCCCCAGTTTTCTACTGCCCATGCCATTCCTGGATAATTATATCCTCCAAAAAATAACACAGACATAATAGTAGAGGAAATAAACATGTTTGCATATTCTGCAAATAAATAGAATCCCATTTTCATCGAAGAATATTCTGTATGATACCCGCCAATTAATTCCGATTCGCATTCAGCCAAATCAAATGGGGTTCTGTTTAGCTCCGCGAAAGAACAAATCAGGAATATCAAGAAAGTCAATGGCTGATACAATATGTTCCAATGCCATTCTGACTGCTGTATTGAAATTTCTTTTAAACTTAAAGTTCCTGTCATCATAGTCAAAGCGATTATCGATAATCCCATTGCTACCTCATAAGAAACCATTTGCGATGCCGCTCTAATAGCTCCCATCAAAGAGAACTTGTTATTCGAAGCCCAGCCACCAATCATGATGCCGTAAACTCCTAATGAAACTACTCCAAAAACATATAATATGGCAATATTTACATCAGTTGCCTGTAATAGAATATCTTTTCCAAATAAGTGTAATTTATCTCCCCAAGGAATAACCGCACTGGTCATTAAGGCTGTACTCATTGCAATTGCAGGTCCTACAACGAATAAAAATTTATTAGGAGTATTTGGGAAAAATTCTTCTTTTGCAAATAATTTACCTCCATCAGCAAGTGGCTGTAGCAATCCCCAAGGTCCCGCTCTGTTAGGGCCAACTCTATCCTGCAGCCAAGCGGCTACTTTACGTTCTGCCCATGTAGAATACATAGCCATCAGCATAGTAAGAGCGAAAATTACTACTATAAACACACCTTTTTCTATAACAAATGTACTGTCCATTTTTAAGATTTATTAGTGTTAGTGTCCAATGGATTTGAGGCCATGCTTATTTTTTTTCTATCTTGATCTCTACCCAAAAGGATGTTTTTCTCAGTAGCTATTTCTACTTTTTCTAATTTTTGAGTGTAGTTATTTTGATTGATAACTGAATCTTTTTCAAATTTACGAGGCCCTTCAATTACCCAGTCAGTCACTTCTTTTTTGTCAAAACGGCAAGTGTTGCAAATGAATTCTTCTACTTCGTGGAATTCATCTTTACGGCCTGTAACGCGTTGGATTTCGTTTCCAAACATCCAAACAGTTGTTTTTCCGCAGCATCCTGGTGTTGTACATTCTCTATGCGCGTTATAGGGCTTGTTAAACCAAACTCTTGATTTGAATCTAAAAGTTTTATCAGTCAAAGCACCAACTGGACAAACATCAATCATGTTTCCAGAAAATTCATTAGTTATAGCTTTTGAAATACAAGTGGAGATATTAGCATGATCACCGCGGTCCATTACTCCATGAACTCTGTCATCTGTCAATTGATCCGCAACCTGTACACATCTTTGGCATAAAATACAGCGGTTCATGTGCAACTGAATGTTTGGACCGATATCTTCAGGTTCAAAAGTTCTTTTCTCTTCAATAAAACGGGATGCTGATTTTCCGTGTTCAAAGCTTAAGTTTTGCAAATCACATTCTCCGGCTTGGTCGCAAATTGGACAATCCAGGGGGTGGTTGATTAGCAAAAATTCCGTTACGGATTTTCTCGCTTCCTGAACTCTTGCAGAAGCCTTGCTGGCGATTTCCATTCCGTCCTGACAGCCTGTTACGCAAGATGCCATTAATTTAGGCATAGGCCTCGGGTCAGCATCACTGCCTTTGGTAACATCCACTAAACAGCAACGGCATTTACCGCCGCTTCCCTTTAGTTTTGAATAATAGCACATCGCTGGCGGAACAACATCGCCGCCAATCATGCGCGCAGCCTGCAGAATTGTTGTTCCTGCTTCTACTTCAATTTCTTGACCGTCTATGGTTACTTTCATTGTCTGAAATTCTTTCTTTATACTATTTCTTTAGAAACTAAATGCTTTACTTTTTCAAAAGGCTCAGCAGTAAAATGGTCTCTGTTTTTTATTTTTTCAGGGAAACGAATATGATATTCAAACTCATCTCTAAAGTGACGAATCGCTGCCGCAACCGGCCAAGCTGCCGCATCACCAAGAGGACAGATTGTGTTTCCTTCAATTTTACTTTGAATACTCACTAACAAATCGATATCTTCTTCACGTCCGTGTCCGTTTTCAATTCTGTGCAATACTTTTTCCATCCAGCCAGTACCTTCTCTGCAAGGAGTACATTGTCCACAGCTTTCATGGTGATAAAAACGGGAGAAATTCCAAGTGTTACGAACAATGCAAGAGGTGTCGTTATAAACGATAAATCCTCCAGAGCCTAACATAGATCCGGTAGCGAAACCACCGTCACTTAAAGATTCATAGGACATCAAACGATCTTCGCCTGCTGCTGTTTTATAAATTAAATGTGCCGGTAAAACAGGAACAGAACTTCCTCCAGGCACAAAAGCTTTTAATGGTCGGTCTGAACTCATTCCGCCAAGATATTCATCAGAATTCATGAATTCATAAACACTTAGTCCCAATTCAATTTCATAAACACCTGGATTTTTGATATGTCCTGAAGCTGAGATTAATTTGGTTCCTGTAGATCTTCCGATGCCTATTTTTGCATAATCTGCACCAGAATTATTTATAATCCATGGCACAGCAGCGATAGTTTCTACATTATTTACCACGGTTGGATTAGCCCAAAGCCCAGAAACTGCAGGGAATGGCGGTTTAATCCGAGGATTGCCCCTTTTTCCTTCCAATGATTCGATCAAAGCAGTTTCTTCACCACAGATGTAAGCTCCGGCACCACAATGAACATATAACTCTAAATCAAATCCAGAACCTAATATATTTTTTCCTAAAAAACCGGCAGTTTTAGCTTCTGAGATAGCTCTTTCTAATATTTTATATACCCACATGTATTCTCCCCGAATGTAGATATACGAGCGGTTGGCACCCAATGCATAACTGGAAGTAATCATTCCCTCAATCAATAAGTGAGGAATGTATTCCATCAAATAACGGTCTTTGAAAGTTCCCGGCTCAGATTCATCGGCATTGCAAACTAAATGTCTTGGTTTTCCTGATTTTTTATCAATAAAGCTCCATTTCATTCCAGCGGGGAAACCAGCTCCTCCACGGCCGCGCAATCCAGAAATTTTTACTTCTTCAACTACTTCGTCCGGAGTTAAGGTTTTTAATGCTTTTTCTACAGAAGCATAACCACCGTTTGCACGATATACTTCGTAGGTTTTAATCCCTGGGATATTGATTTTATCTAATAATATTTTTTGTGACATATTATTTATCGTGTAATATTATTTATCGTGTAATATTATTTTATTGTCTTTACAATCAGCTATTAACTGGTCGATTTTTGCTGTCGTCAAATGTTCTTTGTAAAAATCACCCAATTGCATCATTGGTGCATAACCGCAAGCGCCTAAACATTCAACACCTCTTACTTCGAAAAGACCGTCAGCTGTAGGTTCTCCAACAGGAACGCCTAATTTTTCACAGGTATAATCCATTAGATCTTCTACTCCGTTTAAACAGCAAGGGGAAGTTTGGCAAAATTCAAACATATATTTACCAATCGGTCTTCTGTTATACATGGTGTAAAACGAAACCACTTCATAGACCTCTATTGGTTTGATATGTAAAATTTCGGCAACTTTATCTTGTAATTCAATGCTCAGCCAGTTGTCGTGAGCATCTTGAACTTCGTGTAAAACGGGGAGTAAAGCTGATTTTCTTTTATCTTCAGGATAATGGCTGATTAATTCATTGATGCGGGACATCAACGCTTCAGTCATGTTTATTTCTTGTTTGTAATGTGTGTGTACCATAATTTATGCGTCTAATTCTCCTGCAATAACATTTAAACTCGATAAAATAACAATCGCATCAGATAACATTGAGCCTTTGATCATTTCAGGATAGGCTTGGTAAAAAATAAAGCAAGGTCTTCTGAAATGCAATCTATAAGGAGTTCTGCTTCCGTCTGTTACTAAATAAAATCCTAATTCTCCGTTTCCTCCTTCAACAGGATGGTAAATTTCTGCCACAGGAACAGGAACTTCACCCATCACAATTTTGAAATGATATATCAGTGATTCCATATTGGTGTAAACGTCTTCTTTAGGAGGAAGATAGTATTCAGGGACTTCGGCATGGTATTCATTTCCTTCCGGCATTTTATCCAGTGCTTGACGAATAATGCTTAAACTTTCCCAAACTTCGGCATTTCTTACGCAAAAGCGGTCGTAAGTGTCTCCAGATTTTCCTACGGGAACTATAAAGTCAAAATCTTCATAAGAGCTGTAAGGTTGCGCAACGCGTACATCATAATCGATACCTGCTGCACGTAAATTTGGTCCTGTAAATCCATAAGCCATTGCTTTTTCAGCAGATATTGCTCCAACATTAACAGTTCTGTCGATAAATATTCTGTTTCTTTCGAATAAGTTTTCAAATTCTTTCCAAGCTACTGGAAATTCTTTCAAGAAGATGTCTAATTTCCTAAAGGCTTCCGCTGACCAGTCTCTTTCGAAACCGCCAATTCTTCCCATATTGGTAGTAAGACGCGCACCGCAAATTTCTTCGTAGATTTCGTATACTTTTTCTCTGAATTGGAATACATAAAGGAAACCAGTATAAGCTCCAGTGTCTACTCCAAGGATTGAATTACAGATTAAGTGGTCTGTAATACGTGCCAATTCCATTACGATAACTCTTAAGTAATCAACTCTTTTTGGGACTTTGATGTCTAGAAGTTTCTCAAGGGTCATCCACCATCCCATATTATTGATTGGCGAAGAACAATAGTTCATTCTGTCAGTAAGTGGAGTGATTTGGTAAAAAGGACGGTTTTCAGCAATTTTTTCAAAAGCTCTGTGAATGTAACCAATAGTTGGTTCTGCTTCAAGAATTTTTTCACCATCCATCAATAGGATATTTTGAAAAATACCGTGCGTGGCAGGGTGTGTAGGGCCTAAATTCAGAATAGAAAGCTCGCTTCCGTCTTCATTGTGTCGCTCTTTAATTATTTTAGCATAGCGATGCTCTGGTGGTAATAATAGTTCTGACATTTATCTAATGTGAAAAATTATATTTATTTTTTTAGCTATTGGTTGATTGTTGTTCTTCCAAAATACCTGTCATCTTTATCCGTTCTTCCGCTGTCTTCCATAGGGAATTCTTTGCGCATTGGGAAAGAAATCATTTCGTCCATATTCAAGATACGTTTCAATTGAGGATGTCCTACGAAGTTTATTCCGAAGAAATCATAAGTTTCTCTTTCCATCCAATTGGCACACAAAAAGATATTTGAAATACTTTTAATTTCTGGATTTGAACCGCTTATGAATGATTTAATACGGATACGTTTGTTTTCGTACCAATTATGCAAATGATAAACAACAGCAAATTGTCTGTTTTCTTCATTGTTAGGGTAATGTACTGCACATAAATCAGTCAAAAAGTGAAAACTMAAAGCAGGATCATTTTTTAAATAAAGAACGACAGCTGTAATGATGTCTGAATCCGCTTCAAATGCAAAAATGTCTTTATCTTGATTGAATCCTAAAACCTTTGAACCAAAAGTTTCTGTTAACTTCTCTTGAATTTCTGTTGTCTCTAATGCCATTTTCTTATTGAATGTTGTAAGATGCCAATAATTCTTTATACTCAGGGGAGCTTCTTCTTCTTACAGATTCGTTTTTCACTAATTCCTGTAATCTCATAACGCCATCCACAATTTGTTCCGGACGCGGAGGACAGCCAGGAACATATACATCAACAGGTATTACTTTGTCTATTCCCTGCAATACGGAGTAAGTATCGAAAATTCCTCCTGAGCAAGCGCAAGCCCCAACAGCAATAACCCATCTAGGTTCTGCCATCTGTTCGTACACTTGACGTAAAATTGGAGCCATTTTTTTTGAAATAGTTCCCATTACTAATAGCATGTCGGCTTGACGAGGAGAGAAACTCACCCTTTCAGACCCAAAACGTGCTAAATCATAATGTGAAGCCATTGTTGCCATAAATTCGATTCCGCAACAAGATGTTGCAAAAGGTAATGGCCAAAGCGAATTGGCGCGTGCTAATCCAACAACGTCATTCAGTTTTGTGGCAAAGAATCCTTCTCCAACAACACCTTCTGGCGGGGCAACCATATTTATTTTTGAATCGCTCATTTTAATTTTAGATTTCTGATTTCTGATTTTAGATTCTTTTGAACCTTAAATCAAAATCTACATTGTAAAAAATCAATTTTTATTTTTAAAAAAAACCTAAATTTTAAATTTTATGCCTTAAACCTTTCTAATTATAAAAATTTAAAGGCTAAAATTTAAAACCTGCATTCTTAATTTATTCCCATTCTAATGCTTTCTTTTTGACGATATAGAAAAAGCCAACTAAAAGCAACATCATAAAGATAATCATTTTTATCATTCCTTCTATGCCTAACTCTTTGAAATTCACTGCCCAAGGATACAAGAATATTACCTCCACATCAAAAAGCACAAATAGAATAGCTACTATGAAATATTTTACCGAAAAAGGTATTCTTGCATTTCCAACTGATTCAATTCCACATTCGAAGTTTTTGTCTTTGTTTTCAGATAGTCTTTTTGGTCCTAATTTGCCAGAAATAATGATCATACCTACAACAAATCCTACAGCCAAAACAAGCTGCATAAAGACTGGGATATAGTTTATTTGTTCGGATTGCATAATTATCAGTTTTTGCTTTAAATTAAGTTACAAAGATAGCTTTAGTGTTATTAAAACACAAGTTTTGTAACGGATTTAGTGGAAACATTAACTTAATACAATCGTAATTTTTATTCATTATAAATAAGATTGTTGGTGCTGGTTTTTTAGTATGGCACAAAAAAAAACGTTCCGATACATCGGAACGTTTTTTAGACGTTTTTTGCAATAAAACAGTAAGCGATTTTTATGCTTAAAGTACTGCTACTTTAGCAGCAACTTTACCTTTTCTTCCTTCTTCTTCTTCATAGCTAACTCTGTCACCTTCGCGTAATTCTTCCGCGTTGATGCCTGAAGCATGAACAAAAATGTCTTTTCCTGTTTCTTCGTCTGTAATGAATCCGTAACCTTTAGATTCATTGAAAAATTTAACTGTACCTGTACGCATTGTAATAGTAATAATAATTTATAATATCGCAAATGTAATCTTTAATATAATACGAAAATCATTATGCTATTATTTTTTTTCTAAAATTATTGATATTCAAGTGTTTTTACCTAATTGTTTAGATTTAATTTAATATGTAATTCCTTTAATTGAGATTCATCAATTATGGAAGGAGCATCAATCATTACATCCCTGCCAGAGTTGTTTTTTGGGAAAGCAATAAAATCACGGATTGTTTCCTGCCCTCCTAAAATAGCAACCAAACGATCCAGTCCAAAAGCTAAACCACCATGAGGAGGTGCTCCAAATTGGAAGGCATCCATTAAGAAACCAAATTGCGCTTTGGCTTCTTCTTCCGTAAAGCCCAAATATTTAAACATTAATTGTTGTGTCGCTTTATCATGAATACGGATTGATCCTCCGCCGATTTCATTTCCGTTCAAAACCATATCGTAGGCATTGGCACGAACTTTTCCGGGATTGGTTTCCAATAAGTGCATATCTTCCGGTTTTGGAGAAGTAAATGGATGGTGCATTGCATGATAACGTCCGCTTTCTTCATCAAATTCCAATAATGGAAAATCAACAACCCAAAGAGGCGCAAATTCAGCTGGATTTCTTAATCCCAAACGAGTGGCCAATTCCATACGCAAAGCGCTCAATTGAGTTCTTGTCTTATCGGCTGGTCCTGAAAGAACAAAAATCATATCTCCAGGTTTTGCTCCTGTAGTTTTTGCCCAATTAGTTAAGTCTTCCTGATCGTAGAATTTATCTACTGATGATTTGAAAGTGCCATCCTCGTTACATTTTGCATACACCATACCGCTGGCGCCAACTTGCGGACGTTTTACCCAGTCAATTAAAGCATCAATTTCCTTACGGGTGTAATTTCCCGATCCAGGAACTGCTATTCCCACAACTAATTCGGCAGTATTGAAAACCGGGAAGTCTTTGTGCTGCGCAAATTCATTTAACTCACCAAATTCCATTCCGAAACGAATGTCCGGTTTGTCATTTCCGTATGTTTTCATCGCATAATCGTAGGTAATTCTAGGGAATTTGTCTACATCTATACCTTTTATCTCTTTTAATAAATGACGGGTCAAACCTTCAAATACATTCAAAATGTCTTCTTGCTCCACAAAAGCCATTTCGCAGTCAATTTGAGTAAACTCTGGCTGACGGTCTGCACGCAAATCCTCGTCACGGAAACATTTTACAATCTGAAAATATTTATCCATTCCGCCGACCATCAACAATTGTTTGAATGTTTGCGGTGATTGCGGTAAAGCATAGAATTGCCCTTCGTTCATTCGGGAAGGAACAACAAAATCTCTTGCTCCTTCTGGAGTTGATTTGATTAAATAAGGAGTTTCTACCTCGCAAAAATCAAGGTCCGAAAGGTATTTACGCACTTCCATTGCTACCTTGTGGCGGAAAAGCAAACTGTTTTTTACTGGATTTCTTCGAATGTCCAAATAACGGTATTTCATTCGAATGTCTTCACCGCCGTCGGTTTCGTCTTCGATTGTAAACGGTGGAGTTAATGCGCTGTTTAATATATTAAGTTCAGTAACTAATATTTCAATTTCACCAGTAGGAATGTTTTTATTTTTGGCTTCACGCTCAATAACAGTTCCTTTTACCTGAATCACATATTCGCGTCCCAATGTTTTGGCAGTTTCAAAAACTTCTTTTATAGAACGGCTTTCGTCAAAAATCAATTGCGTGATTCCGTAACGGTCGCGCAAATCAACCCAATTCATAAAACCTTTGTCTCTTGATTTTTGAACCCAACCGGCAAGAGTAACTTCTGTATTGATATGTGAGGCGTTCAATTCGCCACAATTATGACTTCTGTACATGATATAAAATTTAGTTTTTTTGCTCTTTTTTAGCGCGAGTGCAAATTTAGGACTAATTATCAATTTTATATCATATACTCCTAGAATTTACTGCAATAAAACATTCTTTTTTCCTTTCTTCTTCAAAACAAAAAAGGCTGTAACTCAGTTACGTCTTATTTTTCTTTTAGACTTTTTTTGGATAATGTCAAAAAAGCAAAATATTTCCCTTTAAGCGCCGGTGGAAGTGAAAATCATTATGCGTGTCTCGTTTTTTTGGACGAAAGGCACATAATATTACTTCTTCATTTCGCTATCGCTCGTATGAAACGGATAACTGGACTATTCTGGCTGAAAAACAAAATCTATCTGTTATAAATTAAAAATCTATCTGAAATGGGGTGAATCAGTTTTGTTTTTGTCAATAACTACTTTTAATTGCTCATTTTGGAAAGAAATTTCTTTGTTTTTTGTTTCCAATGTTAAGCTTTTGTCTGTGTTACGAAATTGTTAAGTAAAAGTTTTTTTAATGTAAAATTTGTTCCTAATTTTGATATAACAAGATACAAACAATTAAAAACTAACGATATGAAAAAGATTATGATTTTGGCCGCGGTATTATTTTCAGGAGCAATTTTTGCCCAAGATGCGAAACCTGTTTTGGAGCCATTTGGTAAAAAATTAAAAGCGACCTATTTTTATGAAAATGGACAAGTGCAACAGGAAGGATATTTTGAAAATGGAAAATTAGAAGGAATCTGGGTTTCTTATAACGAAGCCGGAGATAAAATCGCCTCAGGAGAATATGTTGCCGGAGTGAAAACAGGAAAATGGTTTTTCTGGTATCAAAATGCCGAGAAAAGCAGTCTTTGTGAAGTAGATTTCTCCAATAATCAAGTGGCAAAAATTAAAAACTGGCGTCAAGATGCTTTTGCTACTTCAAACTAAAAAAATACATAGTTAATTTTGAGAAAAGGAGAAAGTCTTTATTGATTTTCTCCTTTTTTTATTCTGGTTTTCAGTGTTATAACTTTGTTAAGGCAGAACATGTTTAAATGATTTATCGTATCTTTATTACGCAAATACAGCACATGGTTTAGGGGTGAAATAGAGAATCAGTTAGTTTAAATATCTATTTGTCAGAACTCTAAATTATAAAGTTTGTGTTTGTTAAGAAATCGGCTTTTATGGGTTACTGTATTAGCCGATTTTGATTGTTTCAATGCGTTTCACTTTATTATTGCATTTCAAATTCAAATGCAATCGTATAAACTGCCCCTTTCTGCATGAATCTTTCTTATTCTCTTTAATTAATGGTCAAAGCAAAACCAAAAGAGGTTTTCTATAATTATTTTATTCTAACTTTTTTAATCTAATTAGTATGCCAAAGTATGTTATTGAAAGAGAAATTCCTAGCGCAGGGAATTTGACGCCAGAACAATTAAAGGAGATTTCGAATGCGTCTTGCGATGTCTTAAGAAAAATGGGGCCGGAAATACAATGGAAACACAGTTATGTGACTGATGATAAGATTTATTGTGTTTACATTGCCCCAAATGAAGAAATGATTCGGGAACATGCAAGTCAAGGTGGGTTTCCCGCTAATAAAATCAGCCTAGTTTCTGAAATAATTGACCCAGTTACTGCGGAATAGTATTTATGGCTAATTTTAGAAAAGGAGAAAATCATTTTTATTTTCTCCTTTTTTTTTAACTGCTAATTTTTAGTTACTAAGTTATACTCAAAAACCCCGTCCCAAATTTCGTCCATTCTTACTAGTGCTTTCCCTATGGAAATCACTTCCCATTTTCCATTGGTTTCAAATGCAAGACCGCTGTTTTTTAATTTAAGCAATGCCTCTTTTACATCAAAATCAAGGTCTGCATTGTGTTTGTTTTTGAACCAAGACTCGATTTGATGATCCAGTTCGTCTTCGGTTAATGGAGTTTCGCTTTTGTTCAAAAAAGAATAGGCCAAGATTGTTTCCTTAAGCACTTCTTCTTCAGATGAATTCAGCAACGAATAAAATGCGCCACTGTTGTTCCCAAGATTTTTGAAATATAGACTGTCCGAAAGCATTTTCGAATATTTAATCTTCTTATTTACAAAGTTATTGTACTGGCGAAACAAGTATGCACCCAATATCCCAAGTGCAATTAATCCTTGATTCAATGAGGTTTTACTGTTTAATAAATCTATTGTTTCCCCAGATTCATAGGCAGATTGCATTGTAATCAATGCCGGAATTACCTTGGTGCTCAATAATGAAATTCCCCCCACAAGACCCGGAACCCATAATAAAAGTTTGTCGGTTAACGACATTTTTGGAATGGCATTTGGGAATATTGTTTCGAGATCGTTTTTGGGAACGCGTTTAAAGATTTTTAAAACTACGGTTCCAGGTTCGATCAGTGATTTGTTTTTTTTGAGCTTGTTTTTTTTGTAATAATCAGCATCATGATATCTTAGGTAAATCATTACGCGGTCATAGTATTCGACTTCAATTTTTTTCTTCCAAAAAACGTATTTGCCAACCTTTTCCTTGGCCGTATGCTGGCCTCTCACATAAATTTCGTAATCCTTATAAAGATCTAAGTCAATAGCCAGTTTTAAGCCAATCAAATCCGAATCTAGGAACGCTTGATCCAAAGTTTCCTGACTCACACGGCTATAATTGCTCAAATCAAGAACCTTAAGCAGATTTTCTTTGAAAAGCCCAAAATCACTTTTGCCTTTAAAAGTCTCTCTTTCTTTTGGAGGCAAATCAGGGTCGAAAAAAGCGTAATTTTGTTTTATATTCCGAATCAGGTTAAACGCTTCATAGTGGAAATAATGTTCAATGATGTCAAACAGCTTTTTGAAATTCTCTACCTGCTTTTCATCACCGGCAAATTCAGCCAGTTGTTCTTCGAGTAAGAATTCCTTATCAAATGGGATATAATGCTCTCTTTTCATCTTGAATTTGGACTTTAATGTAAACTATTTATAAGTCTGCCAAAGGTAAAGTACAAAAGATGAAATCTTTAATTTTTAAATAGCATTTCTGCTTAGCTTTCAAAAATAATTATGGGGAGCGAAAGGATAGGCTTTATCGGGGAATATGGGTTCCTGCTGTCCGCTGTATCTTTTCCTTTTTAAAGAAAAAAGAAAAAGGATGACGCTTCCATCAGGGCTAAACAGCCAGCAAAGGTTTTTTGAAAATAAAACAAAAACCCACCCAAAATCAAATTTCAGGCGGGTTTTCAGAAAGTTTATAAAACTTATATTTCAGTAGCTTGGGCTTTTCTTCTGTCTCTCAACCAATATTTGGTTCGTTTAACAAGATAGAACATTACCGGCACCATAATTAAGGTTAATACTGTGGCGTAGGTCAACCCGAAGATGATGGTCCAGGCCAAAGGTCCCCAGAAAATCACATTGTCCCCACCCATGAAAATGTGCGGATTCAAGTCGGTTATCAAAGAGAAGAAGTCGAAATTCAGTCCGATCGCAAGCGGGATTAATCCCAGCACGGCTGTCAAAGCGGTCAGCAATACCGGACGCAGCCTTGATTTACCAGACTCGATAATTACTTCCTTGATTTCGTCTATGGTCAAGTCATCATGGCTTTCTAGATGTTTATCGGCTACTTTTTTATCTAATAAAAGAACAAAGAAGTCCATTAACACGATTCCGTTTTTTACCACAATACCAGCCAGCGAGATGATTCCCATCATCGTCATTAGGATCACAAAATCCATGTTGGCAATGACGTATCCATAGAAGACCCCACTAAAACTTAGGATTACCGTAAACAGGATAACCATTGTTTTGGAAACCGAATTAAACTGCAGTACGATGATAATGGTAATTCCGGCCAAAGCCAAAAACAGCGCATACATCAGGAAACTTTGGTTTTTGCCTTGCTCTTCCTGAACTCCTGAGAACGAATAGGTAACTGTTTTTGGTAATTGATACCCTTTTAAATCTGCGGCAATTTGTTTAGTGATTTCATCCCCATTATAACCGGTCAAAACATTGGAGTAAACCGTCATAATACGTTTTTGGTTTTTTCTCTTGATTTGATTGTAGGTTGTGGTTTTCTCCGTTTCGGAAACCGCCGAAATCGGCACTTGCATCATTTGTCCGTTAGCAGGATTCCTGAAAGTCAGCGCTTGATTGAATAATACGTTTTCGTTCTTGCGCTGGTCATCCTGCATACGCATCGTGATGTTGTAGTCGTCATCGCCTTCTTTGTAGGTCGAAATTTCCTGTCCATATACGGAACGGCGCAAATTGAATCCCAGCTGCCCAGTCGAAACGCCCAAACTTCCCGCACTTACGCGGTCCACTTTTACCTCAAGTTCTGGACTTTCTTTATTAACATCAATGCTTAAACGTTCAATTCCAGGAATGTTTTTGGAATTGATAAAAGTAATCATCTTGTCCGCTTCTTTCAGCATTTCGTCATAATCGATACCTGTCAGCTGAATACTGATTGGGTAACCGGCCGGTGGTCCATTGGCGTCTTTTTCGACCGTTACCGTAGCTCCGGCAATACCTTTTACTTTACGTCTTATTTCTTCCAAAATATCGGCGGTGTTGATGCCTCTTCTGAATTTGAATTCGGAGAAATTCACTGTTACTTTTCCTTTAAAAGGCGTTTCCGAAGCCGATCCTGCATCTACGTTTGGATTACCGGCTCCAACTCCCACTTGGGATACGATGGATTCGGCCAAATAGTTTTTGTCTGTTTTTGGATCTATATATTTGCTTAAAATGGAAATCACCTGTTTTTCAACAAATAGGGTGGCCTTATTGGTTTTTTCAATATCGGTTCCTTGCGGGTATTCGATATAGGCAATTACCTGATTCGGAATATTGTCCGGAAAGAAAAGTACTTTTCTAGGGAATATTCCCAAAAGGATAAAAGAGAAAAATAACATTCCTATAATTCCCGCCAAAGCATACCAAGCTCTTCTTTTGGTCAAAATTTTAGCCAAAAAGGTTTTGTATCTGTCTTCCATTCTAGGGAAAAAGCTGTGCTGAAAATCTTGTGTCCATTGGTATAATTTCAATTTATACAGCCACATCAATCCAAGAGAAATTATGGCCAAGTGGCCAATTGCTTTTGCAAATTTAGAATCATAAAAATTTCCGAAAAGCACAAAAATAACAGCGATAATGGTGAAAATTATCGAGTAGGTCTTGGCCGATTTTTTAGTCACATTTCGGTCTTCAATATCCATCGAGCCTCCTGTCATAGCTGCATTGACTACCATTGCAACAAATAAAGATGCTGATAATGTTACCGTTAATGTCATTGGAAAATATTTCATGAATTTACCCATTGTTCCCGGCCATAATGCAAAAGGTAAGAATGCCATCAAGGTTGTTGCGGTAGAGGAGATTACCGGCCAGGCGATTTCACCAATTCCTATTTTTGAGGCTTTTATTCTTGGCATTCCTTTTTTCATGTTGGCAAATACGTTATCAACCACTACAATACCGTCATCCACCAGCATTCCCAGTCCCATTACCAATCCGAAAAGCACCATCGTGTTTAGCGTAAGTCCAAATGCCGACAGGATACTAAAAGCCATCAGCATTGATAAAGGAATGGCGGCGCCCACAAACAACGAGTTTCGAAGTCCCATCGTAAACATCAGTACGATCATTACCAGAACAATCCCGAAAATGATATGGTTCGAAAGTTCATCAACCTGATGTTCTACACGAGAAGATTGGTCGTTTGTCAATTCAATTTTAAGATTTGACGGCAAATAGGAAGCTTTGGCCTCCTCAATTTTTTCTTTTACCTGTTCAATGGCCGAAATCATATTCTGGTTGGAACGTTTCTTTACGTTCAGCATCACTACTTCGGTTCCTTTCTCACGGGCATAAGTGGTTTTTTCTTTTTCTTTGAAACTAACCACTGCAATATCTTTCAGGTAAACGGTTCCGCCATTGTGTTTTACAATGATGTTTTCGAGTTCTTTCGGATCTTTGATTTCACCAACGATTCTGATGTTGTTTCGAGAGCCTTGAGAAATTAAATTTCCTCCTGAAAGCGTCATATTCTCATATTTTACAGCACTTTGAATGTCGTCAAAAGAAACTTGGGCGGCTGTCATTTTGAAAATATCAACGGCAATTTCCACTTCTTTATCATCAACACCCAGAATGTCCACTTTTTTGACTTCAGGGATTTCTTCAATATCGTCCTGAAGCAATTCTCCATATTTTTTAAGTTGCTGCGTGGTGTAATTTCCCTGTAGATTGATGTTTAGAATAGGCACTTCTTCCGAAATGTTCAATTCAAATACGCTGGGTTCCACTTTGCTTCCGTTGTCAAGATTAGGCCAATCGGTATCTGCTTTTACGATATCCACTTTGTCCTTAATTTTGGTTTTGGCATCCAAAATGGTAACTTTATCTTCAAACTCTACGATAATCATTCCATAATCCTGAAAGGAACTGGATGTGATTTTATCGACTCCGCTGATGTTCTTGATTTCCTTTTCAAGGGGTTTGATGATTAATTTCTCTACATCCTCGGCTGAGTTTCCTGGGAAAACAGATGAAATATAAACCTTATTTTCTATAATTTCCGGAAAATCCTCGCGAGGCATCGTAACATAGGCAATGGTTCCTGTGATTACAATTAGTAAAGTCAGGATATAGACTGTAACGCGGTTTTCGACAGCCCAACTTGATATTCCGAATTCTTTATTTTGGTGTGACATATGCTTTTGGTTTAAGGTGGTTTAATGTTGTTTAAAAGTTTAAATAGGGTTGTGTTTTAAACAGCCTTAAACAGTTAAACAATTTTAAACTTTTTAAAAATTCAATTTCATCCCGTCCGAAATGGTATTCATCCCTTCAGTAACTATTATGGCATCAGAATTCAATCCGCTTAAAATCTCGGTTACATTATCTGATGACTGGCCGGTTTTAACAATTACTTTTTTGGCAATGCCTGATTTTCCGGTAGAATTGGCCACAGTGTACACAAAACTGTTTTTCTTGGAATCCTGCTGAATCACATTGGTTGGAACAACTACGGCATTTTTGCTCACGTAATCAATCACTTTCAGTTTGGCTACCTGATTTGGTCTCAATAAATTTTCCGGATTGGGAACACTAACTTCAATTCCAAAACTTCTGTTGTTTGGATTAATAAAATTACCTATTTGGCGCACTTTGCCTTTGTAAGTTTTGCCCAATGAAGTTAAGTAAACATCCACTTCAGTGCCAATGTTCAATTTTCCGATATAGGTTTCGGGAATGGAAGTGGAAACATACATATTTCCTAAATTCACGATTCGCATTAATCCTTTTGCACTAGCGGCAACTACTTCGCCTTTTTCCACAAAAACTTCGTCAATAGTTCCTGAAAAAGGGGCTCTGATTACTGTTTTTGCAATTTGGGCTTTGATTTGAGCTACTCCTTTTTGTGCTGAAATCATTTGAGTTTGTGCTTGGAGGTATTGTATTTCGGAACCGATTTTTTGGCTCCAAAGATTTTTTTGACGTTCAAATGTAGTTTTGGCTAAAGCATATTGGTTTTCGGCACTGGCCAACTGCTGGCTCATACCGCCATCATCTGTGCGTCCCAAAACTTGTCCTTTACTTACTTTTTGTCCGGCTTTCACATTCAATTCTACTAAGTTTCCTGGAAATTCAGGCTGAACTAATACATTTTCATTGGTGTTAATGCTTCCCTGAACCTCAAGATAATGGTTGAATAAAGTGTCTTTCAGTTTTACGGCAGTAACCAATGCTTCGATTTCTTTGTTTACGTCCAAAGTAGCCAATGCTTCGTCGATTTGGGTAAGCTGTAGCTGTAATTCGGCTTTTTTGGCAGTTATCGCTTTTACGTCTTTGGATGCAATAATGCTGTCGATTGATTGGTTCTTCTCTGATGAATTACAGGCAATCAATACAGCTGAAAGGACGGTAAGGATAATTATTTTTTTCATATTCTTAAATTTTATTGGTGTCGTTATTGAGTGATGATTTTTTCTAAACTGGCTTTTTTATTGATAATGTTGACCATTGTCTGCAGATATTTCTGTTGAGCAGTGTACAATTGCCGCTGCGCATCATTAAAGTCAAAACTGGTCGAAAGCCCTTCGGTGAATTTAATCTGCTGTTTTTTCTCAATTCTTTCTGCCAGATTCAGATTGTTTTTGGCAGTTTCATAATCGGCAATGCTGTATTCGTATTCGGTTTTTGCGGTAGCATACTGCAGTTTCAGTTTTTGTTCGGTTTCATTCAATTGTGTTTTGGCTTGATCCAAAGCAATTTTCGCCTGCTGTGTTCTGGAACTTCTGGCTAAACTGCTAAATATAGGCACGTTTAGGGTAAGACCAAGATTGGAATAATTAAACCAGTTTTGGTTTTGGGTAAAAAACTCAAACTGATCTTTAAATGCGGTATAACCAAAGTTAAATTTCGCAGATAATGAAGGCAGCGCTTTACTTCTTTGGAGTTTGTATTCTAATGTTCTCTGCTCTTCAAAATTGGTTGCTATTTTGTAGCTGATATTGTTGTTTACATTAAATTCTGTTTTGGAAAAAGCAAGATCCATATTCTGAATCGTTAGTGCATCCAATTTGTCGGTCAATGTGATTGGGTCATTAATATCAATGCCTAAATTGATTTTCAGCATCTTGTAAGTGATGTCCAATAAACGTTTGTTGTAATTTAAAGTGCTTTCCAAAGAAGCTAAAGTAATTTCCAGCTGCTCAACACTTTCCTCTTCAATTAATCCATTTTTGTAGGTGGCTCTGGTATCGTTCAGCGTTTTTTGCAGGGATGCAATGTTTCTCTCCAGAATAGTTATGCTTTCTTGTGCTAATAAGACACTGCCGTAAGAGTTAATGACCATTTCTTTAATGTCAATGTCTGATCTTTTTTTGGCATTTTCATAATATGCCAAATAGGTTTTTGAAGCTTGAAGCGCCACGATATAAGAACCGTCAAAAATAAGCTGGCTCACACTGGAACGGGCAACCATATTGTATTTTGTTCCAAAGGCGACTTCGGCATATTCTCCTGGTTTTCCTCCAAAGAATTCGGCTGGCACAACTGATTTTTGGAGTACAAAATTATTGGTAAAATCCACTCCGGCATCAATCTGCGGTAAACCCATTGCGGTCGTTTCCCATTTTTTTTCTTTGGCAGCTTCGATATCACGACCTGAATTGACAGCCGTGTAATTGTATTCGAGTGCGTGGTCTATTGCCTGCTGTAATGAAAAGGAGTAACTCTTAGTCGAATCTTGCGCATTGATGCTCAAACTCAATAGCGTAAGCATTAGAATGAATATGTTTTTCATTATATTTTGGTTTTAAGTAATTGTTTTTCAAGTTCGGCTATTCCTTTTGGCGTTGCCATTGCCCTGGTGTGGTATTCCAGTGCCTGTAATTCCAGTTTTGTGGATTCTCTTTCGGAGCTGGTATTTTCTTTGATGCTAAAAATCAAGGAGTAATAAAATTTAACGTAGATGTCAACATCAAGATCGTTTCTGTATAATTCCTGCTGAATTCCCTTTTCTATATTTTGCTTAAAGCACATATTGCATTCGTTCAATTCTCTGCTCATTACCTTTTGATAGATTTCGGGATAATGCTTCTTTAATTGGTAGAGCGGAGAAGTATCCGTTGCCTGAAACATTTCTTTGAACATTTTCCGAATCTCAAAATTCTCTTCAATGGCGTTGTGGTCTTTGGCGACAATGGTATTTATGATTTCGTGAACGGTTTTGTGAACCATTTCCGTGCTTTCCTCAATCAGTATTTCTTTGTTGCAGAAATATTTATAAATCGTTTTTTTGGAAATGCACATTTCGCAGGCGATATCGTCCATGGTGACACTTTTAAAACCAAGTTTTAAAAATAAATCGCTTGCTTTGGATATGATTTTGTCTTTCATTTTTTGGTTGTAACTTGTTGGTTAGTGGTATTTATGTAAATTGGTTAATTGTATGATGTTAATGATTAACAAATTCCAAATTGGCTATCAGTTTAATATCAGAGCCTACTGCGTATCCTCCCTGATAGGGATTAAGACCAAAATCCTTGCGGCTAATATTTCCGGTAATTTCAAATGATGCTTTTTGAACGCCGTTGTAGTTATTGTAACCAATAAACTCAGTGTCCAATTCCACTTCTTTGGTAATGTTTTTGATGGTTAAATGCCCTTTCAGAAAATTGATGTTTTTGTTTATTTTTTCAAAAGAAGTTGATTTGAACTGAATCACAGGTGTTTCATCATAATCAAAAAAGTCAATTAATTTCAAATCAGAGTTTCTGCTTTTGTCGTTTGCTTTCAATGAAAATTCGATTGAAGCGTTTTCCACTTGGTGATTTTGTATAGCAACGTGGCCTTTAAAATTATTTTTGGAACCAGACATATAGTCAATCAATGAATGTCTCGTTTTTATCAATACGTCTGATTCTTCCGAATCAATTTTCCATTCGTTTTTCATGATTTCTGCAAGTTTTGTAATATTTTTGTAATGCAAATATAGCAATGGAAACTTTAAAAACAAATAAAGTTTCCGTTTCTTTGGTTGTATTCTATTAAAAATTAGATAATTATATTGTAATTCCTGCCCGAATTGTTAATCTGTAATTTGTTATTGTAATAGCTGAAAAAATTAGGAGTAAATGATTTCTTCATACAATTCGGATAATCTTTTTCGTAGATGCAAAACAGCATAATGCTTTCGCGAAAGTAATGTTTTGACAGAAACACCAGTTTCATTCGATATTTCTTTGAAAGACAAACCATCTAATTCATTCTTTTCGAAAACGTCCCTTTGTTCCCGTGGTAATTCTGATAATGCGTTTTCCAGTTCAACCCACATTAGGGAACGTAAGTATTCCGTTTCGGGAGATGGTGCCGTTTGTCTGCTGAACAGCATTTCCGAAATATCTTTGAGCACCTCGTCGTCGTCGTTTAGGTAGGAAGGTAATTCTTCTTCATGCTTTTTAATTTGTTTATTGATTATCATGTTGCGGGCAACCCGATACAGCCAGGCAGCTACCTGCTCAATCGGATTCATCGCAGTATCTACTTTTGCCAGTTGGTAAAAAACGTCCTGCAAAATGTCTTCGGCATCTTCCTTGTTTGAAACGCGTTTACGAATAAACGCGTTCAACCTAGGTTTATAAGCTGTTACCAGCGATCCAACATCTTGCGGCTTATTACTCATTCTCTTTTTTGTCGAAGTCAGTACTGTCGAAGTCAAAATCCCTGCCGCCAAAGAAACGTCTGCGGCCAAATCTTCCGCCGCACATGTGTTCTTTGCGTTTGTCTATAAATTCTTTTTGCTGTTCGGGAGTCATGCTCATCCATTTTTCGCGGATGCCGTTTTTATGGCGCATACCTCCAAATCCAGGGCCGCCATGATGTCCGTGACCGCCAAACAGAAGACGGGAAAGTACAAGTAATCCCAATGCCTGCCAAAAACTGATAATTCCTAATCCGAATATGTTTGGAATAAGTGCATTCCATAACAGCATGACTGCAAAACTAAATCCTGTGCCTGCCGCAATGACGAGCAATATTATTCCCGCTATTTTAAAACCTTTTCTTTTCATGTTATATTTTTTTGTTTTTAAATTCATTTTTAAGAAGCCTTCTATTTATGTAGACAAATGAACTCGATAAATATTTTATGAGAATCATGTTTTTTTTAATTTTTTTTAGTCTGATAAATATTTCAAAAAGAGAGTATACAATTTGCTTGCTACTTCGTCCTATTTTACAGGCTTTATTTCACAACCAAACTTGATAAACCGCATTTGATAAAATTACTTTAATACGTCTATTGTCAAGACCATGCAATGCAATTTTTTTTCGAATGCTTTTCGAAAAATGGAAGGGATCATGAATAACAATGGCTATTGTATTTTATATAAAAAAACTACTTTAATGTTTGGTAAAACTCTCAGCAGTAATCAGCAAGCCCTCCGAAGACTGTAGAAACCTTTCCGAAATAGATAACTGCTTGTCCGAAGATTGTAATTGAGAGTCAGAAGTACATATCAGGCTGTCCGCAGTATGTAACAGGGAGTCCGAAGCTCGTATCAGGGCATTGTTTTTTTGGGTAATGCCCTGTTTTGCTAGGCGGAGGATAAAAATGGCAAATATGAATGAAATTTACGCTTTGTAGGTTTGTAACTATTATTTTCTATATTTGAGAAACTAGGAAACAAAACAACTTTCGTCAATCTGCCCAAAAATTGGTGTATATGCAAAAGTTTGTTTCGCCTATATATTAGTTAGTGAGTATTTTGGAAAAACGAAAAAATGAAAAAACAATTAATATTTACATTCGCAGTTTTAAGTTTATTTACTCAATGTAAAAAAGGAACTTCAAAGGACTCAAAAATTGAGCAGATTTTTGCAGAGAATAATTATGATTTAGGTGGAACTTTAAAATTTGAATTATATTCTGATAGTAGCTATAATTTCACAAATATTACGAAAAGTCCAAATTATGAGAAAACCGAAAAGTTCAACGGATTTTGCCAAGTAAAAAATGACACTCTATATTTTAAACCATTTGAATTTGAATATACAAACAGTGAAAAAGCTGTAATTAAAAATAACTTTATTGAATTCATTAGCGGCAAAGGTCCTTTTAGAATTGAAATAAAAAAGAATTCTTTAAATACAAAAAACAAAATAGATTTTACAAAGTTTGACGATTATGCGATCTTTACATACATACCAGAAAGCCAAAATTCAGAATACAAGCCTTATGATATTAATCAGAAAGAACTTGAAGAAATAGACAAAATTTTGAGTAAATGTTTTGCTGAAAACAAATCTAAACTCAAAAATAAAAATGAATATGTAAAACAATGCGTAATCGTAACAAACACCAATAATGAAAAAGAAGCTTGGATAAATTGTTATTGCAAAAACAAATACGATAAATCAGGTTTTAAATACAACTTAATTCAAATGAACGATGGAGGAAAATGTAATATTTCAGTAAAAATAAACTTGACAAAAAAACAATATTCAGAATTAAGCATTGCGGGTTTAGCGTAGAAAAACACTCACAACAGCTACAACGGATTTGGGTAATAGGCTTAATTTAAAATTGGTTTTGTATATTGAAGATTTAGAAAATTCGTGAATAGCGCTCAATTTAATCGCAAACCCGCTATAGTCCCGGAACCTTAGCGGCCATTGTAACAGACGATATTACAACTATCAAACCAGACGGCAATGCAAGAAACAAAAGGACTACTTGACCAAATAAAACAACACGATAAACTTGCGATTAGAGTTAGCTCTAATTCAAATAATAATCTACCCGAAGAGGTTATGAAAATGCTGATTCAGCCTCATAGAAAAGCAAATTATTTTTTTGTTTTCATTGAAAATGGTTCATTAACTCATAAGGTTGACTTGAATGATTTGACAATTACTAATGGGCAATTGTTTTTTGTCTTGCCTAATCAAATTCATTCTGTACCTCCACAAAGGAAAAATGACATTGAATATTTCAAAATGAGTTTTGACCAAAACTGCTTGTCGTTGCTTCCAAAACAATTTTCTTTTTTAATCAATCCCTTACATTCACAAATCATTTCATTTGACAGTGATTCAAGACAACGAGTAAAAACACTTTTTGAAATACTCAACAAAATTTTGCATTCAGACAATGACCAAAAAGAAGCCGAAATTATTTTGGCTAATCTTAATTCACTTTTGACAGAGTTTAACAATGCATACTTTAAAAGTGTTGCAAAGGAAAAACCAGAAACAACCAAACTTTCAAAATACATTGAGTTTCAAATTGCAGTTGAAACTCATTTGACAGAGCAACATTCTATAAACACTATTGCCGACAACCTTTCTGTAACGACAAACAATCTTTATAACATTGTAAAAGCGTTTTCGGGGATTTCGCCAAAAGAATTTATCACAAACCGCTTGATGTTGGAGGCACAACGGAAACTTTTTTATTCCGAGACATCGGTAAAGGAATTGGCTTACGAATTAGGTTTTACCGACCCCGATTATTTTTCTAAGCTTTTCAAAAAGAACACTGGAAAAAGTGTTACACAGTTTGTAGAAAGCATTCAAGATTTGTCAGGCAATTAAAGCGAATAGTCCATCTCACTTGATTTTACTCCACCGACTTTTGCTGTTCATCAAAAAACACAAAAATGAATTCAAAGAATCATGAACACCTTAAAAATAATGTTAATAATGTGAATAAATCAGCATTAATAACAGGAGCAAACAAAAGCATCGGTTTTGAAACCGCTAAACAATTGGCAAAACTTGGGTACTTCGTTTACATCGGTAGCCGGGACAAAGTGAACGGGTTTGAGGCAATTGAAAAATTAAAAGCAATGGGCTTAACAAATGTCGACTGCATTCAACTGGATGTTACCGACATCAATTCAATAAAAGCCGCAAGGCAAGAGCTTGAAGCGAAAACTCAAAAACTAGATATACTAATTAATAATGCAGGCATAAGTGGCGGTTTCCCGCAACCAGCAACAAAGGTTACTATTGATACATTACGACTTGCATTTGAGACTAATTTTTTCGGTGTAGTTCAAGTAACGCAAGAGTTTATTGAGCTGCTAAAAAAATCAGACCAACCCAGAATTGTAAATGTTACCACCGAACTGTCTTCGTTGACAAATCACAGCGACCCAAATTGGATATTTGCACAATTCAAGCCTGCTGCTTATGGCCCATCAAAGACCGCGTTGAACGCATACACCGTGATGTTAGCGGTTGAGTTGAAAGACACAAATTTTAAGGTGAATTGTATATGCCCTGGGTTTACTGCTACAGACTTTAATAATCATCAGGGAACAAAAACAGTCGAACAAGGTGCAACGGCTATTGTAAAATATGCTACAATTGACAGTTCAGGTGCAACAGGCAAATTTTTTAATGAAGATGGAGGATTAGCTTGGTAATAAAGGGCTATTTGACGATAGAGAAAAACAACAAACCGTTAAGAAGACATATAATCGATGATGGGACTCCGTTTAAGTTTTAAATATTATCTTCGTTACAACGTTCTGTTAACAATTGGCTAATTGGAAGTTGGTTTTGTATTTGGGATGATTCGCAAATCCAAAAATAAGATTCAATTCAGCCCCAAAACCGCTGTAGTCCCAGAACGTTGTTTGGGAAAACTATGAGTTAGAAATTGATTAAATAGCCCAAAAAAGACTTAATTTTAAAATAAAAAAAGTATGTTGACAAACGTAAATCCAAAATTGCCAATGCGGAACAAGACCGCAACAAAAGATTTTTATATAAACAAGTTAGGATTTCAGAACGTTGGAAGTTCTGACTATGATGGTTATTTAATGGTTGAAAAAGACAGCATAGAAATCCACTTTTTTGAGTTTAAAGAAATCGAAGCTAAGGAAAACTATTCGGGGGTCTATATCCGAACTGACAACATTGATGAGTTGTACCAATCATTGCTAGACAATAAAATAAGCATACACCCAAATGGAGCATTAGAGACAAAACCTTGGGGACAAAAAGAATTTGCCTTGCTTGATCCAGATAATAATCTATTGACTTTCGGACAGAGTATGTAATCACTATTGGCTAATTGCCTAACGTTTTTCTAGTGACCACAAAGATTTTCAATGAAAGCTATAACAACTCTCTTTCTTGAAATTTGGAATAAATACCCAATAAAAAAAGGACTTTCAAAAATCTTGAAAGCCCTTTTTTATATAATGAAATTTAAGGTGACGGAAACAAAAAACCTTCATAATTAGCAGTCATTACTATTCTGTTTTTTCTGATTTCATTTTATGCTTATTAATTAAATATAAGGATACAAATTCTTCTGCGTTAAATTTTCTGTTAACAAATCGCCATAAAGAAAAGAAAAATAACAAAATAGAAATAACTAAAATAGGCGTACAATAGAAGTAATAGCAAGCAGTGACAATGCAGACAATAGTAAAACTTCTGAAAAAGTTGGAGTCCGCCTCTAGTCGCTGTGTAATTGCCATCAATTGAGGGTCATTTTGTGAAATCAGGATATTGATCCAATCATAAAATTTAATATCCTCATGATAGCTTTCTTCTTTAAAGCATTCGTTCTTAATTTTTTTTGCTTGTTCAATTAATGCTAAGCCTCTTGCTTTTTTCATTTTAAATATTTTTCTAAGCAAGCCTTTTTCATCGTAAAATTGGGTAATCATCCATTCATTCAGGCTTTTTTGCCACAAACCAGAGAAAGCATATAGTATGTGCCCGACGATATAGGAACTTATGGCATAGTAAATCCATGTTATGTCAGAAAAATTATAATATTGAATTGTATTGATAGTAACAATGTATACCACACAAAAACCAGGAAGAAGCACTGAGAAAAATTCAACTAAACCAATAAAGAAATCGGAAGGTTTGTAATTCATAGAATATGTTGTTAGAGGTTAAGTGTTATGTAAATATTGCGAATTATTTGTCCATGCTGTTGTTAAAGAGGATATTCCATTTTCAAATATACTCATTCCATTCCTACAAAAAAACAAGAAACCGCCAAAAATCAGATTTCTGGCGGTTTCTCTATCACAATTAAATTCAGGTATTATACCGTATGCTTCGGGTTAAAACCGTCTTCACTTAATTCTTTATGATCATAATCGGCAACCATTTCGGCTTCGTAATCTATTTTTTCTTCTTTAGAGAATTTATAGATTATTTTCTCCATGATTTCATAGATTACAGGAACAATGATTAAGGTTAGGAATAATGACGAAATTAATCCTCCAATAATTACCCAAGCCAAACCGTTTTTCCATTCGGCTCCAGCTCCAGAAGCTAATGCAATTGGGAACATACCAAAAACCATCGCAATTGTCGTCATCAAGATCGGACGCAAACGAGCGTGGTTAGCTTGAATTAATGCAGTTCTGATTGATTCACCAGCTGCTCTTCGCTGGTTGGTGTAATCCACAAGCATAATCGCATTTTTACACACCAGACCAATTAACATAATGATACCTAAAATGGTAAATATATTCAACGTATTATTTGTTAATGCCAAGGCTAGCATCGCTCCAATAAACGAAAGCGGAATAGCAAACAATACTACAAACGGGTGAACAAAACTGTCATACAAACCTACCATTACTAGATAAACTAAGATAATAGCGGCTAATAAAGCGATTCCTAAAGTACCAAAACCTTCGCTTTGATTTTCCTGGTCACCTCCCCAAATATAGTTCACGCCAACTGGTTTTTTTAGCTTGTCTAATTTTGCCTGCCATTGCGTTACAATTGTACCAGTTGGAACCCCAACGTTTTGACCTTGTACTGTTACCGAAGCCGATTTGTCACGACGTTCCAATTGGCTTGGGCCAGAACCTTCGGTAATAGCTGCAAATTGAGACAATTTAATCTGCTGTCCTGCACTGTTAACGAAAATCAGATTACTCACATCGGTAATGTTCTTTCTGTCAAATGCATTGTACTTGATGTTGATGTCATACTCGTATTCACCAGCTCTAAACTTTCCGTCAGTGTTTCCGCTATAAGCAGTTTGCATAGTCATACCAACAGTTTGCAGCGTTAGTCCTAATGCTGCCATTTTATCACGGTCAACTTGTATGTTTATTTCAGGATTTCCGTCTTCAACGGTTAATTTGATTTCCGTTGTTCCCGGAATGCTTCTTAATTCAGCTTCAGCTAATTTGGCAAAAGCCATAGCCGCTTCTGTAGAAGGTCCTGTTACAATCAGTCCAAGTTTTGCATTTTCTGCAGTACCCAAAATACCAACAGGAACAGTTTTTACTTTGGCTCCAACTAAAACTTTTTCTAATTTACGTTTGATTTTTGCCGCATATACTGAAGCATCATCGGAACGTTCTGACTGGTCAATCATTTTTACATCAATCTCTGCTTTATACGCTGTAGCTTGTGAGCCTCCCAAACCTTCAGAAGTTTGACCTACTGTAGTAATTTGGCTTCCTACATATTTTTCATTTTTCAAAAAAGCTTCCGCCTTTTGAGTCATAAAGTTGGATTGTTCCAATGAGGCATCTTTCGGCATTTCGATTTGAACTAAGAACTCACCGCTATCAGAAGAGGCAAAGAATTCTCCGCCAATAAAACCGCCGCCTATTAATCCGATAGTTGAACCAAAAAACAAGACTAAGACAACTAGAATGGTTTTGATATAATGATCCAGACACCAGTTCAATAATCCGGTAACCCAGTTTGTAAAACGAGTTAAAAGGCTTTCGAATCCAAGAATAGTTTTTCCAAATATATTTTTACCTTCAATATGTTCCAATTTTCCAAAACGGGAAGACAGCCATRGAATAATCGTAAATGAAGCCAATAATGACAATAACGTAGATATAATTACGGTAACACAGAATTGTGTAATAATGTTTGATACCAATCCAGAACTCATTGCAATTGGTAAAAATACCACCACAATTACCAAAGTAATAGAAGTTACAGTTCCTCCAATTTCGGCAGTACCATCATAAGAGGCGCGGATACGGCTTTTTCCCATTTCCATATGCCTGTAAATATTCTCCAATACCACAATTGCATCATCGACCAGAATACCAACTACAAGGGAAAGTCCTAATAAACTCATTAAGTTTAGGGTATAACCCAAAAGATAAATTCCGATAAAAGTGGCAATTAACGAAGCCGGAATCGAAACCATTACGATCAGCGAGTTACGAATGCTGTGCAGGAAGAACAACATTACAAAAGCCACCAAGATTACTGCAATCAATAAATCGTGTATTACAGAATCTGCTGCTTCAAGCGTATAGTCGGTACTGTCTTTTGCTATTTTTAAAGCTAGCTGTGATGTTTTATAATCGTTTTCCAATTTAGTGATAGTGCTTTTTAAATCAGCACTTACAGCAACAGCATTCGCATCCGATTGTTTGATTACTTGTAAAATAATCGCGCTTTTCTGATCTATTCTTGATATTTTTTCTGCAATTTTTTGAGTATCCTGAACATCAGCGATATCATTTAAACGAACTTCAATTCCGTTTTTAGAAGATACTACTAAGTTTCTTAATTCATCTACACTTTTGTATTTACCAGCTAAACGAATTAATATTTTTTGATTTCTGGTCTGAATGTTACCTGTTGGGAAATCCAGATTCGAAGTCAAAATAATTTGTTGCACTTGCGGAATCGAAAGTCCGTAACCCTGCATTTTTACAGCATCTAGATTTACTTGGATTTCACGTTCCTGACCACCAATAATATTTACCTGAGCAACACCCTGCACACGAGATAAGACTGGTGCAATTTTTTTATCAATTAAATCATAAAAAGTAGCCTCGTCCATTTTTCCGTTGGCACCAATAGTCATAATTGGTAAATCGCTCAAGGAGAATTTGGTTAAAGCAGGAGTTTCGGCATCATCCGGCAAGTCGCTCACCAGCGCATTGATTTTACGCTGCGCATCATTCATCGAAATGTCAATTTTTGCATTTGATGTCAATGTAACCGATACAATAGATAAACTTTCGTATGATTTAGAGTCGATTTTTTTGATGTTTTCTAAAGAAGCAATTCCGTCTTCAATCTTTTTGGTTACGGTGTTTTCTATCTCACTCGGAGAAGCTCCAGGATAAATAGTGGAAATCGTAATTACATTCTGCTCGAATTTAGGAATCAATTCATAGCCCAATTGGCTATAGCTGAACAGTCCTCCAAGAGTTAGAATCGTAAAGAGAACGATAACCAACGAAGGACGTTTTATGGATATTTCTGCTAATTTCATATATGTTTTTTTGAAGTAAAAGTGTGAATTATCAAATAAGGGAATGCTTTAACTTTCGCCCTTTAGATTTTCGACTTTATGACTTATTCGTTATTTGATAATTTCTACAGCGTTACCATCTTGTAAGTTGATTTGGCCAGTTACAATTACAGTATCACCATCAGATAATCCGTTAATTATTTCAACTTGGTCACCTAATATTCTGCCCGCTGTTACTTTTTTCAGTTTAGCGATTCCATTTTCAACTACAAAAATCTGATTGCTGCTCACACTTCCTACGAAAGCATTTCTAGGAACCACTTTTAATTCTTGTTTTTGTTTAGTTCCAAAGTTGGCTGTTCCGTACATACCTGCTTTAATAGCGCTGGCGTTGTTTGTGATTTCAATTTCAACGGGGAAATTTAAGCTTTCATCTGCTTTTGGAGCGATAAAAATAATTTTACCAGTGACAGATTTGTCAGGAAAAACACTTGAAGTTACAGGTACAGTATTTCCAATTTTCAGACCAGCTACTTGGCTTTCGTTTACGCTGACTTTTAATTTTAATTTTGAAACATCCACAATGTCAAACATTTGTGTTGGTGGCATTCCTGCCAGAATGGTTCCTGGTTCAATGAATCTTTTGTTAATGAATCCTTTGATAGGCGCTTTTACTTTAGTGTCACCTACGTTGATGTTGGCTTGAGTTAAGTTTGCCTGCGCATTTGTTAATTGCAGTTTTGCCTGATCCAATTGCTGTTTAGTAACGCCGCCAGTTTGATATGCGTTTTCGTATCTTGCGTAATCGCTTTTAGCATTGTCGTAAGCAGCTTTTGCAGTATTTGCATTTACATTAATTACGTCGCTTCTCACAATTACCAATGTTTGTCCAACATTCACATAATCTCCTTCATCAACCAAAACTTTAATTACTTTTCCTGATTTTTCAGCAGAGAAAGTCAGTTCTTGCGTAGGGGCGAAGTTTCCGTTAGCTACAAAGTCTAATGCAATATTTTCTGTTTTTACTTGCGCTGTTTTTACAGAAACGGCTGCGTTTTTTTCGGCAACAATATCTGTTTTAGCTTTGTTTTCCGCTTTGTTTTTAGATAAAACATAACTAATTACTCCTAAGGAAGCAACTATAGCGATTATTGTAAGTATTGTCTTTTTCATTTTAGTTATTTATTAGTGTTTTAAGTTGTCCTTTTGATTTGATTAATGCTACTTCAGCTATTTTATAATTTAAGATTGCTCTGGTATAATTGTTTTGTGCTTCGAGTGATGCATTTTGCGCGTCCAATAAATCGGTTAATGAAGCTAATCCTTGAAGATAATTGTTCTTAGTATTTTTCAGGATCTCTTCGGCCAATCGCATGTTTTCTTTTTGATTGGTGATTGTTACATAGTTGTTTTCAATCTGAGCTTTTGCATTTCTGTAATCCAAATCAAGTGAAAGCTGTGTATTTTTGATGTCTTCCTGAAGCGATCTGATGTCCACATCGGCTTGTCTTACTCTGGCACGGGTTCCAAAACCATTAAAAATTGGGATTTTTAAGTTTAGTCCGATTGCTGAGTAATCAGACCAGTATACTCCTTTGTCAGGTTTTGCAAACCAAGGCATTTCTGGTCCTTGTCCTAAATAATTATATCCTGCTACTAATGAGAGTGTTGGGTAATATTCTGCTTTAACAGCTGTTTTTTGAAATTCTAATAATTCCTCTTGTTTTTTCAAAAGAAGATATTCGGTTCTGTTGGCCGTATTAGGAGTTTCCGCAAATAATTCCGGGGTTATTTCAAATTCAGTCTGCGGGATATCAAATTTAGTTTCAATCGGCATTCCCATGTAGAATTTTAATGCGTTTTCCTGAAGTTCTATTTGATTTTTAACCTGTTGGCGTTCTGTGTCAATGTTTGACATTTTCACGATAATACGGTCTAAGTCTGTTTTTTTTGCTAATCCATTGTCAAATTGGCCTTTTACGATATTGCGGACTTTTGAAGTATTAACATAATTGCTGTCTAATAAAATTAATTTTTCACGCTGCACATATACAGAGTAATAATTGTTGGCAACTCTTTCAATAACTTGTTCTTCTGTTAATTGATTGTTGATTTTGTAAAATTCACGAGTAGAATTTGCTGCTCTCAATCCAGTGAAAACGGATTGGTCAAAAATTGCCTGATTTAACGAAATTCCGGCTCCTGAAGTCCATTTTTGTCCAAATGAAGCTTGAATCGTAGTTCCAGGTGCGCCAAAAGCGGAACCGTCAATTACATTGGTTTGTAAAATAGGATTATAGGTTAAACTTCCATTTGCCGTGATTTGAGGTAAGGCTCTAGAACGGATTTCTTGAATTTTGTATTCGCTGTTTTCTATTTCTAACCTTGATTTTCTAGCCTCGGCTTTATTTTCCAACGCATAGGTTATGGCGTCTTTTAAGGTTAAAACTTTTACTTGTGCATTGGAAGTCAAACCAACTGTACACAAAAGTATGAGAATTGTTTTTTTCATTTAGGTTTATATATTAACGTTTTGTAATTGTTTTTCCAGCTCGATGATTCCCTCTGGTGTTGCCATGGCTCTGGTATGATATTCTAAAGCTTCTAATTCTAATTTTTTTGCTTCATTTTCAGAGCGAGTATTTTCATTGATGCTAAAAACCAAATAGTAATAGAATTTGATATAAGCTTCTACATTCAAATTATTACGATATAGTTTTTGTTCAATTCCTTTTTCAATATTTTGTCTAAAACAAAATTCACATTCATCAATTTGAAATTTTAAGGCATTTTTATAAATCTCAGGATAATGTTTTTTTAATTGGAAGATTGGAGAAGTATCAGAAGATTTAAATAGCTCGGCAAACATGMGTCTGATTTCAAAATTTTCTTCAATTGCATTGTAGTTTTTCGAAATTGCATCATCTATAAGTTGATGAACTTCTTTGTGAATTAAATGGACGCTCTCTTCAACCAGTATTTCTTTGTTGCAAAAATATTTGTAAATTGTTTTTTTAGAAATACACATTTCGCCTGCGATGTCATCCATGGTAATGCTTTTAAAACCTAGTTTTAAAAACATTTCGCCTGCTTTTGCTATAATTTTTTCTTTCATTTTTATGGTAACTTATTGTAATTAAAACTTAAAATTTATTGATACAGTAAAAGTTAGTTATTAAATGAGTTTTGGTTTTTTAAGAGCTGGTTATTCTTAATGGGTAAATTCTAAATTGGCAATTAGCTTAATGTCTTTACTTATCGGCACACTTTTGTTTTGTCTAAGCACATTGTAATTAAGACCAAAATCTTTGCGGTTGATGTTTCCAGTAATTTCAAAAGAAGCTTTTTGAACACCATTGTAATTGTTGAATCCTATAAACTCGGTATCGAATTCGACCGCTTTTGTTATGTTTTTGATGGTCAAAAAACCTTTCAAAAAATTAATGTTCTTGTTTATTTTTTCAAAAGATGTTGATTTAAATTTTATCAAAGGCGCCTCATCTTTATCAAAGAGATCAGTGAATTTAGCTTCTTTGTTTTTTTCAGTTGAGGTATTTTTTTTATCATTTACATTCAATGAGAATTCTATTGAAGCATCTTCAACTTCATTATTTTGTATGGCAACATGCCCTTTTAAATTGTTTTTGTTTCCAGGCAAGTAGCCTATTAGAGAATGTCTAGATTTTATGATAACGTCTGATTCATTAGAATCAATAGCCCATGCATTTTCCATAATAATTAATTTTAAGTAGTAGTATTTCCTGATGTTTGGTTTTTTAATTTTTTAAAATATATTTTGGAAACTTTAGATACCGATAAAGTTTCTTGTGTTTTGCAAATGTAAGAAGGAAACTTTAAAAACCAACAAAGTTTCCGATGTTTTTTTTCAATGTATATCATAAGAAAAAACTATAGTTCCATTTTTGCAGTAATTTAGAACCCAATAATTCACATTTGAATTGTATCTTTGAGCCTTATATATTCTAAAAAAAAGCTCCAAAGAGTAAACTAGATCACATTTTATGCACGCGATTCATCAGTATCAAGAATTTTTTATTACTTATTTAGAAAATCAAAAAATAAATAAAGACCCAAAGAGTCTATATGAACCGATAGATTATATATTGAGTTTAGGAGGAAAGAGAATGAGACCTGTATTGACTTTGCTGTCAGCAGAAATATTTGATGCCGATTATAAAAATGCACTTCCCGCGGCTATGGCTGTTGAAGTTTTTCATAATTTTTCGCTGGTGCATGATGATATTATGGATAATGCTCCTTTAAGAAGGGGAAAACATACTGTTCATGAAAAATGGAATATCAATACTGGAATCCTTTCTGGTGATGCAATGCTGATTTTAGCTTACCAATATTTTGAGCAATACGAGCCAATCGTCTTTAGAGATTTGGCAAAACTGTTTAGCAAAACAGCTATCGAAGTTTGTGAAGGACAGCAATGGGACGTAGACTTTGAAACCCGTACCGATGTTACGATTCAGGAATATCTAAAAATGATTGAATATAAAACGGCAGTTTTGGTTGCCGCTGCCATGAAAATGGGAGCAATTATTGCTAATACCTCTGTTGAGAATGCTAATTTGATTTATGATTTCGGACTCAATTTAGGATTGGCTTTCCAGTTGCAGGATGATTTTTTAGACGCTTTTGGCGACCCCGAAACTTTTGGAAAACAAGTTGGCGGAGATATTATCGAAAATAAAAAAACGTATTTGTATTTGAAAGCTTTAGAATTTTCAACTCCTGAAAGAGCTTCAGAATTAGAAAAATTATTCAGTTTGCATCTAGAAGACAATTCAGAAAAAATAGAAACCGTAAAAGCTGTTTTTAACAGATCCGGAGCGTCAAAGGCTACGCAGGATGCAATTGAAATGTATACTTTTAAAGCTTTTGAAACTTTAGAAAGAATTACAATTTCGGAAGAAAAAAAGAATATTCTAAAAACTTTTGGAGAAAACCTGATGGGCAGAAAAGTATAGCGCAATTTCAAAATTCAATATCAATAACAATTTAGAAAATTGAATTTGCCATTGTCATAGCCATGAATATTGCCATTGAGTTTTATCGTTGATATTGGATTTTGCCATTGATATTGAATTTGAAAATATGTTTATAGCACCAAAAAATACCGAGTCATTACTTGTTGAAGCTCAAGCTGAAACATTGTACCTGAAATTAATCGAGCAAATCAATAAGGATTTCAATTTGGCCAATGAAGGAGTTGATTTTCCGCTGAGCATTTTGCCCGAAGAATTAAAAATAGAATTGCATGAAAAAATATACAGGCTCATCCAATATAAATTTGCCGAATATTTAAATCTGCTTTATATTATTGATGTTTCGGAAGACCAAATCAAAAAATTGGATGGCACTGATTTAGTAATTCTTGCCGAACAGGTTTCTTTTTTAATCTTAAAAAGAGAATGGCAGAAGGTGTGGTTCAGGAATCATTATTCCTCCCCCAGCCCCTCCGAAGGAGGGGAGTTAAGATAGTCTCCTCCTCCCCTCCTTCGGAGGGGCTGGGGGAGGATCAAAAATATGCTCTCACAAAAGGCATAACAGCATCGCTATATACATTATCATTTTCGTTAAACAATACATTATAGGCTAGTCCCACGGTTACATTTCCAGTTCTATAACCTGCCCCAAGAAACAAAGCCGTATTCCAAAAATTGTCGGTATAACCGCTATACCCGTTATACGTTTCGTAATGATTAATGACATAGGATTCATTCAGGTTTATGGAAAGCTGAATCTCGGGAATCGGGTTGATGTAAGTCAAGAAACTCACGCCGTAAATTCCGGAATCATAATATCCTTTGGAAGAAACATAACTTGCCTGAAGGCCAATACCCGTCGCCAAATATTGATTTATTGAGTTATATATTTAGTTTCTGTGTTATTTGATTTTGATAAATAGGCATTGCTATAATCATTCTTTCAACAGTCTTGTGAAATATGGTTTCTTTGAAAATAGATCTATTAATTCTAAATGTAAATTCATCAAAATAGGATTGAATATGTTTTTTGCTAACATGAGTTGGAACCGTTCTTATCCAAGATTTTATTTGATGAATAACAATGTGCATCTCTTTAAAATTCTTTCCGCTTTTACTTTCTTTTTGTTCAATATTGTATTTTGCTTTTAATGGAGAATAACCTCTCCATTTGTCGGTAAATATTTTAGCACTCGTACTAATATGCTCTTCAAAAATTGGGGTTAGTGATTTTGCAGAGTAATCATCAATTGCTTTTACATACACCCGTTTAATTTTGTTCTTATCAGTCAATTCAACAGCTATGACTGCTTTTGTCTTTTTTGTATCATAACTTCTGCCTTGCTTGCCATCTTCTTTTCCTCCAACTACAAATTCATCAACATGAACTATTTCTGACAAAGGATATTTCTGACTGCTTTTCATTGCAACTCGAACTTTTTGCATAAAAAACCAAGCGGTTGTTTGACTAATCCCATATCGCTTCCCAATTTGAACACTAGATAGACTCTTACTGCTTGTGGTCATTTCAAAAACTATTAAAAATGCTTTTTGCAGACCAAACTTTACTTTATGAAAAAGCGTGTTTGCAGTAGCGCTTTCTACATGATTACAAGAATAACAATGATAATTAAAACCCGATTTTTCGCATCCTTTTTCTGAGTTGCATTTAGTGCATTTAAAACCATCCATCCATTTAATTTTACTCAAATAAGCTTTACAAGCATCATCATTCGGGAATTCTTTTACTAGATTCAGTATGTTTTGCCCTTTAAATTTATCCATAAGTCAGTATTTAAAGGTACTAATTTACAGAAATTAAATTGATAACTCAA
>NZ_JBFUGG010000017.1:0-111622 GCF_056403035.1 Flavobacterium sp. P3_A6 | reverse complement strand
ACATATAGGAGTAGGAGCCTTAAGAAATTAAAAGAAAGACTATGAAATAAAAGAGACATAAATTCGTGGCATTATTGAAAAAGTCAGAATAACTTTTTCAGTCCCAGCCTTCGGCGGACAAAAAGTTGTTTCCAACTTTTTCAACAAGCCCGCTGGTATGGAATTCTATACTCGAAAAATAACCGACATATAACCCTCTCAAAAGTTGTGAATAACTTTACGATGCTTTACATAGGAGTAGCTGTTAGCGGTTCGGTTTTTTATAATCCGCATTAATCTCCTAGTTACTATAAAGTTCATAAGTTATAGTATTTCTGGGTTCAATTTTTACTTTCTTATTAAACTCTCTTTTACTTGTTCCAATTCTTATAATTAAGTTTTCTTTAATCGCATAATATTCAAAAAAATACCCACACCAAGGCGCATAAGATTCTATTATTATGCCATTATTTTCAACTTTATATTCAGAGTAAAATCCGTAACTTAAATCTTCCATATCTTCTTTTGTTGGTAAAGAAAGATAACTACAACTTTTGTACACTTTACCATTCTCAAAAAACCTTAAATAGCAAAATCGGTCTTTCCATTTTTGATCTAAGTCAAGAAATGAATCTTTTGAAATATATATTCCTTTAGTTTTTGCTAATACTGTATCGATTTTTAAACCTTCCACTTTTATTAGTTTGAACTTACGATTTAGACTTGTATTACAATTATCTATTTTTTGCGCAGAAGCCAATGTTGAAATAAAGAAAATGAAAATAATAAATTTGTACATAACTTAAATTTTTATGGCTTGTTATCGATTTTCTTCGATCCGCCGAACTGACCGCTAACGTCAGTCTGTGAAAAAACTAAAATCAGCCTCTTGAGAATCTCATATTTGAGTTTTTTCTTTGGTAGCCCTCCGAATACGTTCTAAATTTGAAGAGGTTTTTTCACAGCCTGACGTTCTGGTACTACAGCGGGTTTGGGATTAAATTAAGCCCTATTCTCGGATTTGCCAAATCATACCAAATACAAAACCAACTTTCCATTAAGCCAATTGCCCAAATCCGTTGTAGCGTATGTTGAACTAAACCTTCGGTAGCACCAATGTGATGATTTAGTATCTTACGAAGATAAAATAAAAATCGTAAACAATGGCTACAAAAAAAAGCATCCAGAAGATTTAAGAGAGAACAAAATCCTAAACCAAGCCAAGCGGGAAGTCCCAGGTTTTGAAGAATTACTAGCTCGATTTGAGCGGACTGTTTCGGTCTTGGGGCGAAGCCAGAGCACTTTCAATAATTATTCCCGCCATGTGGCGTCGATTTCGCTTTATTTTGGTAAAATTCCCACTCAGCTTGATCCCTAGCAAGTGCAGGACTACTTGTTTTACCAGCAAAAGCAGTCCAAAACTCCCTCACAAACCTATTTCAAACACTGTGTTTACGGTCTTCGTTTTTTACTAAAATCCGAAGGATTGCCGTATGAATTCCTGCGTTTGCCCTCAATAAAACACGAGAATAAACTTCCAGTTGTTTTGAGCAAAGAAGAAGTTTGGGCGATGCTCCAAGACGCTAAACTGCTCAAACACAAAATTCTTATTGGCTTGCTTTATGGCTGCGGACTTCGCTGTATGGAAGCTCGAAGTGTTCGTTTACAGGATTTGGATTTCGACAGAAAACAACTCAAAGTTGTGCAGAGCAAAGGTAAAAAAGACCGCTACGTTCCTTTATCGGAACACTTGATTCGAGGACTGAAAAAGTACATCGAAGCCGAAAAACCTCAAGATTATCTTTTCAACGGTCAGCCTTTAAGCAATGGAGCGGGAGGCGATTTTGACAATCGCTACAGTCAGCGTGGCGTGCAATGGGCGGTCAAGCAGGCAGCCAAGGCAGCGGGCATCAAAAAAGAAGTACATACCCACACGCTTCGCCACAGTTATGCCACGCATTTACTCGAAGACGGCATGGATATAATGACGCTCAAAGATCTTTTGGGTCACCAAAACATCGAAACCACGATGGAATATCTCCACATTGCCTAACTCGAGAGTCAGCGCATTTTTAGTCCATTGGATATCCTTTTTGCAAAATGCAGCCACAGTTTGAAGTAGCCGATGTACTGCGAAAGATTGGCTCAAAAAATGAAAACTATGGATTAAATACTTGGCAGCTTCGTACGCTTTGCGTCCTAAAAAAATGCAGGACAGCCGAATTAGGCGGCCATATCGATGCATGTGATAGTTGTGGAAAAATCAGTATAAGTTACAATTCTTGCCGCAATCGGCATTGTCCCAAATGTCAGGGCAATAAACGAGAAGATTGGATACAGGCCAGAAGCACGGAACTTTTACCTGTGCCGTACTTCCACGTGGTTTTTACTTTGCCCGACAGCATTAATTCTCTAGCAGTACATCAGCCCAAAATAGTGTATGACACCTTGTTTGAAGCCGCTTGGGAAACGCTTCAAAGTTTTGGCAAAGCCAAAGAAATGCAAATGGGAATGATTGCCGTTTTGCATACTTGGGGACAGCAATTGAGCCTGCATCCGCACCTGCACTGTATTGTTCCAGGGGGAGGCGTGGACAAAGAAGGACTGTGGAAAAACAGTAGAACGGACGGCAAATTTCTGTTTCCGGTCAAGGCCTTATCTAGGGTATTCAGAGCTAAATACTGCGAAAAGCTCAAGGCAAAAATTCCGATTGGTTATGAGCAGATCCGGCAGGAATTATGGCAAAAACCGTGGGTCATTTTTGCCAAACGTCCATTTAGAAGCCCCAAATCAGTGGTGGAATATTTGGGGAGATACACCCACAAAATCGCCATTAGCAACCATAGAATCAAAAATATTGATGCCCAAAACGTCACTTTTGATTACAAGGATTATCGGATGGCAGGGGTCAAAAAACAAATGGCACTCACGCATCAGGAATTTATCAGGCGATTTGCCTTGCATATTTTGCCCAAACGTTTTGTGAAAATTCGGCATTATGGTTTTCTGAGCAGTACTTCGAAACGTTAAAAGCTAAAGCTTTTGCAGGAGAAGCTTCAGATGAAAATATTGGAGAAAGTAGAAAATAAGCCTTTTTTACCCAAATGTCCTTGTTGTAAAACAGGCAATCTGCATAGAATAGCAGTTTTTGACCAGCGCGGTCCGCCTGCTTGGTATCTTGGTACTAGCCAAAACACAATTCTCTGTAAAAACTAATTTTATGGGTAAGGGGATTTGTGCCCTAAAGTGAAGGAAAACATTATAAAATCACATAAAAAACTTCTACAAAAAAAAGAGGACGCTAAATCCTCTCTTATATCCTAAAAACTATTATTGAAAAAACCATAGTTGCGGAGTCTCAGCGGTTCCGTTCAACAGGAGTTTCATTGTTGGTGCTACGCACCCAACGAAACTCTAGCTGTTAGTGGCAGGCTCTTATTTAGTTTCTAGATTAAAATAGGTTGACATTTCAAGATTTTTATTTTCTCCAAAATAAACTTTACCATCTTTAGCAACTAAAAGAGGCTCATCAATTAAAAATCTCAACTTATTTTCTTCAATATATACTAATTTGGTATCTTCTAATTCTTTAAGAAATTTAGGTAAGTTTATTTTTTTTAGTTCAATGAATTTTTTAAACATTTTGTCATTAATAATATCTATTTCGTTCTGCTTAAGTAAAACATTAATTATACTACATTTAATATCATCTAGCTCTACTGGTTTCCAAGGAATTGCGGTCAAAGGAGTCGATAGTTCTGATTTTGATAATGGATGATACCAATAATCCCAACCTAAACAATCTTCACTAATTTTTTGTTCTTTACCATAAAGAAATGAATGAATTAGCTCACTGTCAAAATTATCTCCAAAGATTTTAGAACTTATGCTAAATTTATATGAAAGTCTTGTCCAAATCATTTCTAAAAGATGAAGCATTGGTTTTCCGTTTGATGAAAATAAAACAGGAAAATAGTATTCGTCATTTGTTAATGGCATTCCCATTGGCATTCCATTATTTTTTATTATTGTGCTATTACCACAAATATATAAATTTGGAAAACTTTCAGGAAAATAACCTTTCACTTTTCCTTTTTGAGTTAAATTTTCTAATATTTCTACAAAACCTTTACGTAGTCCATATTCGCTTTTATATCCATTAAATCCGATTACAATTCTTATTGGGTTAACAGTCTCCGAAATTAAATAATCAAATATTGTGTTTTGCCTTTCAGTAAATCTTTTTTTTATTTCTGGAGTAGGAATATCTTTAGCGTGTAAACATTTATAAGCATCTCTGAATATCGTTTTTTCATATACTTTTAATTGCCTTTGTTCTGTAAGTTTTATAACAGAAAACAAGTTATTATGTGCTTCTTCAATATCTTTTCGGAAAAGATTTTTTTTTACTTGAAAAACTGCAATTACATCATTAATGTGATATTTAAAACTGTTTGTGAAAGAAATATTTATTCCTTCACCAATAACTAACATACAATCTATTTCATCGCTTAATTCTTTATCATTATTATAGATAAAACTATTATTTACAATTTTTAAGTTTAATCCTTTAAAAATTGCCTTGTTTAATATATTTGCAGTTAAACCCTCAAATATGTTCCCAATCGTTGGTGTATGGGTTATATCTTTTTCTTCTTGGTCAATTTTTGATAAAGCATTTTTCTTGAATTCTTCTAAAAAATCTGAAATTGTTGAAATCATATTTTATAAAACTATTTTCTTCGGTTTTTTTTGAGCTTGCCACTAACTAGCATATATGCGAAATAAACTTTCGCCTATCTACCCAACTGGTAGATGTATAGACGAAGTTTTGTTTCGTTTATTGTCTTTTCAAAAATAACAAAAAAAGATTACAAATCATCAAGCAGACTTTCATTGACTAAAGGTTTTCTCGTTTCTAATAAAATTTTTAAAAGACATTATTTGTTAAACTCTCCAATGTGCCAAAGAATCCCGGACGGGTCGTGAATGAAGCATTCTTTACCCCAATCCATTTCGCGGATGGGAACCAATTTTACTTTTTCGTATTTGCTGGTTAAGTCTAAATCCAAAAGCGATGTCCAAAATTGGCGGACATCTTCAACTTCCAAAAAAAGCATGGAGTTGTCTATCCAGTCTTTCACATAGGCGTCCTGCAGATAAAATCCGATTCCTTCGGTTTCGAAATAGGAGAAATTAGGTGCCAAAATAATTTCTTTGAATCCAAGATCTTGGTAAAAACGTCTTGAAATTCCAAAGTCTTTGGAACCGATAAAAGGCCTGATTGATTTGGCTTTATGCTTCATGGTTGTATAAGTTGCTAAGTTTCTGAGATTCTAAGTGAAAAAATGCATTGGGTGCAGTTGTTTTTAACACATAGAAACATAGAATTTATAGTGTTTAAAAAGAGTTGGCTAGACGTTTTACTTTTCACATAGTCAATCTATGTTAAAAATAGTGCTGTTTCTATTCATTCTAATGGTTTACTATTAAATCTATGTGTCTATATGTTTCATTTTTTATAGGTTTTATTATAATTAAAGATAAATTAAAAAATTCTCAATTCAAATCTTAGAATCTTTTTCTCTCTTCATTTTCTTTAACTCTAAAGACAACAATTTGCTCAATCAGCCAATATGGAATTGGGTGGTCAATAGGAAACTGAACCGAGCCTTTTCCCTGCTTGTAATTCGAAAGTTCATTAGCAAATTCCTTGTGTCCGGTTGGCGTTGCATAAAACCCGATGTGTTTTTTATAGCCTGCAAAATACACTAATGGCTTCCCGTTTGTCTTGTAGGCTGGCATTCCATAGGATATGCTTTCAATGGTTTCGGGTGCTCTTTTGATAATCGATGCGCGGACATTTTCCAAAAGTAATTGTATGTCTTTTGGAAATGAGGAAATGTATTCGTCAACTGTTTTATAATCGGTTTTCATTGTTTTGTCCTTTTTGGTTTTGTTGTGCCAATGTTTTCTTTTTTTGAAATGATAGGAAGTTTGCAATGTGTTTTTATACTCAACTAAAATACGAATAAAAAAGTGATTTCAGTCAAATTCAGAATTATTCTAAACTGCGGTTTTGGACTGTAACTATAAATTTTATCTATTGAAAAAATAATTTAGATAAAATAAAATTTGGTAAATTGGTCTATGTTTTTAAAAATCATTACATTATGGAAAATAATACAAGTCAGAATTCTAACGGAGAAAGCAAATGTCCGTTCTCAGGGGGGAATCCAAAACAAAGTGCCGGATCAGGCACGAGAAACAATGATTGGTGGCCCAATCAGTTGAAATTAAATGTTCTTCGCCAGCATTCTTCATTGTCCAATCCGATGGGGGAGAAGTTTGACTATGCTGAGGCTTTCAAAAGTCTTAATCTGGATGCCGTAAAGAAAGATCTCTTCGCTTTAATGACTGATTCTCAGGACTGGTGGCCAGCTGATTATGGTCATTATGGACCACTATTTATCAGGATGGCTTGGCATAGCGCTGGTACTTACCGTATTGCTGACGGGCGCGGAGGAGCCGGAGCTGGAACACAGCGTTTTGCACCTCTTAACAGCTGGCCGGATAATGTGAATCTTGACAAGGCCCGTTTGCTGTTATGGCCTATCAAACAGAAATACGGCAATAAAATTTCATGGGCCGATTTGATGATTCTTGCTGGTAATTGCGCTCTTGAATCGATGGGATTCAAGACTTTCGGTTTTGCTGGCGGCCGTGCCGATGTTTGGGAACCAAATGAAGATATTTATTGGGGATCCGAAGGAAAATGGCTGGATGATCAGCGGTATTCTGGCGATCGGGAATTGGAAAACCCCTTAGCGGCCGTTCAGATGGGATTAATTTATGTGAATCCGGAAGGACCAAATGGTAATCCAGACCCTGTAGCATCTGCGCGTGATATTCGTGAAACTTTTGGAAGAATGGCGATGAATGATGAAGAAACGGTTGCGCTTATTGCTGGAGGACATACATTTGGTAAAACTCACGGTGCTGCCGATCCAAACGAGTATGTAGGTGCTGAACCGGCCGCCGCGGGAATTGAAGAACAAGGCCTTGGCTGGAAAAATACATTCGGAAGTGGACATGGTGAATACACTATTAGTAGTGGGCTTGAAGGTGCTTGGACAACAACGCCAGCAAAATGGAGCCACAATTATTTAGAAAATTTATTCGGTTTTGAATGGGAACTTTCAAAAAGTCCTGCTGGTGCTCACCAATGGAAACCAAAAGGAGGTGCAGGTGCAGGAACTGTGCCAGATGCCCATAATTCATCAAAAAGCCATGCTCCAACGATGCTTACTGCAGATTTAGCTTTGAAATTTGATCCTGTATATGAACCCATTGCAAAACATTTTCTTAAAAATCCAGATGTTTTTGCTGATGCTTTTGCACGTGCTTGGTTTAAGCTGACACATCGTGATATGGGACCAATCGAGCGTTATCTTGGTCCAGAAGTGCCTAAGGAAGAACTGATTTGGCAAGATCCTATTCCAGCGGTAACCCACCCATTAATTAATGATCAGGATATTGCTGCCTTGAAATCTAAAATATTGGATTCGGGATTGTCAGTATCTCAATTGGTATCGACAGCTTGGGCATCGGCATCGACATTTCGAGGTTCCGATAAAAGAGGCGGGGCCAATGGTGCACGCATTCGTCTCGCTCCGCAAAAGGATTGGAAAGTAAATAATCCTGCTCAGCTGTCGGCTGTATTATCGACTCTAGAGGCTATTCAAATAGGATTTAACGGTTCGCAGTCTGACGGGAAACAAGTATCATTGGCCGATGTAATCGTTCTGGCCGGCGGGGTAGGAATTGAGAAAGCGGCACAGCTGGCTGGCCATAATGTGACTGTTCCTTTTTCAGCAGGAAGATCGGATGCTTCACAAGATAAAACGGACGTCGAATCTTTTGCCGTACTGGAGCCTGAAGCAGATGGTTTCCGAAATTATATTAAGACGCAATACACTATTTCGGCAGAAGAAATGCTGATTGACAAAGCACAATTACTGACACTGACTGCACCAGAACTGACAGTGCTTGTTGGTGGGTTGCGCGTTCTTAATGCCAACTATGACCAGTCTAAGCATGGTGTATTCACAAACCGTCCAGAGACATTGACGAATGATTTCTTTGTGAATTTACTCGATTTAGGCACAACTTGGAAAGCTTCTTTAGATTCTCAAGAGGTGTTTGAGGGACGTGACCGCAAGTCAGGAGCATTGAAGTGGGCAGGTACTCGTGTTGATCTTATCTTCGGTTCCAATTCAGAACTTCGCGCAATCGCTGAGGTATATGGATGCAGGGATTCTCAGGAACAGTTTGTAAACGATTTTGTATCCGCTTGGAGCAAAGTAATGAATTTGGACCGCTTTGATTTGGTTTAGTTGAAGAGTCTGATTTATAAAGACAAAAAAGGTGGCCTATTTTCAGGCCACCTTTTTTGTCTTATAAAAGTAGAGTTGTTTTTTATCATTAAGGCACTAAGAACCATCAAAATTACGATTCTTTAAAGTTGATTATACGCCTAATTTTGTGGTAATCTAAACCGAAATTTTTTCAATCAAGATTTCGGAACCGGATTTGTCAAAATAAGTGCAGGTCATTTCAATAATATCAACTCTCCATCGTGCAATGCCACATTGTCCTGCATGATTGCAAAACGTTAAATAATCGGTTTGGCCGTCTTGGTGCATCACTAAAAATTCAATGAACCGCTCTTTATTAGCTGATGAAGCAATTGCTATTGCATCATATTTTTCATAAGACGTTGTGGTATAGTTATTTACTCCATAATATTGAACATGACCATCATTTACAAAGGTATCGTATCCTTTTACGCCTAAAATGATTAAATCCTGTATGTAATTTGGAAAATCAGCGCCACTTTTTATTTTAGAATGAGCTTCTTTTATTTGTTCGATTGTAAACATAGCTTGTTAGTTTTTTAATTATAGATTGATAAAATCGTTTGTTTTCGGGAAAACACTTAAGGCATCAGTAACAATCTGCGGTGTAGGAGTAGCTAATTTTCTTAGTTTAGTATCCATCCATGCGCCGTCCACAGTTATGACTGCACACAATACATCGTCTTTGTAAAACTCATGAATAATGGACCAGCGTGAAGCATCGGCTTTCATTTTTGCCATTTTTGTCTGCATGGTAATAACGTCTGAAAGCTTGATTTCTTTTCTAAAAACACATTCTTCCCGGAATAATATTGGACCAATACATTCTGTTTGCATCACTCTTAATGTTAAGCCTAATTGTTCAAGCAGCTCAATACGATGCTGTGCGCCAAAATCATAATAAACACTGTGGCGCAAGTGAAAATTTGGATCTAAATCAGATCAGCGAAAAGATAATTGTTTGCTAAATGTAGCCATGGACAAGATATTTATGATGTTTTATAATTGGCTAAGATAGTAAGGATTTTAAACCTGCCAGTATAACTTTTTGCTAAAATTATTGATAAATTAGTTAGGTTTGCGGTTAAATTTTGGTGATTTGAATTTTTAATTCTTATCTTGAATCTTAAATTGAGTAACCATTAAAAGCACGTATTTTGAATCTGCAGCATAAACATAATTTTGAGGAAGACCAATTTATTTTTTGTCTTGAGGGCGTTCCTGATGTTGAGACAAATACTATTACCGACGTAGTCAAAAATCTGGAGCAACTTGCACTTGAACAAGGGATTGCAAGTATTTATAAAACCTGCGACACTATCGAAGGATTGGAAGAAAGTTTGAACACTCTGCTTTATGATGACCATAATTTTAAAGGTTATGAAATCATTTATTTAGTTATGCAGGGCAAAAGAAATACAATCTGCCTCAATGACTATTACTATAGTTTTGAGGAAATTGCCGAAATCTTTGAAGGGAAAATGAAAGGGAAAATTTTACATTTTGCCAATACGAAAGTGCTTGACCTAAAAGATGAGGAAGCCCAATATTTTTTGGACATCACCGGGGCACTCGCCGTTTCGGGTTATGGCGTGGCTCATAAGAATATAAACAGCAGTTTATTAGATAAAGCATTTTTTAGTTTGTGCCAAGAACTGGATGATGTTGTAGAAATTGTAGAAGAATTGCATCAAAAGAATTATGCACTCTGTAAATTACTTGATTTTAGATTGTATTATTAAAAATGATATAAAAATAAATCTCACTTTAAAACTTAAAATGAGATGTTATTATAGTTTTTAAATGTTTATTTTTTGGGTTACAACGGCCAAATTGCTTATTATTTTCCATTCATCATCAGTGTCCAAAACCAATGAATTGTATGATATAAAGCGGTTTTCTGAACTTTCTAATCGAAGTTTAACGAAAGCAATTGTTTCACTCACATCAATGTTTTCAATCATCATTGTTCTAGGCAGTCCGCCAAAAATTCCGTCTCTAATATTGGCTAAATATTTTTCTTTGTCAATTACAGTTACTCCCGAAGTTCCCATAAAACCATTATTGGTTACCCGAAAATCTTTATGCAGTACTTTGTCTAACAGTTTTGTGTCGCTGTTGTCTCCGCCTTTTACAAAATCGGTTATGGTTTGTTTTATTTTGTCAGTCATTTTTTTTAGTCTAAAATTTAAATGAATTGATTATTATTCGAATTGGATAATCTGGAAATGTAAATTTATAGAAAAATTTCTTATAAAAACAAATGCTCTGGTCCTGATTGCTTTGCCAGTTTGCTTCGTTCGTGTGAAACGGATAGGAGAGCGCTCCTATAATAGTTTGATTATTGTGTATTGAAGCATTAAAATAATGGCAGAAATTGTAACTTATGAAATGGAGCTCTTTGCTAAATAAATCAGGAATAACACCTGTAATATTTCGTTTTATTGAATTAGTTCAGTATTTGTTTTATTTTTTTTAAATACCCATTTCAAGATGTATATTTGTTTCAGAAAATGTAATTTCGCACACAAAAATTAGCGACAAAATAGAATATAATGAGTGAAAAATATACTGTTGGCAGTTTATATGCGGGTATTGGCGGAATATGTCTTGGGTTTAAAAAATCAGGATTTGACATAAAATGGGCCAATGAATTTGATAAAAATGCCTGTATCACTTATAGAAATAATTTTGAGCATCAGCTTATCGAAGGCGACGTTTTGCAATTGGATATTGATGTGATACCAAAAATAGACATACTCACTGCTGGTTTTCCCTGTCAGCCATTTTCGGTAGCGGGTTATAGAAAAGGATTTGATGACAATAGGGGGAACCACTTCTTTCGAATACTTGATTTTGTAGATACCATGAGGCCTAAAGTAGTTTTTTTAGAGAATGTTAAAAACCTGACGACTCACGATCACGGCAAAACAATGAAAGTTATCGAACAATCATTAAGAGAAAGGAAATATTCCTTTCAAGCCAAGGTTTTGAACACTAAAGATTATGGAAATATTCCTCATAACAGAGAGCGGATATTTATGGTAGCTTTTGATGAACAAGCATATCCTGATGCCGAAAAAACATTCAAATTTCCAAAAGAAGAGAAGCTGACAAAGACAATAAAAGAGGTAATCACTAAAGAAAAAGTTGAAGATAATTTCTATTACGGTGCTGACAAGTATATGTATAATATGCTCGAAGAAACCATGAAATCTGAAGATACCGTTTATCAATTCAGACGCCAATATGTAAGAGAAAACAAATCGAATGTGTGTCCAACCCTGACTGCTAATATGGGAACGGGCGGGCATAATGTACCGCTTATAAAAACTGAATTTGGTTTTAGAAAACTGACTCCAAGAGAATGCCTACGGTTCCAAGGATTTCCTGACACTTTCAAAATACCTGCAAAAATAGCCAATTCAAGCGTTTATAAACAAGCCGGAAATTCTGTAAGCGTACCCGTAATTCGGGCAGTGTCGAAGAATATTTTGAAGGTTCTAAATGGAATTGAAAAGTAGATTGTTTATTTGAAGCAGGAACTTCAGGCATCTTTGCCATTTTTAAGAATTAGAATCGAATTCAGATTTTCAATTCCTGAACTAAATCTTTTATACATTCCATATCACCACTTTGAATATAGTAATTGCTGGCATCCATTTTAGTATATTGGTTCAGCATTGCATTTTGAGGCAAAATATGGGCATTTGCTATTGTTGCTATTATATCCGCATTAGTGCAATATCCGGCAATGTCAAAATACCAATTATTTGCAAAAAGCATATCGTCAATAGTTTTGCGTTCTATTTCATTGCTGAATAATAATTGTCTTGTTTTAAAGAGTTTTTTAATGTCAGGTTCAATTCTAACCAAAACGAAATAATCATAGTGCGCAGCAGCACCATTATTAAGCAAAATATTTGGAACGTATTGTGCCTGTGAATTCCAATCTTTTGTTTCAAGTAAGAGTAGATTCGACTGGGAAGCGGCTGATTTTACATTTATTTTTTTATCTTGAATCTCTAAATCCGAATCATCCCAAATGCCCTTTTTGTAAATGCCAAAGTCAGGTTCTTTTACATCTAAGCCTTCTGATTTGAAATAATTATGCAATACTATTTCGGCTAATTTTCCTTGGAATGCATTACAAAATTTTTCGCCTCCTTTTCGTTCATACTGTCCGCCGGTTCTGCGGTTTCTATGATGCCCTGCACCAAAACACATTTCATAGGCAAAGTCAATAATGATTTGAATAGCTTCTCTTGAAATTGGAGTTCCTGCAAATGTTCTTTTATTGCTAACGTAATAATTATTTGAACCAGTTACGTTGTCTAATTTCATATTTTGCTCATTTATTAATTGTTAGCATTATAAATGTAGACTTAATTTTTAAATTTTAAAGGTTTTGTATTTCAAATAATTTAATAATTGTATTCTATTTCTTTCTTACTCTCTGATCCATAATCTGGATAAGAATTTTTTTTCTCACAATTAAGCTTCATTATTGATAACTTTCAGCTGCTAACTGAGAACTCTATTCCTAAACAACAAATACTTTTAGATTCAAATATTAATCCTTACTTTTGAGCCTCATAAAAAAAACAAATTATATGGCGACTATAACATTAGGAGGGAATCCAGTACACACTTCAGGTGAATTACCAAAAGTTGGTTCAAAATTGGCAGATTTTAAATTAGTTCAAAACGACTTATCAATAGCTGATTTAAGCACTTTTGCAGGAAAAAAATTAGTTTTAAATATTTTCCCAAGTATTGATACAGGAACTTGTGCTACTTCTGTTAGAAAATTTAACGAAAGTGTCAGCAACTTAGCGAATACTACCGTTTTGTGTATTTCAAGAGATTTACCATTTGCACAAAAGCGTTTTTGTGGTGCTGAAGGCCTTGAAAATGTTGTTAACTTATCTGATTTTCAAGATGGAGCTTTTGGAAAAAATAACGGTTTAGAAATTGTTGACGGACCATTAGCAGGTTTACATTCCCGCGTAATCATCGTTGCTGATGAAAACGGAGTGGTAACACATACAGAACAAGTTGCTGAAATTGCACATGAACCTAATTATGAAGCAGCTTTAGCGGCACTTTAAAAGTCTATATGGAATTTCAAAAAGACAACACTTTACTTACTGGCCGATTGAAAAGCGTGAAATACGCTTTTCTTGGAGCCGTAAAATTAATAACTACCGAACACAGCATAATGGTTCAATTTTCTATTGGAATCATGATGACGATCGCCGGTTTTTATTTTCATATTTCTACAACCGAATGGCTTTTTCAAACGATGGCTATCGGTTTAATTATGAGTATAGAAGGGCTGAATACTGCAGTTGAAAAAATTGCCGATTTTATTCATCCCAATTATCATGAAAGAATTGGCTTTATCAAAGATATTGCAGCTGGAGCCGTATTTTTTGCGGCATTAACAGCAATTGCAATTGGTCTTATTATTTACGTTCCAAAATTTTTATAGGCTCAATTAAATTTAAGAATGGCAAAATCTACAAAAAAAGAAGCTTTAGATAAAAAGAGTGAATCAGAATCTAAGGATTTAAAATCATGGAAATTTACCAAACAGCATCGTATTGTTTTGGGGGCACTTCTTGTTTTATTTTCAGTAGCATTATTGGTTGCGTTTGTTTCCTTTTTCATTTATGGGCAAATAGATCAAAGTGCTGTTTCTGAATTGACGGACCGCAAAGAAGTGGTTCAAAACTGGCTAGGAAAATTTGGTGCCTATCTTGCTGATTTGATTATCTATCGCGGTTTTGGTGCTGCCTCTTTTCTTTTTGTACGCTTATTTTTCCTTACCGGAATGTACTTAGCTTTGGATCTTTCGATTAAAAAACTGAAAGGGACTTGGTTTTGGGACTTATTTGCCATTATTATTATATCAGTTTTATTTGGTTTTTTTGCCACTTCAGTACCTGAATTGGGTGGAACTATCGGGTATGAACTGAATTTATTCTCACAAGATTATATTGGAAAAACGGGAACGCTGTTAGTTCTTGTTTTCGGCCTGATTATCTATCTGATTTTTAAAATAAAAGTGTCTCCTGAAAAGGTGCAGTCGTTTTTTGAAAGTACCAAAAAAGAAATCAGTGAAGACATTGATAACAGTCCAGTCCCAGTAGGAGTTTCTTCAAATGATCCCAGTTATAATCTGGAGGAATTTGCTGTAGAAGAACCTGTTGAAGAAGAGGACGAAGATTTATTGGATAATATCCATTTAAAAACAACGAATTCACAATTTGAAATTAATAAAGAGGCATTAAAGCCTACGATTTCAAGTTCTTCGGAAATTAATTTAGAGCCAACGCTCAAGCCTCTTCCAATGGATATTCTGCCAAAAGCAGAACCTGTAAAAGAGGAAGCTTTTGTAATTGAAAAAGCTGTCGAAGAAGATATTATTGAAGACAATTTAGCATCTCGATTGGTTTCGGATTTTGGGCTTTTTGATCCTACTTTGGATTTATCCAACTATAAATATCCAACCATCGATTTATTAAAAGAGTATTCGACTGGCGGTATTACTATCAATCAGGAGGAACTGGAAGAAAACAAGAACCGAATTGTAGAAACACTTCGCAATTACAAAATTGAAATAGCGCAAATCAAAGCGACCGTTGGTCCATCGGTGACTTTATATGAAATTGTGCCCGAAGCCGGTATCCGTATTTCTAAAATTAAGAGTCTGGAAGATGATATTGCCTTGTCGCTGTCGGCATTGGGAATTCGTATCATTGCTCCAATTCCTGGGAAAGGAACGATTGGTATTGAGGTTCCGAACAAGAATCCTACAATGGTTTCGATGAAAAGCGTCATCGGTTCAGCCAAATTTCAGGAAGCTGAAATGGAATTGCCTATCGCTTTAGGAAAAACAATTTCGAATGAAACATTTGTAGTTGATTTGGCTAAAATGCCCCATTTATTGATGGCGGGGGCTACTGGACAAGGAAAATCAGTTGGGTTGAATGCGGTAATCACTTCGTTGCTTTATAAAAAACATCCTGCTGAAATTAAATTTGTTATGGTCGATCCTAAAAAAGTCGAATTGACTCTTTTTAATAAAATCGAAAGACATTATTTAGCTAAACTTCCAGATACTGATGATGCTATTATCACCGATAATGCCAAAGTGGTTAATACTTTGAACTCTCTTTGTGTAGAGATGGACAACCGTTATAATCTTCTAAAAGATGCGATGGTTCGAAACATAAAAGAATATAATGAAAAATTTAAGTCCCGAAAATTAAATCCAGAAAATGGACATCGATTTTTGCCTTACATTGTATTGGTGGTTGATGAGTTTGCTGATTTAATTATGACGGCTGGAAAAGAAGTAGAAATGCCTATTGCAAGGTTGGCGCAATTAGCCAGAGCTATTGGTATTCATTTAATTATAGCGACGCAAAGACCGTCGGTAAACGTAATTACTGGTTTGATCAAAGCCAATTTTCCTGCGAGAATTGCTTTTAGGGTTTCCTCCAAAATTGATTCACGAACTATTCTTGATACGCAGGGAGCAGATCAATTAATTGGCCGTGGAGATTTGCTGTACTCTAATGGAAATGATGTCGTAAGGGTACAATGCGCCTTTGTTGACACTCCCGAAGTTGAAAAAATTGTGGATTTTATAGGTTCGCAAAAAGCCTATGCAACTGCTTATTTACTCCCTGAATTTGTTGGGGAAGATGGTGGTCTTAATTTAGAAATGGATATCTCGGAAAGAGATACTTTATTTAGGGAAGCAGCCGAAGTAATTGTAAATGCTCAACAAGGTTCGGCATCATTATTGCAGCGAAAACTGAAACTGGGTTATAACAGAGCTGGACGATTAATTGACCAATTGGAAGCGGCAGGTATTGTAGGACCTTTTGAAGGCAGTAAAGCCAGAAGTGTGAACATACAGGATATGACCGGTCTGGATCAGTTTTTTAATAACGAGTCTTAATTGCAAACCGCTAAAAACTGATAAAAGCTAAATTTAGCTTTTTTTTAATGCTTTTGATTTTTAGGCTTTTTACTTTTAGGCTTTTTACTTTTACACAGAATTTATCGTTGCTCGAGTGCGTGAGGGATAGAAGCCAGCTACCGAAGTAGCGCGTATAGCCCGACTCTATTTAGGGAAGGGGCTAATGACCGCTGTGTTAATAAGCCCCTTTCCTAAATAGAGTCACGCCCAAATAATTACGAAACAAACTAAATATAGTAAGCATACAGTAAAACACAGAACAATGACACTACAAAACAAAATAGGAATGAAGGCAATTTTGGGGCTTTTGATGATCTTTTTTATTGGATTTTCTGCTCAATCTCAAGATGTTAAAGCGAAAGCTTTATTGGACAAGGTGACTGCCAAAGTAAAAAGTTACGATAATATTACTATTGATTTTAAATATTCTTTGAATAATGCCAAAGAGAATATTAATCAGGACAGCAAGGGAACGGTGGTGATGAAAGGGAATCAGTATATTTTGAATTTTATGGGAATTACCAAGCTTTTTGATGGCAAAAAGACCTATACGATTGTTCCTGAAGACGAAGAAATTACTGTTTCGACTCTGAATGAAAAAGATGAAACAGCTATCACTCCTTCGAAAATGCTGACTTTTTTTAATAAAGGCTATAAATTTTCGATGGATATTGTTCAAAATGCAAGCGGTAAAAAAATTCAGTACATTAAATTGGTTCCGTCCAATCCTAAAGATCAAAGAAAAGAGATTTTGGTAGGGGTGGACTCTAAAACCAATAACATCTATACTATTATTGAAATTGGCAAAAAAGGCACAAAAACAACATTGACCGTGAATTCTTTTAAAACAAATCAAGCATTGCCAAAAAATCAATTTACCTTTGCAGCGAGTAAATACCCCAATTATTACATCAATAAATTAGACTAATTATTTAGGTGAAGATTCTAGACAGATACTTATTAAAAACATTTCTTGGTACATTTGCTACGGTATTTGTTATCCTTTTTTTTGTATTCATACTGCAGACAGTTTGGCTGTTTATTGCTGAATTAGCCGGTAAAGATTTGGACTTTATAATGGTTGTCAAATTTTTGGCTTTTTCGATGCCTCGAATTGTGCCTTTGGTGCTGCCTCTTTCTATATTGTTGGCTTCAATAATGTCTTTTGGGAATTTATCCGAGCATTATGAGTTTGCGGCTATGAAATCTTCTGGAATTTCATTGCAAAGAGCCATGAGAAGCTTGGTAATTGCTATTGCAATATTGAGTTTTATTGCTTTTTTATTTGCGAATAATGTGATTCCGTATGCCGAATTCAAGTTTGTCAATTTCAGAAAGAACATTGCCCAAGCTAAACCGGCACTGGCAATCACCGAGGGACAATTCAGCGATATTGGAATGTATAATATTAAGGTGAATAAAAAATCAGGCGAAAAAGGCAATCATCTGACTGGAATTACCATTCATGAAAAATCTCAAAATGGTGATGGCAGTAAAACGGTAATTCGAGCTACAAATGGAGAATTAGTGAGTAATGAAAAGACAAATCTCCTTCAATTGGTTTTGAACGATGGGAATTATTACCAAGATATTGTTCCAAAAAAATATGAGGATAGAGAAAAATTGCCTTTTGCGAAAAGCTCGTTTAAAAAATACCGCATTAATATAGATTTATCTAAATTGAATAAAGTGGACACCAAAGATGAGTCTGTGTCTAATACTAATAACATGCTTAATGTTAGTGATTTAAAATACACATTGGATTCCCTGAATAAAAACAGAGAGGCAGAAATTATCAATTTTGCTGAAAGCACCAATAATAGGCCAGTAGCCTTAAATGATAATAAAGCTCCAGTGCTAAACAAGAAAAAGCCGTTGACAAAAAATTTGTTGTCACTTTTTGACAATAAGAAAAAAGGAGAAGTTTTAGCTGCTGCAAGCAGTAATATTCAAAGCATACTGTATAATATTGACGCTACCAAAACCGATCTGGATCTTAAAAAGAAAAGAATAAACAGTCATATTTTATCATTATACGACAAGTTTGTCATTGTGTATGCCTGTTTCTTAATGTTTTTTATTGGAGCTCCCTTGGGTGCCATCATCCGTAAAGGAGGTGTTGGTCTGCCAATAGTATTTGCAGTATTGATTTTTATATCCTTTCATTTTATCAATACTTTTGGTAAAAGAATTTCACAGGAAGACGGGTTAGCTCCTTTCTTTGGTTCCTGGATGTCCTCTATGATTTTAACGCCATTGGCAATTTTGCTAACGTATCGTGCGACAAATGATATTGGTTTAATCAATTTAGACATTATACTGACGCCTATCCAAAAAGTGTTTCAAAAAGTACTTCAAAAAATAATTCCATCTCAAAATAAAGAATAAATGTCTCTCACAAAAATACACCTCAACACTATAGAAGAAGCCATCGAAGACATTCGTCAAGGCAAAGTAATTATTGTAGTTGACGATGAAGACCGCGAAAATGAAGGTGATTTTTTGGCTGCTGCCGATAAAGTAACTCCCGAAATGATCAATTTTATGGCTATGCACGGCCGTGGTTTAATATGTGCTCCATTAACCGAAAGCCGTTGCAAAGAATTGGGACTGCATGTAATGGTAAGCAATAATACCGATCCTATGGAAACTGCTTTTACCGTTTCAGTAGATTTGAGAGGTAAAGGAGTAACAACTGGAATATCTGCTGCTGACAGGGCAAAAACGGTACTTTCATTAGTAGATCCAAGCACTAAGCCACATGATTTGGCTCGTCCAGGACATATTTTTCCATTGATTGCTAAGCAAGGAGGTGTTTTGAGAAGAACAGGACATACCGAAGCGGCTATTGATTTTGCACGGTTGGCAGGTTTTAAGCCGGCAGGAGTGATTGTCGAAATCATGAATGAAGACGGTTCTATGGCCCGCTTGCCTCAATTGGCTAAAGTAGCGAAGAAATTCAACTTAAAATTAGTTTCTATAGAAGCATTGGTTGCCTATAGAATGCAGCACGACAGTTTGATTATCAAAAAAGAAGATTTTGATATCAATACCCGTTTTGGAACTTTTCGATTGAGAGCCTATGAGCAAATTACAAACAAACAAATTCATATCGCATTAACAAAAGGCACGTGGAATCTTGGTGAATCTATATTAACCAGAATCCATTCTTCGCAAGTTAATAACGATCTTTTGGGAACATTGACTAATAATGTTGACCAGCAATTGGATGATATGTTCAAGATTATTAATGACAATGGTAAAGGCGCTGTCGTATTCATCAATCAAGATATGTCGGCTGTAAATTTACTAAACCGTATTACTGAATTGAAGGCTCTCCAAGCTGATGGGACAATGAAAGCCCCTAAAGTGGTTATTGATACCAAAGATTATGGTATTGGGGCCCAAATACTGCATGATATTGATATTTCTAAAATTCGTTTGGTATCCAATACTGAGCAAGGAAAACGCGTAGGAATGATAGGCTATGGTCTGGAAATTACTGAATATGTAAAGTACTAAAACTTTTTTTTGAAAAAAGTTTTTCTGTAACCTAAAGCAAATGAAACAATTAAAAATTCACTTAAAAATTAGCTGTAATTTTTCTAAAAATACACTTGCATAACCAAAAAAGGTTCTTATATTTGCACTCGCAATCAGGAAATGAGAGTGACATACTGGAGAAATGGCAGAGCGGTCGAATGCGGCAGTCTTGAAAACTGTTGACTGTAACAGGTCCGGGGGTTCGAATCCCTCTTTCTCCGCCAGTAGAAATACAAATTGAATTAAAACCCTTTAAATCGTGTGATTTAAAGGGTTTTTTCTTTTACCCCATCGTCAAAATATTCATTAATGCGTGAACTGAAAGGGATAAATTCGGTTACCCTAAACTATTCAAAATTAGGGTAACCGAATTTTATCTCAACCTAGTATTTACAAGGTGTTACAACCAGTTCAATAACTTGTTTAAAAACTGTACATCTTGTGTGCTAGCCTTATTAAAATTAAATTTAATAATAACGAAAAGGTTACCACGATGAAAACAAAAGTATCTATTCTCTTTTACGCAAAGAGAGCAAAAGCCAATGTAAATGGTTTAATTCCTATTTACACTCGAATTACTATTGATGGCAAAAGAATTGAATTAAGTTCTAACAGATTTGTAGAAATATCTAAATGGTCTACAGAAGCCGGTAAAATGAAAGGCAACTCAGAAGAAGCTCGTTCAATAAATAATCATCTGAATATGCTGAGAATTCAAATTATTGATATGCAAATGGAATTAGTACACAAGAAAATTCCAGTAACAGCCGAAACACTCAAAAATAAAATATTGGGAGTTGATGAACGAGCAAGAATGCTGATCCCAATCTTTCAAGACCATAACAATAAAATCAAAGAACTAGTTGGCAAAGAATACGCTCCAGGAACATTAGAACGCTATAAAACATCTTTAAGTCATACAGTAGAGTTTTTGCAGTGGAAATATAAAGTTTCGGATATTGATATTAATAAAATAGATCACGCCTTTGTAACCGATTATGAATTTTGGTTAAGAAGTGTCCGGAACTGTGCCAATAATACGGCAGTAAAATACATCAAGAACTTCAATAAAATAATCAAGATCTGTCTGGCCAATGACTGGCTGGATAAAAATCCGTTTGCAAACTATAAATCAAAAGTTAAGGAAGTGGAACGGGTTTATTTATCTGAAGCAGAAATTCAAAACATTATTAACAAGAATCTAAAAACAGAAAGATTATCAGTGGTTCGTGATATCTTCCTTTTTAGCTGTTTTACAGGACTAGCTTACATCGATGTCAAAAACTTGACAAAATCCCACATAAGCTTCGGAATTGATGGTGAAAAATGGATTTTTACACATCGTCAGAAAACAGAAAGTGCTTCAAAGATTCCAATACTACCTGTTACGCAAATGATAATTGATAAGTATGAAAATCATCCTCAAGCTATTGGAAATGACAAATTACTCCCTATTCTGTCAAATCAAAAGATGAATGCTTACTTGAAAGAAATCGCTGGATTATGTGAGATTGACAAAGAACTAACTTTTCATATTGCCCGACATACTTTTGCAACGACCGTGACACTTACTAATGGTGTTCCAATAGAAAGTGTGAGTAAAATGTTAGGCCATAAAAATTTGAGAACTACACAGCATTATGCCAAAGTTTTGGACAAAAAAGTAAGTGAGGATATGAAAGTTTTAAGAGATAAATTTTCAACCGATATAAATAAATCATTCAAGAAAAAAATAAACAGTTAAGGTATAAGTATTTATTTTTTTTCGGTAAAATTAATTCAAACTTCTATATTCATTCGGCGTATAACCCGTACTTTTTTTAAACATTCGATTAAAATGCTGCGGGTATTTAAAACCGAGTTCAAATGCAATTTTACTGACTGACTTTTCAGTATCAAAAATTTTCTCTTTTGCGATATCTATTAATTTTAATTGAATATGTTCCTGCGCAGTTTTACCAGTTTCTTTTTTGATTAAATCACCAAAATAATTAGGAGAAAGATGCAGACGATCCGCAAAATACCCAACAGAAGGAAGTCCTAAATTTTGTGCGTTTTCTGATTGAAAATAATCCTTTAATAAATTTTCAAATTTGGATAAGATATCAGTATTGATGTTCTCACGGGTTATAAACTGCCTGTCGTAAAACCGAACACAATAATTCAACAGTAACTCAATATTATTGGTTATAATGCTTTTACTATGCTTATCAATAGATTGACTTAGTTCATAATCTAACTTACTAAATAAATCTTTTATAATCTGCTGTTCTTTTGAAGACAAATGAAGTGCCTCGTGCGACTCATATGAAAAGAAAGAATACTGACTCATTTGTTTCCCAAGTGCTGTTCCTTTTGTTAGTTCAGGATGAAAAAGCAGTGCTAGACCAGAAGGCTGGTAATTTTCTTCATTATTGACTTCAATAACCTGTCCCGGCGCAACAAATACAAGTGTGCCTTCATCATAATCATAATTGTTACGTCCATATTTCAATTCCCCACAATGTCCTGCTTTTAAAAAGACGGCATAGAATCCAAAATACATGCGACTGTGATTAGGTAATGCTTTTGTTATGGAATTATCAAAAACACTTATCAAAGGATGTTTTGTTTCAATATCCTTCAGCATATTGTATTGAGAGACTTTTTCAAGCTTTATAATAGTATCCATAATGTATTTATTAAATTTATAGTACAAATATACTGCGCAGATTGTTAAGGTGTTAGGTTGGGTCGCCAAATCAGTAATAATGGTACTAACATCCGTAATTTATATACAAAACGACAATAGCTATTGAAGGAACTTTGTACTATCAAAAAATTACAATCAAAAAGTCATTTAAAATGAAAACAAGAATATTAGGAAACAGCGGATTAGAAGTTTCAGCACTTGGAATGGGGGTTATGAATTTAAGTTTTGGAACAGGAATAGCTGTTGAAGAAAGTCAAGCCATACAAGTCATTAGAACCGCTTTGGAGCGAGGCATTACTTTTTTTGACACTGCGCAGGCGTATGGCCCGTATGTCAATGAAAAATTATTGGGTGAAGCATTAGTTCCTTTTAGAAAAGATGTTGTCGTTGCAACCAAGTTTGGATTCAAATTAGAAAATGGAGCTATTACAGGAGCGGATAGCCGTCCTAAAAATATTAGAGCGGTAGCAGAAGCTTCTTTGAAAAGTCTAAAAACTGACTATATCGATTTGTTCTACCAACACAGAGTTGATCCAAACATTCCGATTGAAGAAGTGGCAGGAACGCTTAAAGATTTAATTAACGAGGGAAAAATTCTTCATTATGGTCTTTCAGAAGTAGGAGCTTACACTATTAAAAGAGCACACGCCATTCATCCTGTAGCTGCGGTTCAAAATCAATATTCTATCTGGACAAGGGAGCCTGAATTAGAAGTATTACCTGTATGCCAAGAATTAGGAATTGGTTTTGTGCCTTGGGGACCTTTAGGAACAGGATTTCTTAGTGGTGAAATTGATACCAATACAAAATTTGATAGTGCTACCGACTTAAGAGCAAACTTTCCAAGATTTACGAAAGAAGCTATAAAAGCAAATATGCCAGTTGTGGATATGCTTAGAACCATTGCTCAAGAAAAAAATGCTACACCAGTGCGTATAGCATTGGCTTGGCTATTAGCTCAAAAAACTTGGATTGTTCCTATTCCCGGAATGACTAATTTAAAACACATGGAAGACAATATTAAGTCTGTAGATCTTGAACTAACAGCTTTAGACCTTACATATATCGATGAGCAGTTAGCCGCAATCAAAATTCAAGGTTCAAGACTGGATGAAGGTTTGCTTTCAATGTCAGAAAAATAAAATCAAGCATACTAATATGTTTAAGTATAAATCATTTTAACAAATTAATATTATATAAAATGGAAGAAACTAATCTTAATATCAGAATAAGCGCTATCGAAGATAAGATGGCAATAAGAGAAACTTTTGATACTTTTTCAATTTTAGCAGACAAAAGAGATTTGCAAACACAATCGCTCCTTTTTACTGAAAATGCAGTCGTGGAATCGTATTTTAACGGACAACTTGCATTAGTTTTTAATGGAAGAGCAGAAATTAGTAAAGGGTTTGCAGATTTTGTTAAAAATTTTGAAACACTTTATCATATCAACGGACAGCAAACGGTTAAATTAAATGGAGATAAAGCAAGCAGTATTTCCTATTGTTCAGTAACTCTTGTTGGAGATGAAAATGAAAAAAAAATGAAAACAAACTTAGGCGTTATTTATCACGATGAGTTTGAACGCTCAGATAAAAAATGGCTAATATCGAAAAGAAAATCATTTTTTACTTGGCAGGAAAAAGTAGATTTAGGACAACCTTTAATTTAAAAAAAATAGTAGATGAAAAATATAGTATTGAATAACGGTATTGAAATGCCAATTTTAGGTTTTGGCGTATTCCAAATTACAGACCCTCTAGAATGTGAACAAAGCGTAATAGATGCTATTAATGTTGGATATCGCTCTTTGGATACTGCTGCTTCCTATATGAACGAGATTTTTGTTGGTAATGCTATTAAAAAAAGCAGTATTGCTAGAGAAGAACTTTTCATTACAACTAAACTTTGGGTTCAGGATGCAGGTTACGAAAGCACCAAAAAAGCGTTCCAAAACTCATTGGACAGATTACAATTAAATTACTTGGACTTGTACCTTATTCATCAACCTTATGGTGATGTTTATGGTTCATGGAGGGCTATGGAGGAATTATATGCCGAAGGAAAGGTGAAAGCTATTGGTGTTGCGAATTTTCATCCTGATAGATTAATCGATTTAATTTTGCATAACAAAATTGTTCCTGCTATTAATCAAATCGAAACACATCCTTTTCATCAGCAAATTGAGATACAAAAATTCCTTCAAGAGAATAATGTGCAAATTGAATCTTGGGGTCCATTTGCAGAAGGGAAAAATGACATTTTCAAAAACGAATTATTGAGTACTATCGGTAAAAAATACAACAAAAGCATTGCTCAGGTTATTCTTCGCTGGTTAACACAGCGAGGTGTTATTGTAATCCCTAAATCTGTTAAAAAAGAGAGAATGGCAGAAAATTTCAACATTTTCGATTTCAATCTTTCTAATGAGGATATGGAAAATATCGCAACCTTAGATACGAATCAAAGTTTGTTTTTTGACCACAGAGATCCAGCGATGGTGAAATGGCTGAGTGAAAGAAAGCTAGATATATAACTAAAGAAATACGTCAATCTAAAAATATATTTATGAATCGTAGAAACCTATTAAAAACAGCAGGACTGGCATTGGCTGGAAGCGCAATATTGCCTTTCACCTCTGTTGCTCAAACTACAAATTCGGAATCTAAACCTTTGGGGAAAGATAATTCTCTGCAACCCCTTTCTGGCAGAAGAAAATTGGGTAAATCACTTGAAGTATCCAGTGTAGGCATCGGTGTTCAGAATATGAGCCGCACGTATCAAACTACGATTCCTACCCGAACCGAAATGTTCAATATCATTAGAACTGCTTTCGATAATGGCGTAACTTTATTTGATGCCGCCGAAGCTTATGGTCCGCACGAAGTGGAACGAATTCTTGGTGAAGGTATTGCGCCTTTCCGTGATAAAGTAGTTGTATCAACAAAGTTCGGATGGAATATCGATCAAGAAACTGGTAAACGAAATCCGGGACTTAACAGCCGTCCGGAACACATAAAAGCTGTTGTTGACGGAATGCTCAAACGCCTTCGAACTGACCGCATAGATTTATTATATCAACATCGTGTTGACCCAAATGTTCCGATTGAAGATGTTGCTGGCACTATCAAAGACTTAATAAAAGATGGAAAGGTATTGAATTATGGGCTTTCAGAACCGGGTGTACAAACGGTAAGACGAGCACATAAAATCCATCCCATTACAGCTATACAAAATGAATATTCGCTGCTATGGCGTGGTCCTGAAAAGGAAATTATTCCACTCTGTGAGGAACTCGGCATTGGTTTCGTTCCATGGAGTCCGCTTGGTGTGGGTTTCCTTACTGGAGCAATTGACGCAAATACACGGTTCGCTCCCGGAGATATCCGTGCTATCGAATCTAGGTTCTCACCCGAAAATTTGCCTAATAATTTAGCACTCATCAATTTGTTAAAAAATTGGAGTGAAAAGAAACAAGCTACGCTAGCTCAAATATCATTAGCTTGGCTACTATCACAAAAACCGTGGATTGTTCCAATACCTGGCACAACACAAATGGCACACATGTTAGAAAACATAGGAGCAGACAATGTGAAATTTTCTGCAAATGAATTTAAGGAATTCAATGAGCAATTAAATACTATTCAAATTTTGGGAGAAAGATTACCTACAGCTGTTTTAGCATACTCAGGTGTAGAAGCTCCTTTGAAAAAGAATTAGATAATTTAAATACTCGAACTAATGAAACTTCATATAAAATTGCTACTTCTATCGCTTATTCTAGATATAACTACAGCTTGTCCGCAAATAAATTCAAAACCAAAAAACGTAATGGAGACTGATAAATTAGAGGATAACGAATCTCAAGTACTTGATGTAACTCGCCAATTGACACAGTTAATGATTGACAAGGACATAGCAGGACTGAACAGAATTTTAGATATGCATTTCACGCTCACGCATATTACGGGATATGTACAGTCAAAAGAGGAATGGTTTTCTGAAATTGAAAGTGAGAGAATGAAATACTATTCATATAAAGAGGTAAAAACTTCCGTGAAAATTGATACTGACAAAGCAACGTTCGTTGGGCAAAACCTTTTGGACGCACGCATTTGGGGTACACGAAATAACTGGCGTTTGCAACAGACGATGCAGCTTGAAAAGCGTAACGGAAAATGGATTATTCTAAAATCGGTTGCTATCACATTTTAAAAAATAAAAATTATGGAAAAGAGAATATTAGGAACACAAGGATTAGAAGTTTCAGCATTAGGAATGGGCTGTATGGGATTGAGTTTTGGTTATGGTCCTGCAACTGACAAACAAGAAGGTATAAAATTAATTAGAGAAGCCTACGAACAAGGAATTACCTTTTTTGATACGGCAGAAGCTTATGGAATTGCTAATGAAGAATTAGTAGGAGAAGCGTTAAATCCGTTTAGAAAAGAAGTTGTTATTGCTACAAAATTTGGTTTTAAAGATGGAGTTGTGGCTAACGGACAAGACAGCCGACCTGAAAACATCAGAGCAGTTGCTGAGGAATCATTAAGACGACTCAAAACAGATGTCATTGATTTATTTTATCAACACAGAGTCGATCAAAATGTACCCATGGAAGATGTGGCAGGAACGGTTAAAGACCTTATTCAAGAAGGAAAAGTAAAACACTTTGGCCTTTCAGAAGCTGGAGTCGATTCGATTCGAAAAGCTCACGCTGTACAACCTGTAACGGCTTTGCAAAGCGAATATTCTATTTGGTGGCGAGAACCAGAATTAGAAATTTTACCAACATTAGAAGAATTAGGAATTGGTTTTGTGCCTTTTAGTCCATTGGGAAAAGGTTTTTTGACTGGTGCCATTACAGAAAACACACAATTTGATTCAACCGATTTTCGAAATATTGTACCTCGTTTTAGTGAAGAAAACAGAAAAGCTAATCAACGATTAGTAACTTTATTAGGTGAAATTGCTTTTCAAAAAGGAGCAACAACTGCACAAATTGCATTAGGTTGGTTGTTGGCACAGAAACCTTGGATTGTGCCAATTCCAGGTACTACAAAATCACACCGACTAACAGAGAATATTGGAGGGGCTTCTATTCATTTATCTGCTAATGATATTAAAAAAATTGATTACGCATTTGCACAAACCACGATACAAGGAGACCGTTATCCTGCAGATTTGCAAAAAAGAGTTGGAAACTAAAATCTAATAAAATGAAAAAAGAAACCGTAATTGTTGTAATCGGTGCTGGATCTATTGGTCAGGCCATTGCCAGACGTGTGGGTGCAGGAAATCATATTTTGCTTGCTGATCTGAATCAGGAAAATAGCGATACAGCCGCAAAAATTCTTAGAGATGCGGGTTTTAAAGTAAGTACAGCTATTGTGGATGTATCTTCAAGAGTATCTGTTCAAGCACTTGTAGAAAAAGCCATAGCAATTGGGGGAATTACAGGGCTTATTCACGCTGCCGGAGTTTCTCCCTCGCAAGCATCGCCATCTACTATATTTAAAGTCGATTTGTATGGAACAGCATTGGTGTTGGAAGAATTTGGCAATGTTATCGAAAGCGGTGGTTCGGGTGTGGTGATTGCTTCCCAATCGGGGCATCGTTTACCTTCATTGACTTCCGAACAAGATAAAGCATTGGCAGTTACTCCCACAGAAGAGCTGCTTTCACTTCCGTTTTTACAATCGGAAACCGTAGATAGTTCGCTATTTGCTTATCAATTATCCAAAAGAGGAAATTCATTGCGGGTGAAAGCAGAAGCAGTACGTTGGGGAAAACGAGGAGCCCGAATCAATACCATTAGTCCCGGAATTATTATGACACCTCTTGCTTATGATGAATTGAATGGACCACGCGGAGATGGCTACCGTCGAATGCTTGAAATTTCACCTGCAGGAAGAGCTGGCACACCAGACGAAGTCGGCGTAGTCGGTGCTTTATTAATGGGACGAGACGGTGCCTTTATTACAGGAAGCGATTTCTTGATGGATGGTGGCGTAACTTCTGCTTATTGGTATGGGGAATTAGCTCCGAAATAAAAAGTATATTCCTTTTTATAACTGTAATGTTTTTTACTATAAACATAAATGGACAAATAAATAAAAACAAAACAATGAAAAAAGTATTAGTAATTGGGGCAGGCGGCAGTCTTGCAAAATACGTAATAGATACGTTGAAAAATGTACCCGATGTACACTTAACGCTATTGGCAAGAAACAAAAGCCACATAGCAAATTACACCGCAAACTGCACGATTGTAGAAGCAGATGTTATGGATTATGCAAAACTAAAAAATGCAGTTTCCGGTCAGGATATTGTCTATATAAATCTTGCAGGTAATCTGGAAGCAATGTCAAAAAACATCGTAAAAGCGATGATTGAAACAAATGTAAAAAGAGTAATTGCCATTAGTTCTATTGGTATTTATGAATCGCCGATGAAACCCATTTTAATTCCTTACAGAAAATTGGCAGATGTTATTGAAGCTTCAGGATTAGATTACACCATTCTGAGACCGGAATGGTTTACCAATGCTAATGAGGTAGATTATGCCATCACCCAAAAAGGCACGCCAGAGAAAGGGTTGGCAATTTCCAGAAAGAGCATTGCAGCATTTGTAGCAACTATTGTTCAGAATCCAGAGCTGCATAAAAATGAAAACTTAGGAATTAGCAAACCTTAACAAATGAAGCATGGAAAAAAATAGAATTGAAGCATTTACAGATGGGGTTTATGCTATCATCATTACAATAATGGTATTAGAACTTAAAGTTCCACATAACCCTAATTTAGAAACTTATTTAGCAATGTGGCCTGTATTCATTAGCTATGCAGTAAGTTTTCTTTTTGTGGGATTAAATTGGGCAAGCCATCATCATCTGTTTCAAACGGTTTCTAAGGTTGATAATAAAGTGCTCTGGATTAATATGATTAATCTTTTTATTCTCTCACTTGTTCCTTTTGCAACAGCTACAATGGGCGAAAATGATTTTAAAGCTGTAACGGTTACCATTTATGCCAGTTTACTCACATTAAGTATAATTGTATATATGTTTTTAGTAGCTCAATTATGCAGATTGCATGGTAATAATTCTTCTTTTTCCAACACCTTCAAAGGTCATAAGAAATCGTATTTCAGCCTTGTTTTAAATAGTATTGCGATAATTTTATCTATATGCAGTTTTCCAAAAACAGCGTTTATAATTATAATACTGACGTCTTTATCTTGGTTCATTCCTAATCATATATTTGAGCAGGAAGAAAATTAATAAACACTAAAACAATTAAACATTTTAAAATGACAACATTTACAGAAAAAGGAACAGCTGCTCCAGCAGCCTATTTCACGGGAATCGTTTGGGTCAATATGAATGTAACACCCGATGAAGGATATAACATCAATATGGGAACGATAACTTTCGAACCAAAAGCCAGAACCAATTGGCATACTCATACTAGCGGACAAATACTGTTTGTGATTGAAGGAATTGGTTATTATCAGGAAAAAGGAAAACCTATTCAATTAATACAAAAAGGGGATGTGGTTAAAATTCCTAAAAATGTAGTGCACTGGCATGGAGCTTCTCATAGCAGTTTGATGCGCCATATTGCCCTTGTACCTGACTACGATGAGGATAAAACCGAATGGTTGGAAGCAGTAAGCGAAGAGGACTATAATAATTAAATAACAGAATCTAATTACTATTAATATGGAAACTACAACAGTAAAAGCCTTTGGAACAAAGGCAGCCGACCAGCCTTTAGAAACAATTAGCATCAACCGCAGGGAGTTGCAGGCTCACGATGTTGAGATGGAAATCCTGTACTGCGGAATATGCCACTCCGATTTACATCAAATCAAGAATGATTTTAGAATGACAGCATACCCAATTGTTCCAGGACACGAGATTGTGGGACGAGTAACAAGAGTTGGTGCTCACGTCAAGAATTTTAAAATTGGGGATTTATCCGCAGTGGGATGTATTGTTGATTCTTGTCAAGAATGCGAAAGCTGTCAGGAAGGGTTGGAACAATTTTGCGATCAGTTCCCTACCTTCTCCTTCAACTCACCCGATAAATATTTGGGTGGAGTCACTTATGGAGGATTCTCTGAAACCTATATTTGTGAAGACAAATACGTATTGCACGTTCCAGAAAGTTTGGATCTTGCCGCAACTGCACCATTATTGTGTGCCGGTATTACTGTATATTCGCCTTTAAAACATTGGAATGCAGGACCAGGTAAAAAAGTAGGTATTCTAGGTATTGGCGGTTTAGGTCATTTAGCTATCAAAATTGCCAAAGCAATGGGAGCTGAAGTAACCGTGTTTACCACTTCGCAATCTAAAGTCGAAGATGCCAAGCGTCTAGGTGCTGATAATGCCGTATTGTCAACTGATGCAGAACAAATGAGTAAATATACTGGTAAACTTAATTTTATTATTGATACAGTATCGGCAAAACACGACATTAATTCATATCTGAACCTTTTAAAACACGATGGAACGGTTGTATTGGTCGGGTTGCCACCAGAGCCTTTAGAAGTAGGCGCTTTTAATGTGGTAATGGGAAGAAAAAGCTTTTCGGGGTCAAATATTGGAGGCATTGCCGAAACTCAAGAAATGTTAGATTTTTGTGCGGAACATAATATTACTGCCGACATTGAATTAATTAAAGTTCAGGATGTCAACAACGCTTTTGAAAGACTGGAAAAAGGCGATGTAAAATACCGTTTCGTAATTGATATGGCTTCATTAAAATAATCACAAAAACTCAAATTGTAAAAAGCATTGCAGCAAACTTGTAATGCTTTTTAATTCAATATTCTTCAATAGTTGCTTTTCTAATTTACCAAATAATCACAATAAAACTCTCACTTTGGAGAAAGAACTTGTTCGAGTAAACAATGAACTTCATGTGAAACAAGTCATTTTTGAGAGAAGACAAAAGGAGTATTATGAAAAACTCGAACAACAGCAAGCAAAACTCGAAAGTATGATAAGAGAAATCAATTCAAAGAAATAGGACTTTTAGTTCCGTTCAACAGAAATTCCATTTTTCGTGCTGCGCACGCAACGAAACCCTTGCTGATTGATACCTGTCAGAATCATTTTTGATATGTTCACGAGCATCTGATTCTGTATGATTTTCCCAAAAATTATTGTTTCCATTGGTATAAAACTGAAATCGAAGTTGTTCTAGAGTTGTAATTGTAGGGCAGCTAAATGAAACCATAAATTCTATTTGTGGATTTTTGCTTGCAGCAATTGGGATTATCCATCCTGCTTGACTGAAGCCAACTAATCCAATTGGTATTTTTTTATCTTTCAAATAGGTTCGAAATGTACTTACTGTTGCACTTGCATCGTGAGATAATAAATTAAGATTAGTAGTGTCAATATTATTCGTGCCAACAGATGGGCCTGCATATACACCGCCTGATTCTCCAACGCCGCGTTTATCATATGTCAATACAGCAATACCTTCTTTGGCAAGACGTTTAGCGAACTCCATTTCTCTTTTTACAGGATCAGACCCATGAACAATTACAACTGCTGCAAATGTTTTTTTAGGCGTTAAAATCGAGCCCGCAAGAGTGACGCCTTGACTTTCAAACTTTACATCTTGAATGGTAAAGTCGAGCGATTGAGAAAATACCATTTCTGGTAAAGTTATTAATAACAACCAAAGAAATAAGTTAATGTTCATTTTTGTTTAATTTAAAAATTGTTTTGGTCTTCGTTGACATTGTCTACAACGTCCCACCTAATACAGCGGGTTTGAGAAATAAATTAAGCCCTATTTTCGGATTTGCCAACTCATCCCAAATAGAAAACCAACTTTCCATTAAGCCAATTGCCTAAATCCGTTTTAGCTGTTACCAGCAGGTTTTTAGTCTATTCCTAGTCTTTTATGCATTTCATGTCATTCTTTTCCGATTTGAATGCTTTCTAAGGCAACTTTTAGTTTGTCTTCGAGTAAGCATTCGATACAGGTTGGATACTGAAGTCCTTTGTAATGCTGTTTACATTTAGGACATAATTCCATTTTTTTTACATCAAAATTATATGCACATTTTTTACAAGCAGTTATTGCGTCTTCAAACGAAAGATACTTAATGCAATCATCTAGATGAAGCAAAAATGCCTCTTTTTCAATTGTTTCAGATTCTTTATTTTTCTTCTCACATCTTCTACATGGTTAATTCCCTGCAAAATATCATCTATTAAACAAAAAAATGATATAATTTTGTATTTACAAAGCATTGGTTCTGTTTATTGGTTCGCAAAACAAATTTATTTAACCTCTGCTTTGTTTTTTTATGCTATATAAATTAGCACCTTGAATTAATTAAACGATTTTCGGAAGATATTGATATGGTTATCATAAAAAATAACAGTGATACCGGAAATGACCTTAAAAGAAGACTGAAAGAAGTCACTGCCATAATTGATAATTCTATTCTTGATATTGTTACTGATCATCCAAATATTAATAAGAAAGGGAGTTTAAGAAAAATAGTTTATTCCTTTCCAAAAGCTGGTGTAAAAGGAAAATATGGAGAAGTGAAAGATGACATTACTTTGGAAGTATCACATCTTGGCAATTTTGAACCTAATGTGACTAAATCAATATGCACTCTGATTGCAGATTATATCAAAACAACTCCTAATGCAGCACTAATTACTCAATTCGGATTAGAAGATTTTACAGTTAAAGCTTTAGCTGTTGAGCGAACTTTTTGTGAAAAGATAATTAGCTTAGTTCGGTTTTCTTATACGGAAAATCCATTAGCCGATCTATCTAATAAAGTGCCCATACCTATGATTTAACCTTATTAATGAAGCTTGATATCATAAAAGACTTTGTTGGTTCCAGTTCATTTGACACAATGTTACTGCGAGTTGCAAGAGATGGTGATAAAGCCATACCCAATGATAAAAATTGGCTGTACAAATACCCAAAAGAAGCATTGATTTTTAGTGAAACTGAAATGGTTTGGAATACCGTGAAAAAAGTTTATACCGGGTCAAAATTTAACGAATTACTAATAGGCAAAGTAAACCTCCAGGAGAAAATGAAGTTTTCGAAACTTTACTATTTCTATCCAAACGAATGTAAAGAAAAGTTAAGATGTATTTTTTTAACACATCCACATTATATGTATTTACAGTTTTGCAGACATAAAATAAAAGTTTAATTTTACCTTTAATTATTACGGCTTCCTTCCTTATCATCACTAAAATAATACTTCCTAATTATTTTTGATAAGAGTAATTTTAAAATTAAGCATTTTAAAAATAATCTATTTACTTAATCTTAATTATGTTATGAATCATATTATCAAATATATATTGCTATTATTTGCCGCTTCACTCAGTTTAGTGTCTTGTAAACAAAAAAGCGGTAATAAGATAAAAGTAGGTTTTTCGCAAGCCATGACAACAGATGACTGGCGTAAACAGATGAATAGTTCCATAAAGGTTGAAGCCTCTTTACGGCCTGAAGTTAATCTTACCATACGAGATGCAAATAATAATGTAGATAAACAAATTGAAGACATTGAAAAATTTATATCAAATAAAGTTGATGTCATTATTGTGTCTCCAATTGAATCAAAACCACTAACTGCAGTTGTAGAAAAATCAATAAAAGCCGGTATTCCAGTCTTGGTAGTTGATAGAAAAATTGACAGTGAAAATTATACGGCTTATCTTGGAGCTGATAATATTGAAGTAGGTCGAATTGCAGCAAAGTATATTATTTCGAAGAGCAAAGGCAACGGAAAAATAATTGAAATTATGGGAGCCAGCGGGTCTTCACCAGCATACGAACGCAGTCTTGGTTTTAATCAAATTATTAAAGATAATCCGCGATTTAGAGTCGTAAATTCAATACAGGGGAATTGGGAAAAAGAATCAGTTAAGGCACCTCTGAAAGAAGTTCTATTACAAAACCATGATGTTGAATATATTTTTGCTCATAATGACAGGATGGCTTTAAGCGCATGGGAAACTGCAAAAACATTAGGACTAGAAAATAAAATAAAATTCATCGGAGTAGACGGATTAAATTCTGTCAATGGGGGTATTGAACTTGTAAAAAACGGCATTTTAGATGGGACCATATTATATCCGACTGGAGGAAATGAGGCCTTAAAACTTGCTTTAAAAATTAATAACAATGAGCCAATTGCAAAAAACAATATATTAAAAACGATTGTAATTGATCAGGTGAATGCTGAAATTATTGAAAACCAAATGGATAAAGTGGATCAGCAGCAAAAAATTATTGAATCACAGCAAGGAGCAATTAAGGTGCAGGAAAAGGAATATGCTTCTCAGAATAATTTAGTTCGATTATTAAGTTTTTTTCTAATTATCATTTTAAGCCTTGCTATTTATAGTATATATTCCACGATTTCTATTTCGCGCAATAAAAAAAAATTGGAACGGATTAATCAAACTGTAATTGATCAAAATATTGAAATTCAGGAAATGGCTAAAATTGCAGAAAGAAGCAATGAGGCAAAACTCAATTTCTTCACTGGACTTTCGCATGAATTTAAAACTCCTATAACTTTGATTATGAGTTATGTGGAATCTTTGATTGAAAATGATAAAATTAAAGGAACAGCATTGATTGATGAAGTAAAACTAATCCATAAAAATTCGAACAGATTACTGCGATTGATAAATCAGCTGTTAGATTTTAGAAAAATTGAAGAGCAAAAATTTACATTAAGAGCCTCAAATACTAGAATCTATGATTTTACAAGTGATGTAATGACCAATTTTAAAGGCGAAGCTGCACGCCGAAATATTGATTTTCAGCTTGCCTGCAAGAACAAAAATCTGGAGCTGTTTATTGACAGAGGTTTGATGGATAAAGTGTATTTTAATCTGCTTTCCAATGCGTTTAAATTTACGCCCGATAACGGAAAAATAACTATTTCGATTATCGAAAATCAAGATAATACAGTTAGAATCAGTTTTAAGGATTCTGGAATTGGAATACCCGAAAATGAATTATCCAGTGTTTTCAGTCCTTTTTTTAAAGCTTCAAATAATAATAAAAGCAGCTCGGGAATTGGGCTGCACCTGTCAAAAGAGTTTGTGCTTTTACATCATGGGACTATCGAATTAAAATCAAAACAAGGCAGTGAATTTGTGATTACTCTGTTAAAAGGAAACCAGCATCTGCAGCCGTCTGAAATCATAAATAAGACTGCAAGTGTAAACATAAAGCCAAATTTAGCACTAGATATTTTAGATATAGAATCTGGTTTTGAAGAAGTAAGCATAATTTCGGATTCTGAAAAACACACTCTTTTAATTATAGAAGATAATATTGATCTGGTTACATTCCTAAAAGCTAAATTATCCGGCGAATACGTGATTTATACCTCTGACGGAAGTGATGCTGTTGAGAAAACAATGGAAATTATTCCGGATATCATCATCTGCGACATTAATCTGGTGGGCAAAGACGGTTACGAAATTACCAAGGAATTAAAAAAAGATCTGCGTTCGTCACATATTCCGATTATTATTTTGACAGCACAAAGCAATAAGGAATCTGTTTTAAAAGGGCTTCAAAGCGGTGTTGACCAATATCTTACTAAGCCTTTTAGTCTTTCTATTTTAAAACAGTCCGTTTCGAGTCTGCTTTTCAACAGAGAAAAGCTTCGTTATTATTATACTAATAATATTTATCGAGTTGAACCAGAGTCTAAATTTGGTAATCAGGAACAGTCATTTATTACCAAAATGAATGATATTATTAAGATGAATGTTGAGAACCCTAAATTTTCAGTAGAGGATTTAGCCGATAAGCTTGGGGTTTCCCGAGTTCAGCTGTACAGAAAAGTAAAAGCTATTATTGGAATTAATATAAGTGACCATATCAATAACGTAAAACTCGAAAAAGCAGCGGAACTTTTAAAGTCAAATGAGATGAATATTTCTGAAATTGCATACTCTCTTGGATTCTCTTCTCCAAACTATTTTTCTACAGCTTTTAAGAATAAATTTGGAGTTTCACCAAAGGAATATAAATCTTCCATTTAATATTGGTTCAAAATTGATACAAATCAGGTATCAATTTTAAAGCTAATGTAACAAAATCGAAACTACAAGGTTTTCGTAAATATTTTTTAATTTACGTAATCCCTTGTAAACAAAGGCTTTGATTCTGAATTATCAAACCCTCAGTAATTGAAGAATTAAATTGTAACATCATTAAAAATAAGTTGTTTTTTTTGCGGATATCTTAGCGATAAGTTTTTAATACATCTACAATGAACAAGATATTACTTTGGTCTGTTACTGCTGCACTAGCAGGTTTTCTTTTCGGTTTTGATACCGTAGTTATTTCTGGAGCTGATAAACAATTACAGCTTCTTTGGCAATCATCTGATGCTTTTCATGGATCTGTTGTTATGGCAATGGCACTATGGGGAACAGTTGTAGGTGCTATTTTTGGAGGAATTCCAACTAATAAAATAGGACGCAAAAAAACACTGTTCTGGATTGGGATTTTATATTTTATTTCCGCTATTGGTGCTGCTTTTGCAAATGATCCTTTTGTTTTTGCGGCTTTCAGATTTATAGGAGGTTTAGGTGTCGGCGCTTCGACCATTGCAGCTCCTGCTTATGTTTCTGAAATTGCTCCGGCTGACAAACGCGGACGATTAGTAGCTTTATACCAGTTTAATATTGTACTTGGAATCCTAATTGCCTTTATATCCAATTACTTTTTAAAAGATATTGGTGAAAATGCATGGCGCTGGATGATTGGAGTTCAGGCTATTCCATCATTTATATATATATTATTTATACTTACTATTCCGGAAAGCCCAAGATGGTTATTATCTAAAAACCGCGATGAAGAAGCACGTAAGGTGTTATTCAAGATTGATCCGTCTGCAGCTCTTAAAGACATCATGGATGATTCTAGAGAAAATGGGGTTACCAAACATGAGAATATTTTCATGAAAAAATACCGTTTTCCATTAATGCTGGCTTTTTTAATTGCCTTCTTTAATCAGTTTTCGGGAATCAATGCCTTTTTATATTATGCGCCAAGAATTTTTGAAGAAGCAGGTTTAGGACAAAATACCGCTTTATTGAGCAGTATCGGAATCGGGATAACGAATCTTATATTTACTTTAATCGGTGTGGCATTAATTGACAAATTAGGAAGAAAGCTGTTAATGTACATTGGTTCTGTCGGATATATTATTTCTTTAGGATTAGTCTCTGCTTCTTTTTATTACAATTGGGGAGGTTTATCAGTGCCCATTTTCCTTTTCTTATTCATCGCTTCACATGCCATTGGTCAGGGTGCCGTAATCTGGGTTTTCATCTCAGAAATTTTTCCAAATCATATTCGTGCATCGGGTCAGGCCTTTGGAAGTTCAGTACACTGGGTTCTTGCAGCTATAATCCCTTCATTAATTCCAATGTTATTCTCCGAAATTGGACCTGAAGTTGTCTTCTTAATTTTTACTTTGATGATGGTGCTGCAATTGCTGTTTGTCATTTTTATGATGCCGGAAACCAAAGGAATCTCTCTGGAAGTATTAAGTGAAAATCTAACTAAAAAAAACACCAAAAAAAATGAAATCAATGAAACATCTACCGCTGGCGTTTTGTAGTGCTGTTCTAATTTCAATAGCGGGCTGTAAACCATTTTCAGCTGTAGCCCAAACTGCTCCTGTTTCAGCTGTAAATACGACTGAAGAAAAAATGTACCGTCCTAATTTTCATTATAGCCCCAAAAAAGGCTGGATGAACGATCCCAACGGAATGTTCTATGCTGACGGACAGTATCATCTGCTTTATCAATATTATCCTGATGGAAATAAATGGGGGCCAATGCATTGGGGACACGCCATTAGTAAAGATTTAATTAAATGGGAAGAACAGCCAATTGCAATTTATCCAGATAAAGACAAATACATTTTTTCAGGAAGCGCAACAGCAGATATAAATAATACATCAGGTTTAGGAACTGGAAAAACGGCTCCGATTGTAGCGATTTATACTCTGCATGATATGACAAAGGAAAAAGAAAACAAAATTGATATAGAACAGCAGGATATTGCGTATTCGAACGATAACGGTTTTACATGGCAGAAATTTGAGGAAGGAAATCCTGTCATAAAGAACCCTGGAATTCGTGATTTTCGTGATCCAAAAATGACTTGGGATGAAACGCATAAACAATGGATAATGGTTCTTGCAGCACAAGACCGAGCGCAGCTTTATAAATCCAAGAATCTTAAAAACTGGGAATATTTATCTGATTTTGGAAAGAATATCGGCGCTCATGGAGGGGTTTGGGAATGTCCTGATTTTTTTCAGATGAAAGTGGAAGGTTCTAATGAAAAAAAATGGGTTCTGATTCAGAGTTTGAATCCAGGCGGTGCAAACGGAGGTTCAGGAACTCAATATTTTATTGGAGATTTTGACGGCACCACTTTTACTTTAGACTCCAATTTTGCAAAAAGAACAGAACAGGAAAAAGCAGTTTGGCTGGATTATGGAAAAGATAATTATGCTGGCGTGACCTGGAATAATGTTCCAAATTCTGACGGAAGAAAATTATTCATCGGATGGATGTCCAATTGGGATTACGCGCAGCAAGTACCCACATTTACTTGGAGAGGAAGTACGACTATTGCGCGCGAAATTAAATTAGTAAAAAAAGGAAATGCATACAGTCTGATAAGCAATCCTGTAAAAGAAATCAATAAATATATTTCTAAAACGATTAAAGAAAAATTATTAAAAGGAAATGGAAAACTAGACCTTGTAGCGGCTGGAAAGATAGATTTGACTAAAGCAATTGTCAATTTTGATTTAAAAAATCTGAAACAGGACACTTACACTTTTACACTTTCTAATACACTTGGAGAATCTTTGACTTTCGGAATCAATAATTCAGATCACTATCTGTTTGCAGATCGTTCAAAATCTGGAAAAACTGATTTCTCTGAAAAATTTGCTTCAACAGTTACCAAAGCAATTTTAGATAGAGACCAAAAAGAAGGCACTTTTAAAATTGTTTTAGACAAAACTTCAATTGAAATTTTTTATAACAATGGCGAAAAAGTAATTACCGAAATCTTTTTCTCAAATCAGCCATTTACTTCTCTTTCAGTTTCTTCAAACCAAGAAATTGAGTTGAGTAATCTTGTAATTAACCAATTAAATATAAACTAAAACCAAAACCACAAACCATGAAAAGTAAAATTATTTATTTTCTAATTTTCTTCTTTCCGATGCTGCTAATGACAGCACAGGATGGAGGGATTAAAGGAACGGTGATTTCGTCAGAAGACGGATTGCCTCTTCCAGGAGCGACAGTGACTATTTCTGGAACAAGTAGCAGCGCATCAACAGATTTTGACGGAAAATTTTCTTTGCCTGAAGTAAAATCAGATGCAGTAATTGTTGTTTCATTTATCGGATTTGCTCCGCAAACGATAACGCTCAAAGGGCAAAAAATACTAAACATTACTTTAAGAGTAAATAACAATCAGCTTAATGAAGTTGTTGTAACAGGATATTCGAAACAAAAGAAAACCGATATTACCGGAGCCGTTTCTATTGTAAACATGAAAGATGTCATGAAGCAGCCGGAAGCCAATCCTATTAAAGCCCTGCAGGGAAGAATAGCTGGAGTTAAAATCTCCTCTGACGGTTCTCCAAGCGGTGCCAATACAAAAGTGGTGATTCGCGGCGTTGGTACTTTAAACAACACAGATCCTCTTTATGTGATTGACGGAATGCCAACAAAATCCGGAATGCATGAACTAAATCCAAATGATATTGAAACAATTCAGGTTTTGAAAGATGCCTCCTCAGCCAGCATTTATGGTTCCCGCGCTTCAAACGGAGTGATTATCATCACGACCAAAAAAGGGAAAGAAGGCAAGATGAGAATCAATTTCAGTACTTATACTTCTATTTCTGATTATTCACGAAAACAAGAAGTGATGAATGCCAATCAATTCGGTCAGGCTTTGTGGCAGGCAAATATTAATGACGGATTAAACCCGAACAACAATAATTTACGTTACCAATTTGATTGGTCGGTGAATAATAACAAACCGCAATTGAACAAAGTTTTGGTTCCAGAATATTTAGATGCTGATCAGACAATGAAAGCTTCAAACACTAACTGGTACGATGAAATTTCACAGACAGGAATAGCAAGTTCTTATGATTTATCAGTTTCCAATGCTTCAGATAAAGGGAATTATGTTTTCTCTTTGGGTTATTATGATAATGAAGGTGTTGTGAAAACAACTGATTTCGAAAGAATTTCTGCCAGAATGAACAGCTCTTATAAATACTTTGACGGAAAACTGGTTATAGGCGAAAATTTTAGTTTCAATCGTACAAACGAAGTTTCAGATCCTGGTGTTTTAGATCCTGCACTTCGGGCTCTGCCAATAATTCCGGTACATACCGTTGACGGAAAAGGGTGGGGAGGACCAGTAGGAGGAATGAATGACAGACAAAATCCGGTTCGTTTATTAGAGTATAATAAAGACAATAAATATGATTATCTGCGTCTTTTCGGGAATATGTATGCAGACTTGGAGGTAATCAAAAATCTGCATATCAAGAGCAGTTTTGGAATCGATTACGGTTCTTATAAAAAACGCACGCTGCAAAGAAGCTATCAATCCGGTTATTTGCAAAACGATCAGACATCGGTTACAATTGATCAATCGGTGAGCGATAAATGGACATGGAGTAATACTGCAATTTATAATTTGAAAATTGGAAAAAGCAATTTGAATCTGATGGCAGGAACCGAGATGTATAAAGACATTTTTGATACAACGACTTTGCGTAAAAATGACTTTTTAATTGAAACGCCGGATTATATGTATCCTGATGCCGGAACCGGTGAATCCTTTACCAGCGGCACATCAACATTATATTCTTTGCTTTCTTATTTCGGAAAAGCAGACTATGAGTTTGATAACCGTTATCTGCTTTCGGCTACAATACGCCGAGATGGTTCTTCCCGTTTTGGTAAAAACAATCAATTCGGAACTTTTCCTGCGGTTTCAGCGGGATGGAGAATCAGTAATGAAAATTTCATCAAAGATAATGCCCCTGTTATTTCTGATTTAAAACTTAGAGCAGGCTGGGGACAAACTGGAAATCAGGAAATCAGCAATACTGCGGTTTATAGTCTTTATTTGGCCAATTATGCAGGCGGAAGCCCAACATGGGCAACATCTTTTGGCACTGCTTATGATATTGCAGGAAACGGAAACGGTTTGCTTCCATCTGGTTTTATCGCAACACAATCAGGAAACGATGATTTAAAATGGGAGACCACTACCCAAACCAATATCGGGTTAGATTTTGGATTATTCAAACAAAAATTAAGCGGATCTTTTGATTATTATATCAAAAAAACAGAAGATATTTTGGTTCTGCCACCTTATTTAGGTGTAATTGGCGAAGGCGGAAACCGCTGGGTAAACGGCGCTTCAATGGAAAATAAAGGATGGGAAGTTTCTTTAGGATACCGCGATGAAACTTCATTTGGTCTGAAATATGATATTTCTGCTAATGTTTCGTCAAACAAAAACAAGATTACTGCATTACCGGATGAAGTTAGAAATAATTATGGAGGAAATGGAGTTGACGATAATATTTTGGGGCGCCCGATTAACTCTATGTACGGTTATGTTGCAGACGGGTTGTTTAAAAGCCAGGACGAAGTGGATAACTCGGCCAATCAGGATGGAAAGGGTCTTGGAAGAATCCGTTACAAAGATTTGAATGGAGATGGCACTATAACTGACAAAGACCGTACTTGGATTGGAAATCCAAACCCAGGTCTGCTTTACGGATTTAACCTAAACTTATCTTATAAAAACTTCGATTTTACCACTTTCTGGGAAGGAGCAAGTGATGTTGATGTAATTAATAATACGAAATATCAAACTGATTTTTGGAGTGTTGATGATGTTGGGTCTAATAAAGGAACCCGGTTGCTGAATGCCTGGTCAGTTGATAATCCAAATTCAACTATTCCAGCTTTGACAACTGTAGACAGAAATGCAGAATCAAGATTTTCTACTTATTATGTAGAAAACGGAAACTATCTTAAACTTCGTGTGCTGCAAATAGGATACAGTCTGCCAAAAGATGTGCTGAAAAAGCTGAGTATAGAAAGCTTTAGACTTTACATCAGCGGACAGAATTTATTGATCCTTGATGCTAAAAGTTTCACTGGTGTAGATCCTGAAAATGCAGGATTTGGATATCCGCAGCCAACAACTTTTACTGCTGGACTTAATTTTACATTATAATAAAAGATTAAATCGAAAAAACATGAAAAAAATAATATATATAGCAGGGTTTTTAGTGATGGGAATCATCTCTTCCTGTTCTGATTTTTTGGAAACTAACCCGCGCGGCGTATTGTCTGAGGATGATATTGTTACACCAGAATCGGTAGAAGGATTTATGAATGCGGCCTACGCACAATTGGGGAATGACCATTATGATTCGCCTTACAGTCTGTGGCCTTTTGGGAATGTCCGTTCAGATGATGCCTATAAAGGCGGCAGCGGCACTAATGATATTCAGGATTTTCACTTTTTTGAAGTGTCCAATAATATCAGACCTGATTTTGGTGAATTAGATTCTTTTTGGTACATCAGTTATGTCGGCGTTTCCAGAGCTAATAAAGCTTTGAAGGCTTTGGAACAAATTTCGGAAGCGGATTATCCGCTGAAAAAAACACGTATTGCCGAAATGCGTTTTTTGAGAGGGCATTTTTATTTTATGCTAAAAATTATGTTCCGAAATGTACCGTACATTACAGAAGATATTCCAGTTGAAGATTATAAAACGATTTCAAACAAAGCACTTCCGAACGAAGAACTTTGGAATAAAATTGCAGCAGATTTTCAGGCAGCGGCCAATGATTTGCCAGAAACACAGCCACAAGTTGGGCGTGCCACCCAAAAAGCCGCTTATGCTTATTTAGCCAAAACCCGTTTGTATCAGGCTTACACACAAGACGAAACCTATGCTGTTACAGGAATCAATGCACAGCATCTGCAGGAAGTAATTACTGCAACTGATAAAGTAATAGGGAAAGCGACTTTGGAACCTGATTTTGCCAATAACTTTTTACCTGGAACTTATGAAAACGGTTCTGAATCCATTTTTTCTATTCAATTTTCAGATAACGACGGAACTTTATACGGGAGGTTAAATTTTTCGGATGTTCTTTCTACTCCTCAAGGGCTGGGATGCTGCGATTTTCATAAGCCAAGCCAAAACTTAGTAAATGCGTTTAAAACAGGTGCTGATGGTCTGCCTCAATTTGAAACTTATAACAATCAGGATTTTGATTATAAAAATATAGATGCCAATACGGTTGACCCGAGATTGTATCATACGGTTGCAATGCCAGGTCTGCCATATAAATACGATCCAGAATTTTTATATGTTGAAGCATGGGTAAGATCTCCGGGAACCTATGGTTATTTTGCTTCTTTAAAGGAAAATGTGGCACCAAGCTGCAGCTGTGTTGTCAATATTGATCCCTTTTATGGAAATTCAAAAAACAGAATTCAAATCCGCTACGCTGATGTGATTTTGATGCGTGCCGAAGCTTTGATTGAATTAGGAAGACAAGCTGAAGCTTTACCGTTAATCAATCAGATTAGAGAGAGAGCCGCTCAAAGTACAGGAAGGCTTCCGTATGTGAAGAACTTTAAAATCAATACTTATGCTGATGGAGTTAACTGCAGCTGGACTAAAGATTTTGCCCGTAAAGCATTACGCTGGGAACGCCGTTTAGAATTGGCTATGGAAGGAAGCCGCTTTTTTGATCTGGTTCGCTGGGGTGTAACCGATCAGGTTATGAATGCGTTTTTTGATAAAGAAAAAACAAAACGCAGCTATTATCAAGATGCCTTTTTTGATGCACATAAAGAAGAGTATTGCCCGATTCCGTTAAAACAGATTAATTTCAGTCAGGGATTATATAAACAAAATTTAGGATACTAATCCATTTTAAAAAAATCAATATGAGAAAATTTATATATAAAATCTGGATGCAGGCGTCTTTGATATTAGCCTTGCTTTTCATTGTAACGGCTTGTGAAGACAGTTTCGAAAATGGTGGTTTTGATGTTAATTCACCTTCTAATGTTATTTCTTTTAAGTTAACGGGAACTGCAGGGGAAATTGATCAGAAAACAGGAAAAATTACTGTAACGATGCCTTACGGATCTGATGTTACAGCTGTAATTCCGGAAGCTGTTCTGGAAGCGGACGCAACTTCAAATCTTGATTTAACAAAACCGATCAATTTTACAAATCCAGTAAAATTTAGAGTGATAAACGGTAATTTATTTAAAGATTATACGGTAACGACAGTTGTTTTAAGCCCAATCAAAAGTTTTAAAATTAATGGAGTTGCAGCAACAATCAACGATGTCAGTAAAACGATAACGATGACTCTGCCCGAAAACACTAATTTAACGGCACTTAACCCCGTAATCGAATTGACAGATGGAGTTTCTATTGCACCAGCATCAGGAACTACGGTTAATTTTACAAATCCGGTAACTTTTGTTGTAACATCTAAAGGAAAAAGTGTCAATTATACAGCCAATGTAGGAGTGCCAGCTACTGGTTTAACAGTTGCATTTTTGGGTACAGCTGCAACTAGATCAGGAATTACCAACATGGATGAAGTGACGGCTTCAAACTGGCTGTTTAATAATTTTCCTGGAGCTAAATACATTTCTTTCGATAGTGTTTTAAACGGTGCGGATTTAAGTGATGTCGATGTGATTTGGTGGCATTTTGATTCAGCCGCTAATTTACCTTCTGTGGCATACAATCCTGCGGTAACAGCAGCTCTAAAAAGTTTCAGGACTAATGGAGGGAATTTATTGTTAACGTCATTTGCTTCACAATATGTAGATGCATTAGGAATTGTTCCTTCAGGAAAAGGACCTAATAATGTTTTTGGAGATTTTCCTCCTAACGGATTTGTAGATGGAAATTCATGGGGAATGTCATTCGTAGGACATGAGAATCATCCAATCTTTGCGGGTTTGGTGACTTATGAAGCAGGAAAAGCTAATTTACTCCAAAGCGGTACTTTTAGATTAAACCACACCGCCTGGTGGTTTTTACCGGAATGGGGAGGCTACGTAAACGGGGAAGGCTGGAGAAATCAAACCGGAGGAACAAACTTAGCCAGCGAAGCCTGGGATAACGGTCTTAACGGAAGAGTTACTATTGCTGAGTTCCCGAACACTGGAACGGATAAAAATGTAGTCGTGATTTCGATGGGAGCTTATGATTGGTATAACGAAGCTAATAGCAGCGGGGTGCCAAGCCAAGCAAATGAGTTTATCGGTAATATCAAACTTTTGACACAAAACAGCATCAATTATTTAGCTGAAAATTAATCTAATCTGAAAGCAATAAAAATGAAATATAGAAACATAATAGTATTGGCTTCCATTTTCTTTTCAGCAGTTTCCTGCAGTCAGGAGGAAACTTATATTGGAGGTTCAATTTCAGGCGGTGAGTCAGAAATGACAAGTATTTACCCCGCGCCGCCCTCACAATGGATGGGCGGAACAGATCCGTATTACAGCGCGGGTTACACAGGAGATATTATGCCTTTTTTTGATAACGGAAAATTCCATATCTATTTTCTTCATGATGCACTGAACAAACCTGCAGGTAAAGGTTTTCATGATATTCATAAATATTTAAGTACTGATTTGGCTCATTTTACCTACGAAGGACAAATGATTCCATTCGGAAAAACTACTGATCCTGATTTTGCCATTGGCACAGGGTCAGTTGTAAAAGTGGGTAATCTTTATTACTTTTATTACACTGGACATAATGAGACACCAGCTTTTGTGCAGTCAAATGCTAGAGAAAGTGTTTTGTGCGCTACTAGTTCTGATTTGAAAAATTGGACAAAAGTTCCTTCTTTCAAAGTTATAGCACCAGCTGGATATTACAATTATGATTTTAGGGATCCGCATGTGTTTTATAACGACGAATTAAAGAAATATTCGATGTTAGTAAGCACACAGACGGAACCTGGCAGAAAAGCGGTTTTACTGCATTTTACAAGTGCTGATCCAGCTTCAGGGAAATGGGATGCTCAAGCACCAATTTATACCACAACTCCTGAAGAAAATTATTTGATGATGGAATGTGCTGATATTTTTAAAATGGGTAATTATTGGTATTTGATGTTTTCAGAAAACTGGAGCGGTAATAAGGGAACACATTACCGAATGGCAGCATCGATTAACGGACCTTGGCTCAAACCAGTAAATGATATGATTGACGGTGAATATTTTTATGCTGGAAAAACGGCTTCTGACGGAAATAAAAGATATGTTTTTGGTTGGAATGCCAGAAAAACACCAGAAAATGATTTAGGAAATAAAGATTGGGCAGGAAATATGGTTACTCACCAGTTAGTGCAAAATTCTGATGGAACTTTGGGGACTCAGGCACTGCAATCAGTAAAAGATTTATTTTCTAAAAAAACTGCTAGTGCAGAAGTTGATGCAGCGTCAGGAAATGCTAATGCAGACAATGGTACTTATACTTTGCCAGGTTCGGCAGAAAAAGCCATAATAACATTTAAGCCTATTGGAAAAAAAGCAAAAATAAAAGCGGAAGTTACATTAGGGAAAACAAATGGAACAGCTGGATTTGTTTTTCATACCAATGATGCAGGCAGTTATTACAAAATTGTTTTTGATATTGCCCGAAGTAAAATTGCTGGGTATAATTCGGCTTCTCAGGAAACGGCAAGAATTCCTTTCCAGTTTCAAACCAATATCAAGTATGATGTTGAAATAATTGCCGAAGGCAGTACGGTTGTTCTTTACATAAACGGTAAGACTGCATTAACAAACCGTATTTATGGCAGAGACAAAAATAAATGGGGACTGTTGTCTGAAGGACAAACTGCAGTGATTACAAATCTTCAGGTTACACAGCCCGAATAATATTAATATAAAAATAACTGTAAAATGATTAGCGGAAAAAACCTTAAGGCTGTGGCCTATGGAGAGGTGCTTTGGGATGTCTTTCCAACTCATAAAAAAATAGGGGGAGCGCCACTGAATGTGGCTCTTAGGATAAAATCGTTTGGAGTGGAATCAGCTATTATCAGTAAAGTTGGTTCCGATGCCGATGGTAAAGAAATTATTTCTTTTTTATCTGAAAAAGGGATTGATACAGATATACTTCAAATTAGTGAAGAGTATAAAACGGGTGTGGTTAATGTAATGATTAATGAAAAAGGGAATGCATCATATGATATTTTATACCCTTCCGCATGGGATAAAATAACACTGAATGAAGATATAAAGAAAAAAGTTTCTGATTCCGATGTTTTTATTTTTGGAAGCTTAATCTGCAGAGATGAAGAATCCAGATCAACTTTGAATGCATTATTAGATGAAGCAAAATATAAAGTTTTTGATGCCAATTTAAGAGCTCCGTATTATACAGCTGATGTTTTAACAGAGCTTATGATGAAAGCAGATTTTATAAAGCTTAATGATGAAGAATTGTTTGAAATAAGCAGAAAATTGGATTCCCCTTACAATTCATTTGAGCAGAATATTAAATTTATAGCCGATAAAACAAATACTAAACAAGTTTGTGTTACTAAAGGAGCATTTGGAGCTGTTTTGTACTATGATGATAAATTTTATTATAACAGCGGTTATTTTATAAAAGTAGTAGATACAGTTGGTGCCGGGGATTCTTTTTTGGCTTCACTAATAGTAAGGCTGCTAAAAGGAAAGTCTCCTCAAAAATCACTGAATTATGCTTGTGCAATTGGTGCTTTAGTTGCTGGAGAAGAAGGAGCAAATCCCAAGATTTCTGAAGAGGTAATTAGGGATTATATGAAAATTGAGAAAAAAAACACTATTAATAAATAGTTTTACACTATCCCATAAAGTGAGCAGGCTGAAAAGTTAAGGTTTCGATTTTGTAATAGAAACCTTGACTTTTCAAATAATTGATTCTATAATTTTTTAAATAATTCCCTATTAGTAACTAAAAACCATTATTTATACCATTTAACGTTTGAATTTACCGCAATAAAAAGGTCTTTTTTCCTTTCTTCTTCAAAATAAAAATAAACCGTAGCGATGCTATGCTTGATTTACCATTGTAATTGTGAGGGCTAAAGTAAGTTTTTCCATTTGATGTGTTTAAACTAATTACAAATAGTAGCGCATTATGGCTTAATAACTTTAGACAAAATCCTAGGCATTTGTATCAAATCGTAATCGTCTGAAAAAACCACATATTGATTGTACCAAGCGGGTGAAAATTTTTCTTTAAAATTTCGCAATCCTTTGTAATGCGAAAACGATTTTACTTTTTCATAAGCATATTTCATTGATTTATCTTGAATGGTTTTTGGATTATCAATACCACTCATTGGAACTAATCCTAAATTAATTGTTGTGTAATTTTGCGATTTTAAATAATTAAAGAGGCCTATCAAAATGAAATCCATTATACCATTTGGGGCATCAACTGTTTTACGAATAAGATCATACGTTGCCTCTCCCTTCACGCTGTCTGGAATAATATTCAGAAAGGCAATTATTTTTTCTTCCTTGTTTTCAACCGTTATTATCGTTTGATTTTTTAATTCTTCAATATTAAATAAGCCTTGAGAGAAAATAATTTCGGTTCTCTTTGTTTCTTTTAACCATTCATTGCTGACTGCTTCCAGTTTTTGTAAAATTCCGTCTTTTATGGGTGGCTGATATATCACTGTTTTAAATCCGTTTTCTGCAATTTTATTCATAGCATTCCGCAACGATTTTTTACTACTCCCTTCCAAGCTAAATTCGGATAAATTCACTATCCCTTCTTGACCAAGAAAAAAGTGTTTTTTATGTAATGCCTGATACATTCTTAAGTCTTTCTCTAAAATTCGATAATAGATACTTTTTAATCCACATTCGTAACAAAAATTATCAAATTCGACAATACAACTTTTCATTTCTGGTTCGTTTTGTGCCACAGGGTTTTCGAGTACAACAGCATAATTTCCAGCTAATCTGTACGATATAAAAGCATTTTTACTTTGTGAAATAAAAAGCAGTTTGTCAAAATAAGTTTTAAAATAATCCAGATTTGAATTTCCATACTTTTCAATTAATTCATTTGCCAATTCTTTTTCTTCGTCAGTAATTGATTTTTTGCTAACGTATGGATTTGTTAATGTGTAGATTAAAAAACCAAGGGACAAAAAACCGCTAATTTTTATAGACATTAGAAAATGATTGGCAAAACTATCTAACGGAACCAGATTAGAACTGCCTACCAAAAAATAATTCTGTAATGTGTATCTAATGGATTGAAATATGCTAAAATTAATGTCGAAGTGTTTTTTATCTAAAAAATAAAATCCAATAGTCCCATAAACCAACACAGCAATTATGCTTAGAATGGAAGTTTCTAATCCTAATAAACTAAGTTTTGGATTGGTCTTTACGTAATATTCTTTTCGGGTTACTATCAACATTAGGATTACAACAAAGGCAATAATAGCTTCTTCATAATCGATAGCTTTGGTTAAATGCCCAACGAAAGAAATTATGGACAACGCTAATGCAAACCACCAAGCCATACGCAATCCCTTGAGCATAAAAGAGGCAGTAACCAACAGAAATAGTCCCGAAGTAAAAACTAAATAATTCGAAGCGTGAATGGCTTCCAGCGGTAAATAATTTTTTAGGTATTCTAAACGATTGTTTATTGCTGGAGTTAAAACCGAAATTATGTTTATGATACCCAGCCCTAATAAAAGGAACGCTGGAATGATACGCATTAATATCTTGTTTATTTTTGATGCAAAAATCAGTATTCCTGCGAACAAAGGTGTCCAGAACTCAAAAACTCGATATAGAAAAGTAATAGCTATGGCATCCACATTACCAAAACCATAACGGATTAAAATATAACTCATTGAGGCTTCAACAGCACCAAGACCTCGCATAAAAGGAGATATAATTAAAAAGATTACTGAAATGATGTAGCCTATTGAAGCAACTAAAAGTGATGGTTCAAAATGCAATGCTATCATAGCTACATACAAATGAGCAATCCCAACAATTTCAATTAGAACAGAATAAAAAAAAGCTATAAAAAAATTTCTTTTGTCAATTATTTGATTCTCTATATCATTTAAAAAGATTTCGGTTTTGGGAAGCCATTTTGTCAATAATTTATACATATATCCTTTTGTAATGAGAGAACGATATAGTAAAATCAATACTATTATAAATACAATAATTGATAGCAGCGCATGCCAATCATTTGTACCAATAGTTTCCTTTAAAAAAGTATAAATAAAAACAGGAATTGCAACAAGAACTACAGTAAGAATACTAATAAAAGCATAAATACTTGATGCCAAATGAATTTGAAGCTTTGTGTTTCCTTTTTTCTCGATGGCATTATTGAAAAAAAATAATGATGAAAATCCGCCGGCAGGTAGAAAAACACTAATGAAATTTCGTTTTAAGAAGAGGATAATCCCGTCTTTTAGAATTATTTTGGCATTTATTGCAGAAAATGAAGCAACATACAGTAATCCTTGTAAAATAAAATACAATATCGTGATAAATAGGCCCACAAAAACCCAAAGCAGAGCAGCATTGCTTACGGCATGTTTTATTTGAATTATTTCTGGTGTTTCGTGCTTTATAAACCAAATTCCCAATCCAATAAAGAAAGCACCAATTATAAATTGAAGACAAATCTTTCTATTTTCTTTATTGAAAGGTAAAAACTTTTTTTTTACAAATCTAATATTGGAAATCAATAGAGTAGAAGCTATCATTTTATAATAATTTGGTTGATACTGATCGTATTCAAAAGTAACGAGAGTGAATGAATAAAAATGAACTCTAAAAAAACAAAACACTCATTATCGACTGAAAATTAAACATTAAACAATTAAAATTACTAAAAATCTTCATTTATATTTCTCTTTTGCAAAGTAGTTTTCACTCGAAACAGGCCCTACTGGATAGATTCTGATAAATAACCTCTATCTCCAAGCAGCACACAATCAGATATTTGTTTCTTACTGTTTTTTGAAGATTTATGGAAAAAGATTAAATTGATTATTGTTTTCGTTATTTGTATAGAAAGCCAGCGAAGACATTGCCGCCTTTTAATTTTATAAAATTACCTGCCACTCCTTTCAATCCCGCTTTAACAAAAAAATAATATTCGGAAGTTGCCAGTAGTAAAAACTTTCAGTAACTTGTAATGAATGGTTTAACTGTTTTTCAATTAGATGGATACCAGAAAGGAATATATAATTCAGAAATTATTGTCTATAAAGGACACTATCCTGACCTTTGAGAAAGAGTACGAACTGTTGTTAAAGCAGCTTCATAAAAACAATCAGATAAACGGAAAAAACCTACTGTATTATTTGGCTTTAAGAACAATTGAAATCAGGGAACTGCAAGACGAAATGCACATCTTGGGTTTGTCATCTTTATCTAATGCAGAAAGCCATATTTTAGGACAAATCAATGCTGTATTGAATCTGTTGGGCCAGCCAAATGATTCTTCAATAGATTCATGTTCCTACGAATTTGCCAAAGACTCAATTAATAATAAAATCAGTGGTTTGCTGGGAAACTTAAATTTCAACAACAATTGCCATATCATGGTCACCATTGACGGATTATGGCAGACCAAAAATAAAATTTTTCATTCGCTGTTAACGTCCGGGATGACCGTTGCCCGAATTAACTGCGCCCATGATGATGAAAAAATATGGAAAACACTAATAAAAAAAATTAGAAAAGCCTCTAAAAAAACAAATATACCCTGTAAAATTTGCATGGACCTGGCAGGACCGAAAATCCGTACTAAACTCCCCGACGCAAAACCAATCAGCATTAAAATAGGAACTAAAATAATTTTAACCGCTCCTGAGCTTTTAGTAAAGTATAAAAACAAAAAAGCCGTCGCCTGCACATTAGCAGAGATAATTCCGCAATTGCAGTTAAATGAACCCGTATTTATTAATGACGGGTTAATAAAAACAATAATTATTAAAAAAAACGATGATCACGTATTGCTCAAGGTAAAATCAATTGCTTCAAAAAAAACTGTCATAGAGGATGAAAAAGGAATAAATATTCCCAATTCCAAACTGAATTTTCCGGCACTGACTCCAATCGATGAAGAATGCGTCCCTTTTATTTCAAAATACGCAGACATTGTCGGGTATTCTTTCCTAAAAAACAAGTCAGATATTCAAATGATGCGTAACGCTTTTGGAGTTTTACCCATGCCCCCTGTCATTTTAAAAATTGAAACACCTGAGGCTGTTAATAATTTGCCTTCTTTACTTTTTGAAGGCATGAAAGAAGAATTTTTCGGGGTTATGATTGCAAGAGGCGATCTGGCCATAGAAATAGGTTTTGAAAAATTAAGCGAAATTCAGGAAGAAATACTTTGGATTTGTGAGGCTGCCCATGTACCGGTGGTTTGGGCTACTCAGGTATTGGAAAATTTAAACAAAAAAGGACTGGCAACACGCTCTGAAATAACAGATGTTTCGCATGCTTCGGGAGCCGATTGTGTGATGATTAATAAAGGAACTAATATTTTAAAAGTAATTGAAACCTTGAAAAATATTTTTGGCAGAATGGGAAGCCATCATCATAAAAAAAGATTTGTTTTCAGGCCATTATCCATTGCCGTTAATTTTTTCAATAAAAACTAGTTTTCTCATCACAACAAAGCCTTTTAGAATAAAAAAAACGCATAAATATTGGTTCTGTCGCATTTAAAATATAACTTTTATCTTTAGATTGAAAACTTTAAAAATGAACATCAAAGGTCACTGTTATCCAAAATATATCATTCTTCAGGCAGTATTTCAAATTAAGATTCACATTGAGTTATCGAGGCGTTGAGGAGATAATGAAAATAAGAGGTGTTCAGGTTGATCATGCGACGATCCAGCGCTGGGTATGCAAATTTGCACCGTTTATTGAGTCACAGATGATGATGAGAAAGCGCCGAGTTGGCACGAGCTGGAGGTCATCATTTTATAAAATAGAGAGTACAAAATGGATTAGGTTTTAAGAGGTTTGAATCAGCCAGACGAACTTTGAGCGGAATTGAAGTAGTACTTATGTTAAGAAAGAATCAGATGATTAACCCTGTGAGAACTATGTTTAAATCTTTCTGTAAGTTAGCGTCGTAAAATTTTATTCTCAGATTTCTTATGTTTTAAATTGTTAGATGCGACAGAACCTGGGATTATCAATAATTAAAAAAATGCAGATAACAATCAATGGAATGTTATTTATAATTTCAAAGATAATCTTCATATTTTTGAGATCCAGTTCTAAAAATTCAATATTTCTTCAAAATCGGTTTACAACTTTGGTTATTATAAATTCTTAAATTAATGGCAATGAAAAAAATAATATTATCATTAATAATTATTGCTTATATTTCTAATAGTTATAGCCAAACTTATAAAGTATCAAAAAAAATAAATGTTTCAGGTGATGAAAGCTGGGATTATCTAGCCGTTGATGAAGTGAATCAGCATTTATTTGTTTCTCACGGAAGCGTTGTCAATGTTATCGATTTAAAGTCCAATAAAACAATAACAACAATTCCTGATACCAAAGGAGTTCACGGCATTGCGATTGCCGACGATTTAAACAAAGCATTCATTACAAACGGAAAAGACAATTCGGTTTCAGTAGTCAATTTGAATACATTTGAATTAATTGATAAAGTTTCTATTGAAGGTCAAAAACCGGATGCTGTTTTGTATGATCAATTTTCTCAAAAAGTATTTACTTATAATGCCAATTCGAAGGATGCAACCGTTCTGGATGCCATTACCAATAAAGTTATAAAAACGATTCCATTAGGCGGTAAACCAGAATTTTCGGTTACAAATACTAAAGGTTTGATTTATGTTAATATTGAAGATAAAAACGAAATCAAAACGATAGACGCAACGAAATTACAAGTAATTGCAACTTGGAGCATTGCGCCTGGCAATGAGCCTTCAGGTTTGGCCATTGATTTAGATTCTAATCGATTATTTTCGGTTTGCAGCAACAAATTAATGATTGTTGTTGATGCTTCAAATGGAAAAGTTATTAAAACATTACCTATAGGAGATGGTTGTGATGGCGTTGCTTTTGATGCCAAAAAGAAACTTGTTTTTAGTTCCAATGGTGAAGGAACAATTACAGTTGTAAAAGAACAAAATGCAAATAAGTTTTCGGTTCTTGAAACGGTAAAAACTCAAAAAGGAGCAAGAACTATAGCATTAAACAAAACTATGGGTGATTTATATTTGACGACTGCTGATTTTGGTGCAAAACCAAAACCAGCTACCGGAAACCCTAACCCAAGAGCTTCTATTATTCCTGGTTCTTCAGTGGTTTTGGTTGTAGCGAATATTAGCAAAAAATAATTTTATTTTATAAACCAGTTAATGAAAATCATCTTTTTTTTAATTTTAAGCTTTATTAGTCTCGAGTCTTTTTCGCAAGAAAAAGACTTGCGGTTTTATATGGAAAAGGCACAGAATAATTCACCATTGCTAAAGGACTTATCCAATCAAATTCAATCTAATACTATAGATAGTTTACTTAATAGGGCGGCTTATAAAGCTCAGATCACAGGAAATCTTAATGCAAATTACGCTCCTGTTATAAATGGAGCAGGTTATGATGCCGCTATAACTAATGGGCAATCTGTTTCTGGATTGGTAGGAATTAATAAAAAGATAGTTGGTAAAGGCATTGTTAATTCACAAGCAGAGAGTTTCAAAATGCTAAAAGAGAGTTTGGTTTTAAATAAAAAAATTGCTCTCAAAGATTTGAATAAAGTAATTATCGACCAATACATTACTGCTTACGGAAATGCCGAACAAATAGCCTACAATCAAAAAATAGTAACTCTATTGAATAATGGAGCTAATACCTTGAAAAAGCTAACTCAAAATGCTATCTATAAACAAACTGATTATTTGATTTTTCTTTCAACTTTAAAGCAGCAAGAATTACAGGTTTTACAGTTGAAACAGCAATATCAAAATGATTTGGGATTACTTAATTATTTATCAGGGGAAACGGATACTGCTTTTGTGAATTTGATAAAACCAGATATTAGCTTAAAAACGATTTCGAGTCCAGAAAAAACTATTTTCTTTAAACAATTTGAAGTCGATAGTTTGAAAATTGTCAATCAGGGAAAGCTAATTGATAACGCCTATAAGCCAACATTGGCTCTGCTTGGAGATGCTGGTTATTTGTCCAGTTTTGAGTATCAGCCTTATAAAAATTTTGGTTTTAGCGTAGGGTTAGGTTTGTCAATTCCTATTTATGACGGTAATCAAAGGTTATTGCAGCATCAAAAAAATGAGCAGGCAGTAGCCACTAATTTGGCTTACAAAAACCATTTCAATAAGCAATACCAACAACGATTACTGATCCTTAATCAGAAATTGAAACAGACTGTTGAAACAGGAAATCAATTGCAATCTCAGCTTCAAATAACCGATGCACTTATTGAAGCAGATAAAAAATTATTGCTGTCTGGTGATGCACAAATCACGGATTTTGTAATAGCGATTGGTAATGTTATCATGCTCAATAATTCAATTTCCCAGAATAAAATCAACAAATTACTACTTATTAACGAAATCAATTATTGGATTTCTAATGACTAATCTAATTATGATGAAGAAAACATTTTTTGTTTGTCTGCTAATTACAGTTTTTTTTATTTCCTGTAAAGATAAGCCCATACCAGAAGAACCAACGGATGTTCGCGTTCCAGTAACATTGACTTCTATTGACACGACGAGTTTACAAAGCTATATCGACCTGAATGCTACTGCCACTTATTTGGTTAAAAATGTTATTAAAGCCAATGCAACCGGCTATTTGAATTCTGTAAATGTAGCAACCAATGATTTTGTAACCAATGGACAAGAATTATTTTCGATAAAAACGCGAGAGACTAAAGTTTTAGGGAATACAATCAACAAAATTGACCCAACGCTGCATTTTGGCGGAGCGATACGAGTTTCCTCTAATGCTACAGGAATTGTGACAATGGTCAATGTACAACAAGGCGATTATGTGCAGGATGGAGATGCTTTAGTGACCATAAATGATGCCAAAAGTTTTGCAATTATTTTGAGTTTGCCTTTTGAATTGAAAAAATACATTTCTGCTGGTCAGCAATTAAGTGTTGTTCTGCCTGATAATTCAACAAGAATAGCGACGGTGCAAAAATTTTCTCCCACAGTTGACGCTACTTCGCAAACGCAAAATGTTGTTTTGAAAATAAACGGTAAACAAGATATTCCCGAGAACTTAATTGTAAAAGTAAGGATAACCAAAACTTCAAGCAACAAAACTATTTCCTTGCCAAAATTGGCCGTTTTAAGTGATGAAACCGAGACCGATTTTTGGATAATGAAAATGATAAACTCCAATACAGCAATAAAAATTCCAATAAAAAAAGGAATTCAAACAGAAGATAAGGTTGAAATTCTTTCACCTATTTTAACTCCAAAAGATAAAATTTTGCTTACCGGAAATTATGGGGTCGGCGATACGATTAACGTTAAAGTTATTAAAGATAAATAAAGATGAATAACTTTTATGTAAAGCATAGAAACGGTTTAAGTTCAATTCTCTTCCTGATTATTTTCGGAGGTTTTTTTGCGTATTCCAAAATGCAGACCAGTTTATTTCCAGAAATTACGTTTCCAAAAATAAAAATCATTGCCGATGCAGGACAGCAACCCATCGACAAAATGATGATTACGGTTACCAAACCTCTTGAAAACGCCATTAAAAAAGTACAAGATTTAAAATCTGTCCGCAGCACCACCAGTCGTGGGAGTTGTGAAATATCGGCTTTTATGGATTGGAAAGCGGATATAGATTTGAGTAAAACCCGTATTGAAGAACAGATTAACCAAATCAAAAATAATCTACCGCCAGATACTCAAATTACGGTGGAAAAAATGAATCCTTCAATCCTTGCTGTAATTGGTTACGCTATTGAAGGCAAAGGAATGTCTCCCATTGAGTTGAAAAAGATTGCTAATTTTACAATTAAGCCATTCCTTTCTCAAATTGACGGTGTTTCTGAAATCAGAATCATTGGAGKAAAAGAAAAAGAGTATTGGTTATTACTTGATTTTGAAAAAATGACTTCACTTGGCATTTCGCCAAATAGTATTTCACAAGTTTTAAGCCAAACTAATTTTATAAAATCCAATGGCTATTTGTCTGATTATCGGTATTTGTATTTGACAATTACCGATGCGCAAGTTGATAAAAAAGAAGAGTTGGAAAACCTTGTAATTCTCAATAATGGCAAAGGAATTATTACGCTAAAAGATATTGCTTCCGTCGAAATTAAAGAGGCTAAGGAATACATAAAAGTCAATGCGAATGGCAGAGAAAGCATTTTGGCTGCCGTAATCAAGCAGCCTAATGCAAATTTGATTACGCTTTCGAACGATATGAATGCAAAGTTAGCGTCTTTAAAAAAGATCCTGCCAAACGGAATCACAATAAAACCTTTTTATGAACAGGCGGCTTTTGTAAACGATGCTGTCAAAAGCGTTACCGATAGTTTGTTATTGGGGTTGTTGCTGGCTATAATCGTTGCAGTTTTGTTCCTGAAATCAGCCAAGGCCAGTGTTACTATTTTAATTATTATTCCTGTTACTTTAGGCTTGACATTAATTGTTTTGTACCTCACAGGAAACAGTTTCAATATTATGACTTTGGGAGCCATTGCAGCTGCTTTGGGATTGATAATTGACGATGCAATTGTGGTTGTTGAACAAATTCACAGGACGCATGAAGAACATCCGGAAGAACCCACAGTGAATCTTTTACAAAAAGCTATTCGGTATTTATTTCCGGCAATGGTAGGCTCATCGATTAGCACTATAGTGATTTTTATTCCTTTTGTATTAATGAGCGGTGTTGCAGGTTCTTATTTTAAAGTGCTGACCGATACAATGATTATCACTTTGGTCTGTTCTTTTTTTGTTACCTGGCTATTGCTTCCGGTGGTTTATTTATTGCTCACAAAGAATGAAGTTACAGCAAATGGAATTCAAAAAGAAATCCAGATTCATGAAGTGAAAACTCAAAATTGGGTGGCCTATTTTATTTCAAAACCTATTATCAGTTTTGGATTTTGTATTGTTTTGGCGCTTTCTATTTTTATTATTTTACCCAATTTGGAGACTGGTTTTTTACCCGAAATGGACGAAGGAAGTATTGTTTTGGATTATGAAAGCCCACCGGGAACTTCACTTGAAGAAACCGACAGAATGCTTAATGAAGTGGAAAAAATTATCATAAAAGTTCCAGAAGTGGAGGCCTATAGCCGCAGAACCGGTACTCAGATGGGTTTTTTTATCACCGAACCCAATAGCGGGGATTATTTGATTCAATTAAAGAAAAACAGAAGTAAAACCAGTAATGATGTAATTGACGAAATCCGGGCTAAAGTAGAAGCAACACAGCCAGCCTTGCGTATTGATTTTGGTCAGGCTATCGGAGATATGCTGGGTGATTTGATGAGTTCAGTTTCTCCGATTGAAGTGAAAATATATGGAAGCAATCAAGGGGAATTAAAAAGAATTGCCAAAGAAGTTTCTGCAATTGTTGAAAATGTAAAAGGAACTGCCGATGTTTTTGATGGCATTGTTTTGGCCGGGCCTGAAATAACTATTCAGCCCAATTATGCACAATTGGCCCAATATGGGATTACGCCTACTGATTTGCAATTTCAAATGCAAACTGCTTTAGAAGGGAATGTAGTGGGGAGTTTATTGGAAAATGAAAAGCAAACGCCTATTCGGATGATTTATGCTTATGGAAAAAAAATCAGTTTGGAAGATATCAAACAACTCAAAATATTTTTACCTAACGGGCAATCTATTCCAATTACAAGTTTGGTTGCTATTTCTGTACAAAAAGGAGTTGCAGAAATAAAACGTGAAAATCTTCAGACGATGGGAGTAGTTACCGGTCGATTGGACAATAGGGATTTGGGAAGCGTAATGCAGGAAATTCAAATGAAAGTTAATACTGCGACTCATTTGCCTAATGGCTATTACATTGAATATGGTGGAGCTTACAAGGATCAACAACAATCATTTAAAGAGTTATTGATGATTTTAATTACCTCTTCATTATTGGTTTTTGGTGTTATTTTATTTCTTTTTAGAGATTTCAGAGTGGCGTTGGTTATCCTTTTAATTTCTGTTTTAGGTATTTCAGGAAGTTATATTTTGCTTTTTATAACGGGAATACCTTTAAACGTTGGTAGTTACACAGGAATCATTATGATTGTTGGTATTATTGCCGAAAATGCGATTTTCACCTTTCTTCAATTTCGAGAAACTTTCAAATTGACTCGAAATGTAAACGAATCTATAATCTATTCGATTTCAACACGATTGCGCCCCAAATTAATGACGGCTTTAGGAGCTATAATTGCACTTTTGCCTTTGGCAATTGGAATTGGAACGGGTTCAGAATTGCACCAGCCTTTGGCGATAGCAGTGATTGGCGGGTTTATTATTGCATTGCCTTTGCTATTGATTGTTCTTCCAAGCTTGTTGGTTCAAGTTTATAAAAACGAAAAACATTTTAAGCATTTTACTTAGTCTAATGTTCAAAAAAATAAAGGAATTCAGAATCAATTTATAATTATTACTACTGAATTTCTATCAATAGATTCTGAACATCAATTGTTTAGGGGTTTGAAAGGAACTTATTTGTTTGATAAAATAGAAAGAAGTGTTTACAACAAACGAAAAAGAAAGAATCCGCAGATGCAAAGGTACTGTTGGTAGTAGCCATTTATTTTAAGTTTTCCAAACCAAATAAAGCAAGCCTGTCGATGACTGGTAAAGTATTCAATCCAAGTTTGGTCAAACTGTATTCAACTCTTGGTGGAATCTCTGGGAATGCTTTTTTAGAAACGAATTTATGTTCTACTAAAAAATTTAATTCTTGTATCAGCATTTTTTCGCTAATACCAGGAATGGTTCTTTTTAGCTCACCATATCTTATTACTCTATCGTTTATTTGAAATAGAATTAATAAGGTCCATTTACCGCCTAAAAGTTTTAATGACTTTCTTACAGGGCAATTTTCATCTGATTGTGAAATTATTTTTTGAATTTTTTCCATAGTATAATCAGTATATCTAACCATTAAGTAAGTACTGTACTTATATGTAGGTACTTGTGCAAAGGTAAAAAGTAATTTAATTTTGAAAAAAATAATTTTAAAATATTTATATGGCACCAGTAGAAAAAAACAAACAATTAGTAATTACAGCTTACCAAAGAATTTTTGGCGATTTGGATAGTACGGGTGTGGATGAATTTATGAGTAAAGATTTCTTACAGCATAATCCTTCAACTCCCGATGGACAAGATGGTGTAAAAGCATTAGTTCAAATGTTAATTTCACAAGGCGTGTCAAAGCAAAAAATCGAATTTAAGCACGTTTTAGCAGAAGGTGATATTGTTTCTCTTCATTCTCGTTATGAAATGGCAGGAAAGGAATGGCGCTTTATTGATATTTATCGTGTTGAAAAAGATAAATTAGTTGAGCATTGGGATGCTATGATGCAGATGCCTGATACACCTGCAAATAATAATCCGATGTTCTAAAATAAAATTTTAATCTCTAAATAATATGAAAATGATCGTAAAAAAAATAATCGCACTTGCATTATTCTTAACATTAGGTACATCAATTACTCAAGCGCAAGCAGCTGATAATTCAAAAAAAATAAATAATTTAAAAACAACTAAAATGACAGCAAAAGAAGCAGTAGAGGCTTATTCAATAGCACTTTCAAAAGGAGACATTCCTACAGCATTTTCGTATTTCAGTCCTAATGCAAAATGGCACCAACCTGGAAACAATAAATTTTCTGGAACAAAAACTGGACTTGATGCCATTGGCAAAATGCTTAGCGATATGATGGGAGCAACACAAGGCTCATTGGTAATCAAACCAGCAGGAGCAATGATGGCTAATGGAAATTTTGTTTCTTGCCCGGTTCGTTTTAGTGCTAAAAGTGGTGCTAAAACTGTTGATATGAATGGTAGCGATTTGTATGAAGTTGCAGATGGAAAAATTGTTCAAGTTTGGTTGTTTTCTGAAGACCAATCTGCTGAAGACGAGTTTTGGAAATAATTTTTTTGGTCACAAGAAATAAAGTCACGAGAGAGCATTCTGTTTAGGGTACTCTCTCTTTGCTTACAGAAAAATTGCAAACCAACTATACTGAACTGCTAAAAGTTAACCGTATTGCGCTTAATAAAGCTGTAAAAGAACAACTTTATTATTCGAAATTTATACTATAAAGATAAAGATGGAAATCTACTGTTGTTTATCAAATATTCTTCTAAAAGCTGCCATTTTGATAACTAGTTTGATATGGACAGTTAGTTTTTTCTAGTGTTTTAGAAAGATTAATAGTTTCTTAAAAAGCAATTGTTACAGTTTATTGCTTTCTTTAAACATTGTGTATTGAAAATGTATGTGCATAGAAAATTACATGGAAAGTTTACTGTTCTGATGACGATATTCTCCTGGGGTCAGGCTCACTATTTGTTTGAATATTTTTGAAAAGTGAGGCAGGTTCGAGAATCCGGTATCTAAAGCGATTTCCAAAAATGTTTTATCACTGGTAGCTATGAGGTATTGTGCTCTTTCGATTTTTTTTTCATGGATATATTTCATCGGTCTTTGTCCTGTATGAATCAGAAATTGTTTGGAAAAATAATCCTCATTCTGATTGACTCTTCGGGCTAATTGAGACACCATAATATTTTCACTTATGTGAAGCTGTACATAACTCATCGTATCTAATATTTTGGAAGGTACAGATTGCGAATGGTTTGTTTTAAACTCCTTTGTATTTAAAAATTTAGAAATCAAGAAAAGAATAATTCCTTGATTTTCAAATATTAAATGCATTTTCATTTCATTATTMAGAGCCAGATATTCCTTGTAATAAGCTTCTTTTTCATAGACTTTCGGGTTTTCTGACCGATTAATTCCTCTTCTGGGATTGCCTTGCAGCATTTGTTTGATAAGAATGATGTCGATTTCAGCAGCGGGCAATTTCATTACATTTCTATTCTGGTTAAACAACGAAATCCCATCAGGAGATTCCTCAAAAAACTGAATGAAATATTGACTCAAATATTTTTCACAATTCAAATTGCAAATGGTAAAACTTGGAATAAGATATAAGTAACCGGGTTCTAAAATTAATTTATCCGAACTATTTGAAATAGATCCCATTCCTTCATCAATGTAATACAGTCGATAATAAGGACTAATTACATTGTTAAAATTCCATTTGTTGTTAAGTTTTACATAATCAATGTGTAACAGTGGAAACGAATATTTGAAAGTGTTTTTTGACATAATAATATTAAAAGGATAAAAAAAATCGTTTTTGAGTAATAAAAAATCGGTTTTGGATAATTAAATTTATAAGTGTGTATTTTACATTTGTTATTGATTGTTTTTAAATAAATAGTAAAAAAAATTAATAATAAAATTTATATATTAAATAGGTGTAATATTATTAAATTATAAGATTATTTTATTGATAAACAAATAAAATTAATAAAGTCGGAAATATATAAATTATTATATAATCATAAAAATAATGAACAGACGAAATGCTTTAAAATTAGGCACAACAGCACTGGCAGGACTCTACTTGTCACCTTTATTAGGACAAATCAATATTTTTAACAATCCTGTTTCCAAGGGATCTTTCGAACCTACTTGGGATTCATTGGAAAAATACCAAGTTCCTGATTGGTTTCGTGATGCCAAATTTGGAATGTGGGCGCATTGGGGACCTCAATGTGAACCAGAAGCAGGCGATTGGTATGCCAGAGGAATGTATCAGGAAGATTCCTGGCAATATAAATATCATGTTGAAAAATACGGACATCCATCAAAATTTGGTTTTAAAGATGTAATCAATGTTTGGAAAGCCGACAACTGGAATCCAGAAGAGTTGGTCAATTTATATAAAGATTCTGGAGCCAAATATTTTATGGCAATGGCTAATCATCATGATAATTTAGATCTGTATGACAGTAAGTATCAGCCTAATTGGAATTCAACAAAAATGGGTCCAAAAAAAGATATTATTGGAGGTTGGGAAAAAGCAGCACGTAAAGCAGGTTTGCCTTTTGCGGTGAGTGTTCACGCAGCCCATGCTTGGAGTTGGTTTGAAACGGCTCAGCGTTCTGACAAAAATGGTCCTTTAGCAGGAGTTCCTTATGATGGAAAATTGACTAAAGCTGATGGAAAAGGAACTTGGTGGGAAGGTTTAGATCCTCAGGAATTATACGCCCAAAATCATTCATTAAGTGAAAGAAGCTCCGATAATGGTGCGATACACAGCCAATGGAACTGGGGAAATGGAGTTGCAAAACCATCAGAAGCGTACATGGAGAATTTTCATGACCGCACTATTGATTTGATTGACAAATACAATCCTGATATGATTTATTTTGACGACACAGCATTACCCTTGTGGCCTGTTAGTGATGCAGGTTTACGCATTGCGGCACACATGTACAATAAAAGTCTCGAAAAAAACAAAACTGTTCAGTCAGTAATTACGGGTAAAATATTAGACGAGCAGCAAAAAAAAGCCTTAGTTTGGGATATCGAAAAAGGACAAGGTAATGATATTGAACCTTTGCCTTGGCAGACAGATACTTGTCTTGGTAACTGGCATTATGACCGTGGGGTTTATGAAAGAAAAAGTTATAAGTTGGCTAAAACAGTTATTCATACCCTGATAGATGCAGTAAGTAAAAACGGGAATTTAATGTTGAACATTCCGGTAAGAGGAGATGGGAGTATCGACGAATTAGAACGTCAAATTGTAAAAGAAATTGGCGTTTGGATGAAACTAAACAGCAAAAGTATTTATGGAACCCGTCCTTGGAAAATATTTGGCGAAGGGCCTCAATTAGGAAGTGCTGGAGCTTTAACAGCTCAAGGTTTTAACGAAGGAAAAGGAAAGCCTTTTACATCAGAAGATATTCGTTTTGTGCAAAAAGATAAAATCCTTTATGCTACCGTAATGGCCTGGCCAGAAAGCGGTACTGTAATTATTAAAAATTTAGGAAAATCTAATCCACATCGTAAGGAGGAAATAAGACAGATAAGACTAGTTAGTACAGGAGAAAAACTACAGTTCAAACAGAATTCAAATACTCTTGAAGTATATTTTCCAAATCAAAAACCAGAAGCTTCTTATGCTAATGCTTTGGAAATTCTATCATAATGTAAGTTGATTTTATTTTAGAATTCTACATAAATATTAATTGAAAAAAATGAAGCAAATAACAATTCTATTTGTCTTACTGATTCCAATGTTTTGTATTGGACAAGTCTTTAAGAGTTATAAAAAGCATAATGATAAAGTAGTCATATCTCTCGATAAAGGTGAACTGCATGTAAGTCCTCTAACCGAAAATACCGTAAGAGTTCAGTATGGTTTGAAAATGGAAAATCAAATTCCTGAATTGGTTTTTACTTCAAAAGTTATGGTACCAGATTTTAAGGTTTCGGAGTCCAACTCACTCATTGAAATTACTACATCAAAAATGACTGTGGTAGTAGATAAAAAGAGTGGAGCATTATCTTATCGCAACCATGAGGGGAAAGTTTTTCTTAGCGAAAAACCTGATGGCCGTATTTTTAAAACAAGTTCAGTACAAGGAGAACCTTGCCATATTGTGGAACAAGGTTTTAGTACTTTACCCGACGAATATATTTTTGGTACAGGTCAGTTTCAGGACGGACATTTGGATATTAAGGGACTGCCTAGAAGATTAACTCAGGTAAATACTCAAATTGCTATTCCATTTATTATGTCAAGCAAAGGTTATGGTTTGCTATGGCATAATTACGGACTTACTGATTTTAACCCTGCGGATAGTATTGTTACTTTAAAGTCAGCAGGTACAAGTGGAGAAGCTATTACTGTAGCTGTTACGACTACTAACGGAACACAAAAGGAAACCCGCCAAGACGGTGTATTTACTGGAAATTTTACGGTTAATGATAATGGTGAATATGCCATTCTGCTCGATGTGGGGCAAAAAATGGCTAGAAAATGGCAATTGACAATCGATGGAAAAGAGGTTATTAATTTTAAAAATCATTGGCTTCCGCCAACAACAAGTACATTAGTTAAATTAACAGCAGGTAAACATGACATTTTGGTAACAGGTGAAAAAAACGATCTTCCTGTAGTATATTACCGCAAAGTTATCAATGAAACAGTATTTAGATCTCCTGTTGCTAATATGCTTGATTATGTTGTTTTTGCCGGAAATTCAGATGAGGTTATTTCAAGCTATCGTAATCTGACAGGTCAGGCTCCGCTTATGCCAATATGGTCATTAGGATATATTCATTGCCGTGAGCGCTTTATGACTCAAGATGATTTGCTTGAGAATGCCAGATCATTCAGAGAGAAAAAATTACCAATGGATCTAATAGTTCAGGATTGGCAGTATTGGGGGAAATACGGTTGGAATTCGATGAAATTCGATGAAGATTTGTTTCCAGATCCGTCTGCAATGGTAAAGGAATTACATCAAATGAATATGCGGCTGATGCTTTCCGTTTGGTCTAAAATAGATAAAGAAAGTGTGCTTGGTAAAGAATTTGATAAGAAAAATTACTATATCCCAAATACCCAATGGGTTGATTTTTTTAATCCTGATGCAGCAAATTATTATTGGAAGAGTTTTAGTGAAAAACTCTTAAAACCTTATGAAATTGATGCTTGGTGGCAGGATGCTACTGAACCGGAAAACGATGATTTAGTAAACAGAAAAATAAATAACGGAACAATTCCCGGAGAGCAAATGCGAAATGTTTATCCGATGTATGTAACAAAAACTGTATACGAAGGTTCACGCAAGGATGCTCCGGACAAAAGAGTTTTTATTCTTACCAGAAGCGGATTTTCCGGACAACAGCGTTACGCAACAGCAGTTTGGACCGGAGATATAGGTAACGACTGGGAAACCTTGCGCAGACAGCTAACAGCTGGACTAAATTATTCCATAACAGGATTACCCTGGTGGACTTTTGATGCAGGAGGTTTCTTCCGTCCCGGAGAAAGTCAATACACGGATACTAAATTTCACGAACGTTTTTTAAGATGGTTTCAGTTTGCCACATTCTGTCCTTTACAAAGAGTACACGGATATCAAACGAATACTGAATTCTGGAGATTCGGGGAAAAAGTAGAAGCCGAATCTTTAAAATATTTGAACTTTCGTTATCGTCTGCTTCCCTATATTTATTCACAAGCAGCCAATATAACTTTTAAAAACGGAACCTTGATGCGTCCGCTGATTATGGATTTTGCAAATGATGCAAAAGCACTTCAGCAAAAGTATCAGTATATGTTTGGATCTGCCTTTCTTGTTGCTCCTGTTGTTTCAGAAGGTGTGGAGAATTGGGATGTTTACTTGCCAGTAAATCAATCAGGATGGTATAACTTTTGGACAGGAAAACAGTGTAAAGGCGGGCAAACTGTACAAACACCTGCGTCTCTTTCAACCATTCCGCTATATGTAAAATCGGGTTCTATAATTCCAATGGCTGAAAAAATGCAGTACACAAACGAAAAGCCTGCTGAAAATCTTGAGCTTAGAATATATGCAGGCGCTAATGGCAAGTTTGAGCTTTATGAGGATGAAGGCGTAAATTACAACTATGAGAAAGGAGCTTTTTCTATCATACCTTTTGAATGGAACGAACAAAAACAAACCCTTACAATTGGAAAACGAAAAGGTGAAATTTTTAATGGATTAATCGAAAACCGTGTGTTTAATATTGTTTGGGTTGACGAATCAAACGGTACCGGCATCGAAAGAGGAAAAACAAATATTTCGGTAAAATACAATGGAAATAGAATTGATGTTAAGAAATAACAACCAGCTCAACAGGCAAGTATAAAGCTCGCGAGCCTCATTCTTTTTTTGGAGCAAACGTACAATTTAATGCCTATCAGTCAGGAGGCAGTGTCTATAATATGACATATTTAGGAACAATTCACACATCTCCTTGGTTTTATAATGATTATTTAAAAAATGGTTTAGATTCTGATGGTGGAAGGTTATTAATGCACGAATACGGATATTATTTACACGCCCAATATGCACCGTTAAATTTTTATAGTTATGCTTTTTGGTCAAGTGCGGCAACTGAAAATTCATCTTCTCCAATGTCGAATTGGACAGAAATAAGAGCCAATACAATGTCGTATTATTATTTTGGTCAACCTAGCTATTGGGTTATATTATTTATATTCATTAAATTTCGGATCAAGTGTAAAGCTGGGGATTATGCAAAAAGATTGGATAATCTGAACAACAAGAAGAAATCTATATTTCTCGCTCCTCTAAATTGAGATCTAAAAGCTTTTATTTTTGCATTGAACGATTCTGCTGAGGCATTTGTAGATCATTTATATGAGAGTAACAATCGATAATGGTTTGAGTTTAGTGCAAACAAGCATGTAAATCTCAAAAGATGGTCGGGAGAAGGGTCTAAAGTTAAGGGTACTAATGAAGAGGCCAGAACAATAAATAATCATCTGGATTATTTAAAAAATCAAGTTTTAGAAGCTGAAAAAATTATTGAGGAAAGACATCAAACTATGGACAGTTTAAGAAATCTAATAAATAATACTATTTCAATTACCACTGTCGAAATTGACTTTGTACTTTCGTTTTTCAAGTATATTAGCTTGGCAAAAGAGGAATATTTTTTGGGAATTGGTAAACAATGTAATGAAATAGCATTTATACAGTCTGGAGTCTTGAGAATGTTTCATTTTGACGACGATGGAGAAGAAGTTACGCATTATTTTCCATTACAGAACACTTTTGTAACATCACATACAAGTCTCAATACTCAAATCCCTTCTACCGAAGGCATACAAGCAATAACTGCTGCCGAATTACTTGTGATTACTAAAGAAGATTTGGAAATGATCTATAAAAAAGTGCCTGTTATGCAGGAATTTGGACGAAAGTCAACCGAAAATATAGTAGCCGAAATGAATAAGCGAATTTCTATTTTAATAAATAATTCTGCAGACAAACGATATAAATTCATTTTAGGCAATAATCCAATTTTGGTGCAGACCGTACCCTTGAATTATTTAGCTTCTTACCTTGGCATTACGCCGCAGCATTTGAGCCGTATTAGAAAAAAAATCAAATAAACTTATATTTTAACAAATGTTCAGTAGCTTTCATTTGTTCCTGTCTATTTTTGTTTTTATCATTTAAAAACAAAAATTATGAGCAATTTAAACGTACAAAAAGAAGAATATATACAAACTAGAAACATTATAACCAAAGGTTGGAGCGGAATGTTGTTTCTGCTTCTTTTAATGATGATTACGGACATTGTAGAATGTGGTATGAAAAATGATTTTCACTTTCTTATCAAAGATCCGGGCATAATAGGATTATGGATTATTGTCACAGTGGCAATAATAAACGTTATCATTCAGATAGCTGTCCAAACTTTTGAAGGCAAAAAATTCAGATGGTTTGTCTTTATCTTAACACTTTTATATACTTTATTTTTTGTTGGACACCAAATTAAACATCTTTCAATGGGCGAAGGAATGGACGTACATTTTTTTTTAGATATTGCGCATCATCTACTGGGGGGTTGGAGTACAATATTTGCCTATAAATGGTGTGTAAATTATGAATTAAATAGCTAATTAAAAAGGCTAATCCTTTTTTGATTTATCTTTATTACGTTTTTAACATGTTATTTGCAGTCAATAATTATAAATTGATTAATTTTGGACTGAGATAAGAAAAGTAAAAATGAATAAATTTCACATTTTAGTAATCGTATTATTTGGCTTCTTACTGATGCCAAATGGTGTTTTTGCGTGTGAAAACAATTCAGCTAAACATTCTTCTCGAAAAGAGATTTCTTCTAAAACCTGTAATGGCGATTGTTGTAAAAAGGATAGTCATTCAAAAAATAAAAGCCACGAAGGTTGTGGCGGTAAATGCAATCATTCGAAATGTGGATGTGCTTTTTCTTACAATACATCTGTTTCGATTACGGAATGGAACATTGAAACCAATCGTTTTAGTTTCTCTTCGGCAAAACAAAAATTTTACAACTATGAAACCAATATTTCTTCTGGTTTCAATTCTTTATGGCTTATACCAAAAATAAGCTAAATCAAATTTTGACAGCCATAAGTGTGTCAAATTCGAAGCAATTCTTGCTTTAAAATCATTTTTCTATTGGTTAATTGGATTATTAAATTATAGTTTATTGCTATTATTTTATCATTCAATCAACTACTTAATTCAAAATTATTTAAACTTAAACCAAAGCGGAAATTCACAAAATCGGGTTTTTCGACGATGTCAATTTCTTGTTTATTAAAATCAGAAAAAATGAAAAATTTAATTATCGTATTAAGCGTATTCTTAACAGTAATTAATGTAGCATCTGCACAAAACGCTATAAAAAAGGAAGAACAAAAAACAATTTATATCTGTCCTTCACATCCTGACGAGACAAGTTCAAGTGCAGGTAAATGTTCAAAATGTGGAATGGTTTTGGTAAAAACCACCGAAAAAATGAATACTTATGCTCTTAAAGGCAGTCAGCCTATGACTAAAACAGTGACAAAATATGTTTGCCCAATGGATGGTTCAACTTCTGATAAACCGGGTAAATGTTCTAAATGCGCAATGGCAATGGTGAAAACTACTGAGAAAGTAGATACCCACGCTCTAAAAGGAAGCCAACCGATGAGTAAAACTGTGACAAAATATGTTTGCTCAATGGACGGCACAGTCTCTGACAAACCTGGTCAATGTTCTAAATGCGGAATGGATATGGTAAAAGTAACAGAAAAAGTTGATACACATCCGTTAAAAGGAAGCCGGCCAACAAGCAAAGTTGTGACAAAATATGTTTGTCCAATGGATGGCTCTACTTCTGATGAACCAGGAAAATGTCCTAAATGCGGTATGGAAATGACTCCAAAAGAAGACCATAAACAGTAAACCAATCTTTCAATAATTTAAAATGAAAAAAATGAAAAAAATAATTCTTACAGTTACAGTAATATCATTCGTATTGGTTTCTTGTAACCAAAAAAACAAACAAGAAGAAACAGTTGATTCAACAACAAATGCACCTGAAATTGTAACTGTAAAGGTTAATCCTAATTCCTTTTCCATTAAAGATATTGTAGCTAATTATTTGTCTTTAAAAAATGCGTTGACCAAAGATGATTCTAATGGAGCTTCCGATGCAGGAAAAACAATGGTGGAGACTTTGGGAAAAATTGATATGAAAAAATTATCTGGTGAACAGATGAAAACCTATATGGATATTGCCGATGATGTTAAAGAACACGCTGAACATATTGGAGATAATGGCGGAAACATTGTTCACCAAAGAGAACATTTTGTCTTAATGAGCAAAGATATCAACGATTTGATAAAAACTTTTGGGACAGAACAAAAACTGTATCAGGATTTTTGCCCAATGGCTGATGAAGGCAAAGGTGCTATTTGGATAAGTGAGGAGAAAGACATCAAAAACCCTTATTTCGGTTCGGAAATGCTTACTTGTGGTTCCGTGAGAAAAGAGTTCTAATATGAAAGGAATCTTTAGAAAGGTATTTATTATTGGAATAATTATTTTTTTGTTGTTACAGTTATATCGTCCTGCTCGAAACATTGCGTTAGAGCAGGATTTAACTGCAGATTTTACAAAAGTATATAATGTGCCTAAAAATGTAAAAACGATATTGCGAACCTCTTGTTATGATTGTCACAGCAATAATACCAATTATCCTTGGTATTCAAATATTCAACCCGTTGGAATTTTTATGAAAAATCATATAGATGAAGGGAAGGAGAATTTGAATTTCAATGAATATGGGAATTATTCAAAACGCAGGCAGAATAGTAAATTGAAAGCTATAATGAAAGAAATCAGGTCGAATGATATGCCATTGGCTTCATATACATTGATACACAAAAACGCAATACTTTCTGATAGTCAAAAACAGAAAGTCATAACTTGGATTCTGAGAATCAGAGATAGCCTTTCCTCTAAATACTGAATATTATGGTAGAAAAATTAATATCATTTTCATTAAAAAACCGATTTATAGTCCTGCTCGTTTCGGCCTGTTTATTTGCTTGGGGTGTTTATAGCGTGCAGCAAAATCCTATTGATGCCATTCCCGATTTATCCGAAAATCAAGTAATTGTATTTACGGAGTGGATGGGAAGAAGTCCGCAGGTTATCGAAGCACAGGTAACCTATCCTTTGGTGTCTAATCTACAAGGAATCCCAAAAGTCAAGAATATTCGCGGTGCTTCTATGTTTGGAATGAGCTTCGTATATATAGTTTTTGAGGATAATGTAGATATCTATTGGGCAAGAACCAGGGTTTTAGAAAGGCTGAATTATGCCCAGCGTCTTTTGCCTCAAAATGTGGTTCCTACGCTTGGACCAGATGGTACGGGTGTTGGTCATATTTTTTGGTATCATTTAGATGCAAATGGTATGGATTTGGGGGAGCAAAGAGCCTTACAGGATTGGTATGTGAAATTCGCATTACAAACTGTTCCCGGAGTTGCTGAAGTAGCTTCTTTTGGAGGTTTTGAAAAACAATATCAATTGGTTTTAGATCCTTTGAAAATGCAGCATTACAAAGTAAGCATGATGGAAGTGATGAATGCAGTCAAGGCAAATAATAATGATGTGGGAGGACGAAAATTCGAAATGAGTGATATGTCTTATATCATACGGGGGTTAGGATATATTAAAAACATAAAGGACGTCGAAGAGATTGCCATTAAAAATTACAATTCTATTCCTGTAAAAGTTAAAGATATTGGTTCTATCCAAATGGGAGGTGATTTGCGGCTAGGTATTTTTGATGAAAACGGAACGGGTGAAGTAGTCGGAGGAATTGTGGTAATGCGCTACGGAGAAAATGCCGATAAAGTCATAAAAGCGGTCAAAGCCAAAATGAAAGAAGTAGAGAAAGGATTGCCTGAAGGCGTTACTTTTAAGACTTCTTATGACAGAAGCGAATTGATTGAGAAAGCAATTGAATCGGTCAAAGGAACACTAATCGAAGAGATGATTGCTGTTTCCATTGTCATTCTTTTTTTTCTTTTTCATTGGCGAAGTGCTTTGATTATCCTTATTCAGCTTCCTATTTCAGTAGCTGTGGGTTTTATTTTACTTGAGGCTTTCGGTATTTCTTCCAATATTATGTCATTAACCGGAATTGCATTGGCGATTGGGGTTGTGGTTGATGATGGTATTGTAATGGTAGAAAATGCTTATCGAAATATTTCGGATAAGCAGGAAGAAATGGTTAACAATAAAGAATCTGTTTAAGATGAAAGAGAAACTATTAAAAATATTCAAAAAAGAACAAGACCCATTATCTTCAGAAGAAAAACTCAAGATAATTGAAGCATCATCTAAATTGGTGGGTCCGGGTGTTTTTTATTCAACAATAATTGTAATTGCGTCTTTTCTGCCTGTGTTTCTTCTCACAGGAATGGAAGGCAAACTTTTTAGCCCATTGGCCTATACAAAGTCCTTTATTCTTATTGTTGATGCCTTTTTGGCAATCACGCTAACACCAGTGCTAATAAGTTTTTTACTGAAAGGGAAACTCCGTCCAGAAGAAAAAAATCCAATAAACAGAAAGCTGGAAAGCATTTACACTCCCATTTTGACTTTTTGCTTAAAATGGAGAAAAACAGTTTTAGCGGTCAATATTGTGGCGCTGTTAATCGGCGTGCTGATGTTTACTCGTTTAGGGTCAGAATTTATGCCTCCGCTTGACGAAGGTTCTGTTTTGTTTATGCCGGTAACCTTACCAGACGTTTCCAATTCTGAAGTGAAACGAATTTTGCAGGTACAGGACCGATTGATAAAATCAATTCCCGAAGTGGCTCATGTTTTGGGAAAAGCAGGCAGAGCCAATACGGCAACCGATAACAGCCCCATAAGTATGATTGAAACAATTGTTTTGCTAAAGCCCCGCCAAGAATGGAGAGAGGGTAAAACAAAAGCGGATATCATAAATGAAATCAACAATAAACTGCAAATACCAGGAGTTACCAATGGTTTTACGCAACCGATTATTAATCGGATTAATATGCTTTCGACGGGTATCAGAACCGATGTAGGAATAAAAATATACGGCGAAAGTTTGGACACCATTAATGCTTTATCACAAAAAATAAAAATGGCATTGGAAGGAACTTCGGGAGTAAAAGATTTGTATGCTGAACCCATTACGGGTGGGAAATACATTGATATTATACCCAAACGGGAAGTCATTGGCAGATATGGACTTTCAATTGACGACATAAATACTGTTGTTGAAGCTTCTATTGGAGGAATGAAACTCACCACAACCATTGAAGGAAGACAGCGTTTTTCGGTCAACGCAAGATATGCACAAGAATACCGAAATAGCATTGAAGCCTTGAAAAAAATGCAGGTACAAACAATGGATTTTGGTCCCATTCCTTTGGAAACGGTTGCCGATGTAAAAATAAGTGATGGCCCGCCAATGATAAACAGAGAAAATGCTATGCTCCGGGGCAGTGTGTTGTTTAATGTCCGTGACCGTGATTTGGGAAGTACAGTCAAAGAAGCACAGGCAAAACTGAATGAGATGATGACCAAAATGCCTAAAGGCTACTATGTGGAATGGAGCGGTCAATGGGAAAACCAAATCAGAGCCAACAAAACATTGAGTTTGATATTGCCAATTGTTGTCGTGATTATTTTCCTCATTCTATATTTCACTTATCGATCTATGAAAGAGGCTTTGATTACGATGATAACAGTACCGTTTGCATTAATCGGCGGTGTTTTTATGGTCTATTTTTATGGTATCAACTTGTCGGTAGCAGTGGCTGTTGGTTTTATAGCCTTATTTGGTTTGGCGATCGAAACGGCAATGCTGATTACCATTTATTTGAATGAAGCTATGAACAAAATGGTCGAAAAATATGGTAACAGCAAAGAAAACTTAACAGAAGAAATAATAAGAAAATATATTATTGAAGGTTCTGCCAAGCGATTGCGCCCAAAACTGATGACGGTTTCCGTTTCATTATTTGGCCTGATTCCCATTCTTTGGGCAACGGGAACCGGAGCAGATGTAATGCTCCCTATCACTGTTCCGCTCATTGGAGGAACAATTACTTCAACGATTTATGTATTATTAGTAACCCCTGTTGTTTTCGAAATGGTGAAACTTCGCGAATTAAAAACAAATGGAAAAATTACTCTTATAGATGCAAAACATTAAATTTTATATCGCCCTAAGCTGTTTGATTCTAAGCTTTACGGATGGTAAAGCTCAAACACTTACGTTGGACAATGTTTTGAGTACAATCAAAACAAATAATCCACAATTGAAAATGTATGATGCCGACATTCAAAGTATGGATGCATCGGCAAAAGGAGCCAGAAGTTGGATGGCTCCACAAGTGGAAGCAGGTTTCTTTATGACTCCATACAATGCCAATCTATGGAAAGCCAATGAAATGGGGTCGGGAATGGGCAATTATATGTTAGGCGTTACTCAAATGATTCCGAATGCCTCTAAGCTAAATGCTAATGAAAATTTGATGAAAGCGATGTCGTCGGTTGAAAGTGAAAATAAAAATTTCACATTAAACCAATTAAATGCATTGGCCAAATCCTATTATTATGAATGGATAATCATTAAGAAAAAGACAAAAATTGCCCATGACAATCTTCAGCTTTTGGAGTATATGATCAAAAGCATGGAAATACGCTATCAGTACAATATGGATAAATTGCCATCGTATTACAAAGCCAAATCTCAATATGCCTCTTTGCAAAGCATGATTGTGATGTTAGAGAATGATGCTTTACAGCGAAAATACATGCTCAGCACCTTGATGGCTCGTGATAAAAATGAGGATTTTGAAATTGATTCCAATTACGAGATTAAGGATTTTAATCTTCTTGAAGCTGATTTGTCTCCCTATATCAACAACCGCAGTGATATCAAAGCCATTGATAAAACTAAGGAAATCAATAACAATAAAATCGAAGTTGAGAAAGCAGGCACTAGACCGGAATTTGGCGTAAAATACGATCATATGTTTGCTTTTGGGAATCAGCCACAGCAATTTTCGTTGATGGGAATGATGACGATTCCGGTATCTTGGTCAACCAAAATGAACAAAGCTAATATGAATAGCTATCGCATTAAAAACGAAAGTTTGGATTGGCAAAAGCAAATGATTGCCAACGAAGCCAGCGGAATGATAAAAGGTATGAATGCTGAATTTTTGAACTTGAAAAAGCAATACCAAATTACGCAAGACAACATTATTCCAGCCTTAAAACGAAACTATGATACCGCAATTTTGGCTTGGCAAAATAACACAGGGGATTTATTCGTGGCTTTAGAAGCATGGGAAGCAATGAATATGACTCAAATCGATGCGTTGGATAAATTAAAATCGATTTTAACAACACAAGCAGAAATCGAAAAACAACTTGAAACCAATTAAGTATGAATAATATAATAAAATATGGTTTAATTGGAATTGCGATTTTTATTGTTGGAATTGCAATCTATTTCTTTGCCATGAAATCAAATAATCATTCGGAAATGGAACATCTAAACGATGTTTACACTTGCTCGATGCATCCGCAAATCATCAAAAATAAACCAGGTAATTGTCCCATTTGCGGAATGACTTTAGTGAAAAAAGTAAACGAAGACCATTCTGAAAAAAATGATTCTATTGACGATCTTTTGAAACCCACCGATAATTTTGTAGTAGGCAATTATCAAACCACAACTGCAAAGGATACGGTTATAAGTAGTGAAATCAGTTTGCCTGGAACGGTAGTTTACGACCCAAATTCATCTGTGAATATTTCAGCTCGAATAAATGGCCGGATAGAGAAAATGTACGTCAATTACAAATACCAAAAAGTAGATAAGGGCCAAAAAATATTTAAAATATACAGTCCGGAATTATTAACCGAACAGCAAAATTTCATCTATTTGATTTCTAATGACAGTCAAAACTCATCGATTATTAATGCAGCCAAGCAGAAATTATTGCTTTATGGAATGACCAATAATCAGGTAAATGCATTGGCTTCCGCCAAAAAAGTGAACCCAGTGATTGTTATTTATAGTCCTGCAAACGGAATCATTACAGGAACCGAAAAAATGACTAATTCTGACACTTCTCCAATGTTAAATACAAACAGCAATACAGAAACATTAGATGTAAAAGAAGGAAGCTATATTAAGAAAGGGGAAGTGGTTTTCAAATTAATGAATACCGAAAAAGTTTGGGGAGTTTTCAATGTTTTACAAGGATACAACAGTCTTATGAAAATCAATCAATCTATCGATATTACTTCGGAGTTGGATGTAAAAAACATCATTTACGCAAAAATAAATTTTGTGGAAACACAATTAGATCCAACCGATAAAACGAATAGAATTCGAGCGTATCTGAATAATGAAAATCTAAAATTACCCATTGGCACAAGATTACAAGGTGTTATACAATTGAATTCAGCAAAGGCAATTTGGCTGCAAAAACAAGCTTTGGTTAGCGTGGGGGAGAAAAAAATAGTTTTTGTGAGAATGGACAATGGTTTCAAAGCAACAGCCATACAAACAGGTCTTGAAATAGACGATTTTGTTCAAATTATTGGAGGTATTTCAGTGGGAGATGTGATTGCCCAAAATGCACAATATCTGATTGACAGCGAAAGTTTCATTAAAACCAAGTAAAGATAAAAATGATGAGAAAGATAAAAAACGGCAGTATTCTACTAATATTATTTTTTGTTGCTTGCAATTCTAAGAATAAGGAAGATCATAGTGGGCATAAAATGACAGATGAAACAATTTTCTACACTTGTTCTATGGATCCGCAAATAAAAGAAGATATGCCTGGAAAATGTCCTATTTGCCATATGGCGTTAGCCCCAGCCAAAAAAAGTGATACTGACCCAAATGAAATAAGTCTGAGTAAACAGCAAATCCGATTGGGTAATATCACTACTCAAGCTATTACAGAAACTCAAAATAGCTTAAATCAAAATTATACGGGAGTCTTAACCATTAATCAGGAGAAAATCAACACCATTTCTGTAAGAGCAATGGGACGAATTGAAAAGTTGTTTTTCAAAACTGTTGGTGATTATGTTTTTAAAAATCAACCCGTTTATGAATTGTATAGCGAAGATATTGCCATTGCAAAGCAGGATTATTATGTGGCATATAAACAACTGCTGATGCCGGGTGATTTTGGAAAAAATGCAAAAAATATGCTAATTGGAGCTAAACAAAAACTTCTTTTTTATGGTCTTACCAATGCCCAAATTGAAAGCATTAAAACCAATAAAGATGTTTCGCCAAACACTATATTTTACAGCACTTATAGCGGAACAATTTCAGAAATTGCAGTTACAGAAGGAAGTTATGTAATGGAAGGATCGGGAATAATAAAATTGGCTGATCTGAATAGTCTTTGGCTCGAAACACAAGTAAACGTAAACTATGCCAAAAGTTTAAAAATAGGTCAAAAAGCTAGTGTTTCTTTTACTGATTTCCCGGATAAAACAATAAATACCAGAGTAGCATTTATTAATCCAGAAATTAATCCCGACACTCGATTGCTGTTAATCCGAATGGAAATTCCAAATCAAGGCTTACAATTAAAACCAGGAATGCAGGCGGTTGTAAAATTGACCCAATCCAATGCAAAAGGAATTTTTATACCGATTGATGCGGTTATTCGAGAAGAAAACGCTTCCTATATTTGGGTTGAAAAAAGACCGGGAATTTTTGAAAATGTTATGGTAGAAACAGGCATAGAAACCAATGGAATGATCGAAATCAAATCCGATTTGGATCCCACAAAAAAAGTTGTAATTACGGGTGCTTATGCTATAAACAGCGAGTATAAATTCCGCAAAGGAAGTGATCCAATGGAGGGGATGAAGATGTGATTTTAGAATATAAAAATCGGGTAACAGCGATACTGAAGAACGGTCAACAGCGGAACTGAAGAATAATTAAATATTTTTATTATGAGAACTCAAAGGTTAATTTCGACAAAAAAAGGTTTACTATTAACGATGTTTTTAATGGTAATCTCGTTAAATGCCAATGCACAAACAAAATCGAACTCCACCCAAAATGAAAAAATTTATATAAATAAAAAGGGTGAAATTTATGATCACGGTTGGAACAAATTAGGATTTATTACCAAAGAGGATATTGTGAAAAATAATGAAGGTAAGACCATTTATTTTATTGATGTAAATGGTAATGTTATTGATTCTAAAGGGAACAAGTTGGGTAGGGCTAAAAAGAATGGTTCATATTACAATATAAAAGGTGAAAACGTGCTTAATGTAGGCAAAACACAGGAAGAAAAATGTGAAATACTAGATCCAAAAGGTCATAATATGGGTAGCGTACATGAAAATTACAAACTCCATGCCTGTGCTGCCCATTGCTTATTGTTAGAACAAAAGATGAATAACGAAAAATCAAAAAAATAATTTTTTAACAAATGGTTCGTGGCTAAACGAATCATTTGTTTTTTTAGCTATAATCCTGCTCAAATTGTTTGAAAGGTTACTGACTAAGTTTCTTAAATTAAGTATTTTAATAAAAATTCTTTGCAATAAGAATGAAGATGTAAAAAAATACTCCTGAGCATCGAAAATAAGTAAACTCTTTAAAAATCACTTAAAAACTTTTAAATGGTTTGGTGCGAATTACACAAACTAGAAAAATAATAGTGTAACAGTTTGCAAAACAGTAAATTATATATTTATATGACAGAAAGTAATCTGTAAATTAAAACTAGATAAAATGAAAAAAATACTCTTTTCGGCCATAGTAATGGCTTTCGTATTGGCTTCTTGTAACCAAAAAAACAAAGAAGCGACATCAGATAATCCCCATATGATGGATAATGATGGTACTATAACGAGTAATGATAGCACAGTGATGAATGATAAAACTAAAATGATGAACAATCAAGCAAAAATGTACGCCTGTCCAATGCATCCAGAAGTACAGGGGAAACTGAATGACAAATGCCCTAAATGCGGGATGAAACTAACAGAGCCTGTCCCTGAGAAAACAGAAAACGGCAAATAATAAAATATAATTTACTTGGGTTGCCTAAATTAATCTTTTTATGAATTTAGCAAGGTTAATTTAGGTTATTTAATTACAGATGGCATTAAAATAATTAAAGATGATACATACTTACAACATAACTGGAATGACATGTGATGGATGTCGAACAAAAGTCGAAAAAACATTGAATGCTATTGATGGTGTTGTAGCAACAGTTTCGTTAAATCCACCCACAGCTACAATCACTATGGAAAAACACATTCCAACAGCACAACTACAAGAAGCACTAACAGCCGTTGGAAAATACACCATAGAAACAAGTAATGGTGAAAACTCAAAAGATATTACAACAAATGCGCCTGTTGCAAAATCTTGTTGTTCAGAGCATTCCCATAGTGATAAAAAGGAAGCCATAATACCAAGTAATACCAAAGGAAAATATTATTGTCCAATGCATTGCGAAGGAGATAAAATATATGATAAAGCTGGTGATTGCCCAGTTTGTGGGATGCATCTTGAAAAAGTACAGGAACTCAATACCAGTCCTATTAAGTTTACTTGTCCGATGCATCCCGAAGTCATTAAAGATACTCCTGGTTCGTGTCCTATTTGCGGAATGGATTTGGTAGCGATGGAGCCGAGTGATAGTGAAGACCAAAAAAACTATAAAAATTTAGTCAAAAAAATGAAAGTGGCAGTAATTTTTACCGTTCCTGTTTTTGCCATCGCAATGATAGAAATGATGCCAAACAATCCGTTACTTAAAATAATGGATGCTGCAAAATGGAATTGGGTACAATTTATACTTACACTTCCTGTTGTTTTTTATGCGTGTTGGATGTTCTTTGTTCGTGCCTTCAAATCTATTATTACTTGGAATTTGAATATGTTTACCCTTATCGGTATAGGAACAGGAGTTGCTTTTTTGTTCAGTTTAGTTGGAATGTTTTTTCCTAGTATTTTCCCAAACGAATTCAAAACTGAAACAGGGGCAGTTTTATTATATTTTGAAGCTACAACAGTAATTCTAACATTGGTTTTATTAGGACAATTATTGGAAGCCAAAGCCCACAGTCAAACTAGCGGAGCAATCAAAGAATTATTAAAACTCGCTCCAACCGAAGCAACTTTGGTTATTGACGGAAGCGATAAAGTAATTTCAATTCACGACATCAAAAAAGGAGATTTACTACGAGTAAAACCAGGAGACAAAATACCAGTTGATGGAAAAATAAGTGCTGGCGAAAGCAGTATTGATGAAGCAATGATTACTGGAGAACCTATTCCAGTAGACAAAAAGAAAGATGATAATGTTATTGCAGGAACTATAAACGGTAACAAATCCTTTGTAATGATTGCAGAAAAAGTAGGTTCAGAAACCTTGCTTTCGCAAATTGTAAAAATGGTAAATGATGCCAGTCGCTCTAAAGCGCCAATCCAAAAATTAGCAGATAGTATTGCCAAATATTTTGTGCCAATTGTTGTAATCATTTCACTTATTACCTTTTTCGTCTGGGCAAAATTTGGTACAGAGCCTGCATTGGTTTATGGTTTTATAAATGCGATTGCGGTTTTAATTATAGCATGTCCTTGTGCATTGGGTCTGGCAACGCCAATGTCAGTAATGGTTGGAGTTGGAAAAGGCGCACAATCGGGAGTTTTGATAAAAAATGCCGAAGCATTAGAAAATATGAACAAAGTAAATGTTTTAATAACCGATAAAACAGGAACAATAACCGAAGGAAAACCATCGGTAGAAAAGGTTTTTGCATCAAACAATAATGAGAATGATTTGCTGCAAAACATCGCTTCTTTAAATCAATACAGTGAGCATCCATTAGCCCAAGCGGTTGTAAATTATGCCAAAGCAAAAAACATTTCATTAATAGAAATCAAAGATTTTGAAGCCGTTGCAGGAAAAGGAGTTACAGGAACAGTTACCAATAAAAAAGTAGCATTGGGCAATAAAAAACTAATGGAACAAGTCAAAGCCACAGTTTCTGATGATTTAGGAAACAAAATTATAGCCGAACAAAAACTAGGAAAAATTGTTTCCTATATTGCTGTTGATGGCATTGCAGTGGGTTTTGTATCAATTACCGATGCAATTAAAATTTCAAGTAAAGAAGCCATAAAAGAACTAATGCGACAAGGTGTTGAAGTAATTATGCTTACCGGCGATAATGTAAATACAGCCAAAGCGGTTGCCGATGAATTAAACTTATCATCCTACAAAGCGAGTTGTTTACCCGAAGACAAATTAAACGAAATTAAGCGTTTACAATCCGAAGGAAAAATTGTAGCAATGGCTGGAGACGGTATAAATGATGCACCAGCATTAGCCCAAGCCGATATTGGTATAGCAATGGGAACAGGAACTGATGTAGCTATTGAAAGTGCCAAAATCACTCTAGTAAAAGGGGATTTGCAAGGCATAGTAAAAGCTAAGAATTTAAGCCACGCAGTAATGCGAAACATCAAACAAAACTTATTCTTTGCCTTCTTCTACAATGTTTTAGGAGTTCCAATTGCAGCGGGTGTTTTATATCCGTTTTTTGGAATTTTATTATCGCCGATGATTGCAGCTTTAGCAATGAGTTTTAGCTCGGTTTCTGTAATTGTAAATGCTTTGCGATTAAGAAGTTTGAAATTGTAAAATCGAATAAGAAATAAGTTATAGCTGTATTAAAAATGAACAACTTTACTCAAATAATCAAACAATATAAAACCGATACCGAAAGTGTTTATACAATTTGGTTTGTAGATAATGACCAACGATTAAAAGCTTTTCGGACTATTCGCCGTGGTGTTTTGCAAGTGATAGACGATATTAAAAACAAAACATTTCCAAACGATTTCAAAGGCAGTAGTTTAGAATTTGTATTGAGTTGTATAGCAGAACAAAAACAAATATTTGTGGGCGTAGCACATCCTTTTTATTGGAAACCAAAATTGAGAATTCCAGATATTTACGAAAACCAAAATAATAAAATTGCTTTTGGTCAATTTCTCGAGAACTGCATCAATGCCAAAACAGAAGAACAAGTTGTAAAAGAAATTGTAAAATTGGATGAATTAAAAATAAAAGGCCTTGGTCCAGCTGTAGCAAGTATTTTATATTTTTTGCATCCAACTTGGTTTCCACCATTTAATACAGCTATTCTTAATGGATTTAATTTTCTATTCAAAGACAAAAAGAAACTAGGAAGTTGGACAGAATATTTAAAAATAAGAGAAACTTTAATCGAAACTAATAGTAAAAACAAAGCAGAATTATCCAATGATTTAGGAGCAATTGCAGGTTTGTGTTTTGAAATTGGAACACAAAAAATGCTTATTGGTAACGATGAATATTTGAGTGAAGAGGAACGAGCAAAATTTGAAAAGAATATACTAAAACGACAAAAAGAAATTCAGGAAGAAAAATTAGCCGAAAATCTTCATAATGAAATGCAATACCATTTATTAAAAATTGGAGTTTCATTAGGTTATGATGTTACACCAGCAAGTAACGATAAGAGCAAATCGTTTGGCGGACAAAGTTTTTCATTTATATCAATCAATAAATTCCCAGAACTTCCAACAGATAAAGACACACAAAATACCATAAAACTAATCGATGTGTTATGGTTTCAAAAAGTAACTAATAAAATCATTGGAGCATTTGAAGTCGAAAAAAGCACGAGTATTTATTCAGGGATACTCCGATTATCTGATTTATATTTTAGTATTTCTAACGGAGAAGAAGTTTTTTATATCATCATTCCAGACAGTCGAGAAAAAGATGTTATTCAACAACTCAACCGACCAGTCATAAAAAATTCAAAAATGAATATCAAATACATTCTGTTTTCAGAATTAAGAACCAATTGTGATGCTATTTGCAAATTTGGTTCGGATTATTCAATAATGGAAAAAATTGCAAAAAAAGTGTAAGTGCTTATTTATTAATAAACAATTTTTAAGTTATTGAAGATAACTTCTTCAAATTCTACATAAAATTGTTCGTAAACAGGTTCATAAAGATCACTACCAATTATAAACTTCCGAATTCATTTGTTTTTGGAGGTTTTTGGTTTTAATATTTGAGTGCCGTTTATTAAAAATTTTCTAAGATTCCCTAGCGTAAATTTTACAGTTGATTGTGCTGAACCAAACATACAAATAATCTTAATTAGATATTACGGTTTTCGATATTTCAAAAATAATCTCATAAAAAAAGGTGCATAAGCATCTTCCTATTTCCTTTTCTTCCAATTATTATTATAATGTCTACCTCTCAATTGTTCATAAAATCAATAAATTCATCATTGATAGACAAATAAATAAAATTAAAAATCAAAATATTAATCACACCCAACGTTTTTTTAGTAATCTGTAGTATATTTATCTAATGGCTACAGTTTTATTCAAACGAACATTTTAAATTGGTATAATATAACATCAAAAACAATTGAAACTACCATGAATTATTTTCTTCTTATAAAAAAGGCAGTTTCTGACAACCAAATTTTAAATGTTCTTTCAAAAAAAAAAAAACACTATAAGATTGACTATTGGAATATTATTTATAGAGTAAAATAAGTTAGCAGCAAATAATAGTTATAAATTCGCAATGTGAAAACATTTGCAACAATAGTATCGTTTATTGTACTGTTTCTTTCGACAGTACCATGCTCAGCATTTGCTAATCATTCAGAATGCAATGCAGAAAAGAATTGTGAAGATAACTCTCATGATTGCGGCAACGATTGTAACGGAAAGTGTTCTCCGTTTTATTCATGCGGCACCTGCGTTGGGTTCACAATAAATTTAACTTATTCCCATTTTAGTAAAAAATTAGATTTTATAACAGACGATATAGAACAGCCAAGATCGTATGATAAATTTATAAATTCTTCTTTCATTTGTAAAATTTGGCAGCCTCCTAAAATTTCTTAATATAAAAAGAATTTGTTTTGCATGATTTTGATATCAGGCAGATATGTTATGTTTATTAATATAAAGAAATTACAAATGTTTAAATATATTTTTTTGATAGTCGCAATAGCAGCTATTAGCACTGTGCAAGCACAAAATAAAATCAAGTTCCATATAAAAGATGCTATTACTAATGAACCAATAAAAGGTGTAACAGCTAAAATTGAAGGAACTAATTTGGAATTTATATCTGATGATAATGGAATTATCATTTTTGAAAATCTTGCGGATGGAGATTACACATTGTCTGTTTTTATAGAAGGTTATAGCTCGCATAAAACATTTTTTAAAGTGCCTTTTGCTAATGAGTTTTTAGAGATTGCTTTAGAACGCGAAGCCGAAGAAATGGATGAAATCATTGTCACTTCAACAAGAGGAACAAGAACCATCAGTAACATTCCGACCAGAGTAGAGTTTATTGCAGGAGAAGAACTCGAAGAAAAAGCCAATATGAAACCAGGGGATATCCGCATGATGCTTAACGAAAGTACCGGAATACAAACCCAGCAGACATCTGCAACTTCTGGAAACTCGTCTATTAGAATTCAAGGATTGGACGGAAGATATACCCAAATTTTAAAGGATGGTTTTCCTCTTTATTCCGGAGCCTCCAGTGGACTGGGATTATTACAGACACCACCTTTAGATTTAAAACAAGTTGAAATAATCAAAGGTTCTGCATCTACACTTTATGGAGGAGGAGCAATTGCTGGTTTGGTTAACCTTGTTTCTAAAATTCCGGCTAAAGAAAGAGAATTACGCTTTTTAATTAATGGAACCTCTGCACTTGGACTGGATATAAATGGGTTTTATTCTCAGCAGTTTAATAAAATTGGATTGACAGTTTTTGCTTCACATGACCGAAATGCTCCTTATGATCCTGCAGATATACTGCTTACTGCTATTCCGAAATTTGAACGTTTTAATTTTAATCCAAAATTATTTGTCAATTTTAATGAAAACACAAAACTCAATTTTGGCGTAAATACGGTTTTTGAAAATCGTATCGGCGGGAACATTGATTATATCAAAGACGAAAGTAAATATCCAGACAATTACTTCGAAAGGAACAAAACGAAGAGAATAAGCACTCAATTTGCCTTTACGCATAAATTCAGCGAGAAAGAAGTTTTGACGATTAAGAACAGTTTCAATAATTTTAGCCGTGTCATAACGATACCTGATTATATTTTTGACGGTTTACAGAACAGTACCTTTTCTGAAATTAGCTATTCTAAAAATGGCAAAATTACTGAATGGGTTACCGGTGCAAATTTATACACCGATAATTTTATTGAAGATAACAAAACAGCTTTTCCTCTGAGAAATTATAACCAGATTACTTATGGGGCTTTCATTCAAAATACAGTAAAAGCCAAAGAATGGCTGAATATAGAAACAGGTCTGCGTGGCGATTATGTTGATGATTACGGATTTTCTTTTTTGCCAAGAATTTCAGCTTTATTTAAAATCAATTCTAAGCTTACTTCCAGACTTGGCGGTGGGTTAGGTTACAAAACGCCAACCATATTTACAGAAGAAAGCGAGCGCATACAATATCGAAACGTACTGCCTATTAATAATGATTTCAATGCACTTGAAAAAAGTTACGGACTTAACTTTGATGTGAATTATAAAACTAAAATTACCGAAGATATATCTTTATCATTGAATCAGTTATTCTTTTATACCAATGTTGATAGTCCGCTTATCTTAACTTCGCTTCCTAATGACATTTATCAGTTTGTAAACGCTGATGGATATTTAAACACAAAAGGAACCGAAACAAATGTCAAATTAGGATATAAAGATTTCAAATTATTTCTGGGTTATACCTATACTGATGCTTCTATAGATAACAACGGAATAAAATCTGAAAATCCTTTAACGGCGAAACACAGATTGAATAATGTTTTGATGTATGAAGTAGAAGACAAATGGAAAGCCGGTTTGGAGGCTTATTATTACAGCCCGCAAAAACTTAATGATGGCACTACTGGGAGAGAGTATTGGATTTTCGGCTTTATGATTGAAAAGCTTTTGGGAAATTTTTCAGTTTATGCCAATTTCGAAAATTTTACTGATACCAGACAAACAAAATTTGGAAGTATTTATACGGGAACAATCTCAAATCCTGTCTTTAAAGACATCTATGCTCCGCTAGACGGATTTGTAGTAAATGTCGGAATCAAACTAAAAATTTAAATATCTCATAAGCAATCAGAGCCTGCAGGATTAAATCCAGATTCCGCAGGCTTTTTTATTTCGCATGTTTAAGATTATTTTCAATAAAAGAACTGATGTTGAATTTAGCACTGAACCCGCCATTTTGACAAACTGCGGTTTGTGCGTTCGTTCTTATTTTCTATCGTGTTTGTTGTCATATTAGTGTCAGTAAATAGCCGATTAATGAACCTCCTAAAACTATAAAAGCACTATTTAATTTCTTGTATCCAAATGTGGTTATTATGCTTAAAACAGCAATCAAAATTGTCCGCCAATCTGTAATGGTGCCTTTGCCCATATCAAAACAAACTGCGGCAATTATTGCGACTGATGCTACATTTACAGCGTCAAGAAATGAAGAAAACAGTTTTGAGTTTCGCATTTTCTTTACGATTGGATTGAGTAATGCTACAAATACAAATGAAGGTAAAAATATGGCGATTGTCGAAACGATTGCTCCTGTCAAATCGTTGATTTGATAACCAATAAAAGTTACCGAGGAAAAAACGGGGCCGGGTGTGAATTGTCCAACAGCAATTGCATCAATCAGTTGCTGTCTTGTCAAGAGCCCTGTTGAAACTAATTCTGTGTCGAGAAATGCAAACAAAACATAACCGCTTCCATAAAGTATTGCTCCAATTTTTAGGAAAATCCAAAACAGATTTACATTGGATACCGAAAGTATTGTCGTGTTTGTAATTTGCAATAAAGTTAATGGTAGAAAGCTGCTGATGTTGTTTTGTTTTTTGTTTCGCACATAAGCCAAAAGTAAAGCCAAAAACCCTGCCCCAAACATCAAATATATTTCGTTAATGCTGAGCAATGAACAAATCAAAACAAGAAGTCCGATGATTATAAGTTCTGCCGATTTCAAAGATTTCTTTGCCAAAGGAAAAATTGCACCAAGAATTATCGCAATAATGGCAGGTTTTATTCCATAAACAAAAGGCTGTAATTCGGGTAGTTGTCCGTATTGTTTGTAGAGATAAGCAAAAAATCCTGTAATGAAAACGGCTGGTAAAATGAAACAAAACCCTGCAATGATTAAACCTTTCCAGCCGCCTTTTTCGTGTCCGATATGAATCGCCATTTCGGTGCTGTTAGGTCCAGGAATTAAGTTAGTTGCACCAATTAAATCCAAAAAATGCTGTTCGGTCAGCCATTTTCTTTTCGTAACAACTTCTTTCTGCATCATTGCAATATGTGAAGCAGGACCACCAAAACCAATAATTCCTAGTTTTAGAAAAAGTTTGGCAATATCCTTTAAGCCAGCTTTATTCTCCATTTTTCGTCAAAGCTTTATCCCCCGACCAATATCCACCACCTTTTATCAGTATAAAAATATTTCCCAAAAGCATTGCCCAATCTGTTCTGCTTTCGTGCTTCATTTCCCCAAAAACCTTTTCAGCTAAAATTTCCGATTTAGTTGCCGTAATGGCAGTAAGCATAATGATGAAGAGTGGAATACTTGCAAATTTTGTCGAAAAGCCAAAAAGAATTAGCGTTCCGCAAATAATTTTAAAACTCCTTAAAAATTCAGGCGATGGCAAACCGATTTTATCAAATCGTCCTGCATTAAGTGTGTCAGCAAACAAAAATTTCTGAATTCCTTCCAACAGAAACACAACTCCAACGATCAGTCTGATCAGGATTGTTGTTTTTGAATTGTCCGTATTTAATATTTGTTTTTTCATTTTTATATGTCTGCACACAGTCAATCTATGTAAAAATGTAATACGACTGTCCGCAAAGAGTACCATGTATATTTTTTTGCCATTGATTATACTGATTCTCACAGATTTTATTACACTTTTTGAAAAAATCTGTGTAAATCTTTTTAATCTGTGGCTAATTCTATCTGTTTGGCATTAGTTATGGATTGTCATAAAATGTAATATGAATTACAAATTGGTATAAACTTTTAATTTCTCTTTGTTGATTCTCTAATTATTACCTCAGTATTTAAATATGTGACCTCTTTGATGTTATCTTTTTTTGGTGATAGTAGGTGATTTAATATTTTTTCTGCAGAAATCTGTCCCATTTTAAATGCAGGGTGTGATATTGTGGACAGACCAGGATCAATAATTGATGAAATAGGATCATCATTGAATCCTATTATTGCCAATTCTTCCGGTATTTTGACGCCTCTTTTTTTTGCACATTGAATTGCGCTTATTGCGGTAATGTCAACTGAAGAAAAAATCCCATCAGGCGGATTTTTCATGTCTAGTAATTTATTGGTTGCCTTAATTCCTTCGGCAAATACTAGCTGTTCTAATTTAATTATTAAGTCTTCATCAATAGGAAGATTGTGGGCTCTTAAGGCATCCAGATATCCTCTTTTTCTTTCGCTAAACAGTGTGCCAAATTCCATACCGGCATAAAAATGTGCAATGCGTTTGCAGCCTTGATCAATGAGGTGCTTTGTGGCTTTGTATCCTGCTGCGTAATTATCTATTATAACTCTGTAAGTATCTATATCGTTTGGCACCCTGTCTACAAAAACCAACGGAATTTTAGCATCTATAAACGGCATAAAATGTGAAGTATCTCTTGTTTCCATTCCTAATGAACAAATTATACCGCTAATTCTGCTGGCATAAAGAGCTTGAGTCATATTGATTTCTTCTTGATATGAATCTCCCGATTGTGTAATGAGAATGGTATATCCTGATTTTTTGGCAGTTGTTTCGATTCCGCTAATTAAGGAAGATAGAAATGGCTGGTCAATTGTAGGCACTAGTACCCCTATAGTTTGGGTTTTGTTACTGCGCAATCCAGCTGCAAGGCTATTTGGGCGATATCCTAATTCTGCACAAGCCTCTTTAACCTTCTTAATTGTTTTTGCACTAATAGTATGATGGTCCTTTAATGCCCTGGAAATTGTAGAAGTTGCAAGGTTTAATTTTTTGGCTATGTCATAAATCGTAATATCTTTATTTTCTTCCATTTGGTATCCGTTTATTACAAATATACTTTTTTTGTATATCCAATTTAACAAAAAATCTATTGGTATTACATTTAAATGGATTATTTTTTTGTTTTAGTAATATTTCAATTTGTATTTAATTTTTTTATATGTTTGCAAAAACAATCGGTTGCGTGTTTTTGATTTTTACTTTTTGGAATCATCGGATTCTATTTTAAGTGAATATTTTTTTAATCAAAATATTAGCTACAGGTTAATGAAAGATTTTAAGATTATAAAAACTTGAAGATTTCTTGGTTTATAAAAATTATATAATATTTAAATTATGAATAAAAAAATTGACAATTTAGCCTCAGACAACATAAGAGCTCTGGCTATATCCATGGTAGAAAAAGCAAATTCAGGGCATCCGGGAGGTGCTATGGGAGGCGCTGATTTTATGCATATTTTATACACTGAATACTTAGATTTTGACCCATCCCAGATGGATTGGCCTTTCAGAGACCGTTTCTTTATGGATGCGGGACACTTATCGGCTTTGATGTATGCGCAATACTATTTATTAGGAAACTATAAAAAAGAAGACGTACAGCAGTTTAGGCAATGGGGATCTGTAACGCCTGGACATCCTGAAGTTGATGTTTTGCGAGGAATCGAAAACACCTCGGGACCACTGGGGCAAGGACATGCCATGGGAGTTGGCGCTGCCATCGCWGCCAAATTTCTTGACGCCAGATTCAAAGGGCTTTTTGACCATAAAATATACGGTTTTATCACCGATGGAGGGGTTCAGGAAGAGATTTCGCAGGGAGCCGGAAGAATCGCAGGGCATTTGGGACTGAACAACTTTATTATGTTTTATGATTCGAATGATGTGCAGCTTTCTTCTATGACCGACGAAGTGACTTCAGAAGATACAGCCATGAAATACCGAGCTTGGGGATGGAACGTAATCACTATTGACGGCCATGACCATTCGGAAATCCGTAAAGCATTGGATACAGCCAACCAGGAAACCGAAAGACCAACCTTGATCATTGGAAAAACGATTATGGGCAAAGGTTGCGTTACCGCCGACGGTTCCATGTACGAAGGCGAATGCGAACTGCACGGAAAACCTATTGGCGACACCAAAGCCGATTACATCAAAACATTGCTGAACCTCAAAGCCAATCCAGAAGATCCTTTTGCAATTTTTGAAGAAGTAGCTGCACATTATTCTGATATTTTATCCAAAAAAACAGAAAAAGCTTCTGTAAAAAAACAGCAGATTACCAAATGGGAAAACGAAAACCCGGCATTGGCACAAAAAATGGAACTGTTTTTATCGGGCAAATTACCGGAACTGGATTTAAGCAAAGTGGCACAAAAACCAAATGCTGCGACTAGAGACGCTTCGTCTGCAGTGCTGGCTTATCTGGCGGAAAACGTAGAAAACATCATTGTTTCTTCGGCAGATTTATCCAACAGCGACAAAACCGACGGCTTCCTGAAAAAATCATCGGTATTGCAAAAAAACAATTTCAACGGAGCCTTTTTGCAGGCAGGAGTTGCCGAATTGACGATGACTTCCATCGCAAACGGAATTGCTTTGCATGGCGGTGTAGTTCCTGTAGTGGCAACTTTCTTTGTATTCTCGGATTATATGAAACCGGCCATCCGATTGGCCGCTATTCAGGAGCTTCCTGTAAAATATGTCCTGACGCACGACTCKTTCCGAGTGGGAGAAGACGGACCAACGCACCAGCCGATCGAACAGGAAGCGCAGATGCGTTTGCTGGAAAAGGTAAAAAACCATTCGGGACACCAAAGTTTATTGGCACTGCGCCCTGCCGATGCCATTGAAACTTCCGTGGCTTGGGATATGGCTTTGAAAAACACCAAAACGCCAACGGCTTTAATTCTTTCCAGACAAGGCATAAAAGATATTCCGGCGGCTAAAACTTCAAGATACGATGAAGCAACGGGAGTTGCAAAAGGCGGTTATTTGGTAAAAGAAACTGAAAATCCGGACATCACTTTAATCGCAAACGGATCGGAAGTTTCGACACTAATCGATGCAGCAGTGATCTTGGAAAAGGAACACAATCTAAAAATAAACATCGCTTCCATTATTTCTGAAGGCTTGTTCAAATCACAATCCAAATCATACCAAGAAAGCATTATACCAAAGGAAAAACTAGTTTTCGGACTCACCGCAGGTCTTCCTGTAAACCTTGAAGGACTCATTGGCGACAGCGGAAAAGTAGTAGGACTGGACCATTTTGGCTATTCGGCTCCAGCGGGCGTTTTGGACGAAAAATTTGGATTTACCAGCCAAAGCGTTTGCGCAGAAATAGTAAAGTATATTGAGGAGAGTGCTCAGATATTGAGCAATTAAGACTTTAAGATACTAAGATTTGAAACTTTTAGTTGGTTAATATTATAAGGAACAGTAGTTTGTTTATAAAAAATAATTGTTATAAAAATGGGTAGGAGTGATCTATGATTGTTAGGTTTTATAGGCATTTAGAAGTTATTTATAACAATTGAATAAGGGGAGCTAAATTTGGCTCCTTTTTTTTGTTTTTTATTTTGATAGAAGTTAATAGATAACGTATTTAATATGAAATTAAAATTAGATTAAGCTTAAGGATTTAATTAGAAATTTAATATAAATAGGATATTATTTTTTGTAAAACATTTCTTATTCAAACAATCGATTGTTTTGTTTTTTGCTGTTTTTATATCGAATTAATATGTTTTATTCTATTCTGTTTATTAGATGATTAGTATTATTTTATATTTATTGTTTTGATCTAAATGGTGATTTATCATCAAATTTTTATGTGATAGCTATTTTAAATTTATGATTTATTTAATTTTATAATAAATTTTATGAAGATACAATTTTAATATTATGTTATTTTTTTTAAATTCATAAAAAAAATATACACAACCGATTGTGTATTTAACTTTTATTTATATATTTGTGCTAATCACACTTATCCAAAGAATGTGATTAAAATTAAAACCCTAACTAATTTTAATTAATTCAATTTTTATGACTAACTATTTTGTTACAAGCAAATCAAAGCATTTTAAATGTTTTGGTTTTTTGATTTTAATGTTTGTTCTTTCGCTCAGTGCGGGTGCGCAAACGGCAGTTACAGGAATAATATCAGACAAGAATGGTCCTGTTCCTGGAGCGAATGTAAACTTGAAAGGATCAAGCAGCGGAACCAGCTCTGATTTTGACGGTAAATATTCGATTAAAGATGTTCCTTCAAATGGAGTACTTGTTTTTAGTTTTTTAGGATACAAAAGCAAAGAAATAACAGTAAGCGGACGTAATACTATAAATGTGACTCTCGAAGAAGAATCCAATACTTTGAAAGAAATTGTAGTAATTGGATATGGTGCTGTTCGTAAGGAAGCTGTTACGGGATCTGTAGCTACAATTGGTGGTAAAGAATTGGGTGAATTTGCATCTGGAAATGTAACTCAAGCGCTACAAGCAAGACTGCCAGGTGTTGAATTAACTCAAACCTCTACCAAACCAGGTGCTTCCATGCAAATTCGTATTCGTGGCACCAGATCGCTTACGGCAAGTAATGATCCTTTGATTGTACTTGATGGAGTTCCTTTTGCAGGATCCATAGGAGATATTAATCCTGTTGACATAAAATCCCTTGACATTTTGAAGGATGCTTCTGCCACTGCAATTTATGGATCTCGCGGTGCTAATGGAGTTGTGTTGATTACAACGAATAAAGGACGTAAAGGTCAAAAGGCTAAATTTACTTATAATGGATTTGGTGGGGTAAAAAATGTTTTTGGAGAATATCCAATGATGAACGGTAATCAGTTTGCGGCACTCCGTGATGTTACTAAGTTATATTCAGATGGTAGAGATGAGGTAAGAGGCACTAACACTGATTGGCAAGGGTTATTGTATGATTCAGGGCAAATAATAAGTCATGATGTTAGTGTTTCAGGAGGAAGTGAAGGCGGTTCTTATACAGGAGGACTTGGATATTATAAAGAAGAATCTGTTTTGCCTGGCCAGTCTTATGAACGTTTTAGTCTTAGAGCATCACTAGATCAAGAAATTGGGACTGCATTTCGCATAGGATTTACTACTAATAATAACTATGCAATTACGAATGGTGATAATATAGGGCCTGGAGCCGCTTTAGGTATGTCGCCTTTGGTTAATCCGTATGATGCTAATGGCAATTTGAAAAGAACTGTGAATATGGGATTAATAGATGATAAATGGGTTTATACGAGAGAATCTATTAATGCTTTAGGTGATAAATATATTAATCTAAACAGAGCATTTAGTTCTTATAACAATGTTTTTGCAGAGCTAAAAATTCCAGGTATAGATGGGTTGAAATACAGATTGAATTCTGGATTAAATTTCCGCGCAACTAACAATGGATATTATGAAGGGCAAGGTGTTTTTGATGTAAATGCGGCGACTTTATCTAATGCTTCAATTAGTAACTTTATGTCAACGCAATGGCTGCTTGAGAATTTAATTACTTATGATAAGACTTTTGCTGAAAAGCATACGATTAATTTTGTTGGATTATATTCTAATGAAAGCTATACAGGTAATAATTCGAGAATAGCAAGAAATGGAATTACTTCTGATGCATTTCAATTTTATAATATGGGACAAAGTGAGGAACCGATCACTATAACACCATCTGAGCAGGATTATACAAAATGGGGATTACGTTCTTATATGGCGAGATTAATGTACTCTTATGATAATCGCTATTTTATTTCAGGCACAATACGTTCTGACGGTTCTTCTAGATTAGCTGAAGGAGAAAAATGGGTTACTTATCCAGCCGTTTCCGCAGGATGGACTATTTCTAATGAATCTTTCATGAAGAATATTAATTGGATTAATTCTTTGAAACTGCGTGCAGGTTATGGTGAAACTTCTAATCAATCGGTTGATCCGTATGCTACATTAGGAACTTTAAGCACAAGACCTTATAATTTTGGAACTACAAATTCTACAGGAGTTTATGTTACTGAATTACCTAACCCGGCTTTAGGTTGGGAATATTCTAAGACTATGAATTATGGTTTAGATTTTGGATTTTTTAACAGCCGCTTGACAGGTACTGTTGAATATTATAATACACAAACGGAAAATTTATTACAAAGAGTGCAGTTGCCAACAACATCAGGTGTTAGCGGTTATACAGCAAATGTTGGTGCAACAGAAAATAAAGGATATGAAGTTTCATTAAACGGAGTGATATTGGATAATCCTAATGGTCTGACCTGGACAGTTGGTTTCAACTTGTATGCCAATCAAAATCAAATTACTTCTCTTGCTTCTGGAAAGGATAGAGATGAAGGTAATTTATGGTTTGTAGGTCATAATATAGCTTCTATTTATGATTATGAAAAAATTGGTCTTTGGCAAGAGGGAGATGCTTTTATGAGCAGCTATGAAGCAGGGCCAACGGGTGTTAATCAAGCAGGAACTGTTGTAGGATCTATAAAAGTAAAATATACAGGAGAATATAATGCTGACGGATCTCCTAAACGCAGAATTGATGCAACTGATAGACAAATCCTTGATACCGATCCTGACTTTCAAGGAGGTTTCAATACTAATTTAACTTATAAAGGTTTTGATTTTAATGCCGTTGGAGCATTTAAAAGCGGTGGAATTTTAGTAAGTACACTTTATGGAAGTGCCAGTTATTTGAATTTGCTTAATGGGCGAAGCAGTAATGTTGACGTAGATTATTGGACACCAACGAATACTGGTGCAGATTTCCCTAATCCAAATGGTGTTAGAAGTGGTGATAATCCAAAATATATGTCAACTATGGGGTATTTTGATGGTTCTTATTTGAAAATCAGATCAATAACTCTTGGTTATACCGTTCAGCAGGATTTCATGAAAAAAGTAGGTATTGATAAATTGAGAGTATATGCTTCCGTTCAGAATCCATTTGTTTTCTTTTCTCCTTATCATGATATGTCTGGTATGGATCCAGAAACAAATTCTTTGGGTGATCAAAATCAAGCCGTAAATTCTTATCCTAGCAGAATTTTAGTTATTGGTACTAATACGCCATCAACTCGTAACTTCCTAATGGGGCTTAACTTAACATTTTAATAAATAGAATAAATATGAAACGATATATATTTAAAAATATAATTATAGGATCCGTAGCTTTGTTTAGCTTGGCAGGTTGTTCTGACCTATTAGAAGAGAAACCGCATGATTTTTATGAGCCTGGCTACTTTAAAACGGAGCAAGGTGTAATTCAAGGGCTAACATCTCATTATGCTCATTTACGCTGGCTGTATGGGAATGCTTATTTTTATAATTCATTAGAAACCGGTACAGATGAGATTACCTATGCGCAAAGTGCTGATGGTAACTTTAAAGACCATGATTTATCAGGTGTTGGAACAATTACTCCAAGTTCCAGCCGTTCAGATGTATTGTGGAATAATTCATTTTCCGACATTAATACCGCCAATGGAATTATTGAAAATGCTGCAGCAGTTGGAGTTGCTCCTAGTCTTGTTGCTGAATCTAAATTTTTCAGAGGATTTGATTATTTCTTATTGGTGCAGACTTTTGGAGGAGTGCCTCTAGATTTAGGAGCTGGTGAGCTAAAATTTAACAGCAAACCTTCAAGGTTTTCAGTACGTAACAGTGTACCGCAAGTTTACACTAAAGGGATTTTTCCTGATTTAAAAGCGGCTGTTGCTGAGTTGCCAGATGCATCTAGATTGACTGGTACTGCAACTAAAACATTGGCTCGTTTATATTTAGCAAAAGCTTATTTGACATATGCTTGGTGGTTACAAAACCCAAATAGTATTCCAACCTATCCAGATACCCCAAGAATTGATCCAGACGGGCATAATGCACAATGGTATTTTCAAGAAGCATATAATGTTGCGTTAGAAGGGATTAATAATGCTGGAACAAATTTTGCTTTGCAGGCAAGTTTCTATGATGTTAATTTAGGTTCTAACGACCGTAATAAAGAAATGCTGCTTTATGCTGATCATACTGAAGCTAATGAGTATTATAATGGATCTAGCCTTACATATGCTAATGGTGGCGGTGCAGATAATTTTGCAGGATGGATGGCAACTTGGAATTATACAGCCATCAAAAGTAAAAATGCAGCTGGCGGTTTAGTTTCTCCTGTTCAGCGTGAAGCGGCTCAAGCCCTTGGACGCCCTTGGACTCGTATGGCACCTCCTATTGATGTTTTTACAAACACATTTGCTGATAAAACAAATGATTCACGTTATGATGGTACTTTTACAACTGTATATCGTGGGAACTGGAATTTAAAAGGAACTGGGTTAACAGATGTAACGACATTGTATAATGCAAATTCATTGCCTATAAGCCCAAAAGATGCTGTACTGTCGTTCTTAGGTGATGAACCGGCTACTCCTATAGTATATCCTTCTGGAGGAGGAGACAGTGGTATTGGTGCTGGAGTTTTACCAGGAAGAGCTGATTATGTAGTCTCTCCAAGTGGATTTAGCAGAATTGTGTATCCTGGATTCTGGAAATTAGGTCCATACCGCACAGATAATGCTGGTACTTTAGGGCAGCCTAATGCTGCGAGTACAAGACCATTTCCAATTGCTAAATTCTCGGAACTTTATTTTGTAGCTGCTGAAGCTGCTGTAAAAGGAGCAACCGGATCTATGACAGCTAGAAACCTAATAAATGTTATCCGTGCACGTGCAGGTAAATGGCGTTGGGATAATAATGGTAATGTAGCAAAAGTTGCAGATAATAGTGCGGTACTTACTGCAGCGACTCCATCTATTATTGATATTAATTATATTTTAGCAGAGCGTTCACGTGAATATTTTGGTGAAGGATACCGCTGGTATGATTTAGTACGTACTCAAAAATGGAATGAGTTAGCAGGAACCTATAGAATCTGCGGAGCTAGTTATGGTAATCATACTCCTGCAACAGTAACAAGAACTATCCAGCCATTTCATTATCTAAGACCAATTCCTACTGGACAGATTGACGGAATGGAAATGACAGCTGCTGAAAAATTAGCTTATCAGAACCCTGGATACTAAATTTTTATGAACAAGTTTAGATTTGAAATTTTGGATTATTAACATTGAAGTGTAGTTTTTACAGGATACCTTCATCTGTTGGTTTTTAAATTTGTTTAGTTAGAAGCCGAGGGTTAATTCACTCGGCTTTTTAATTTGATTATTAAAAATGAGGTTTAACAGCAGTATGTTTTGTAAATGAATGATTAGCAAAACAGACTAAAAGAATAATAAGATTGTATCTTTAATTCAGTAAATTTTAAAAAAATATAAATAAAGGTTTCTGAGCTTTTTAGAAGAAGCCTTTTTTTAAATAAGTTGCCCATAAGGTTTTTTTACTTTTTTTTAAAAGTGTAATATAAACACTTAAGGTTTTGTTTATTTGTATTATCAAATCCTTAGAGAAGAGGATAAATGCAGCTTATGAAAAAAAATATTCAACATTGTATTGTTTTTTGTGTTCCATTATTTGCTTAATATCCAAATGATTTAAAAATTTGGTATCATACACCATTTGGAAAGGTTTGGAAAAATGCATTGCCTATCGGGAATGGTTTTCAGGCTGCAATGGTATATGGGAATGTTGAGAAAGAAATTCTTCAATTAAATGAAGGTACTGTTTGGAGTGGGAGTCCTAATAGAAATGATAATCCCAGTGCAAAAAGTGCTTTGAATGAAATTAGGAAACTTCTTTTTCAAGGCGAATAAAAAACGCAGAAAAATTAATGAGATGCTTTATATAAATGAGCTTACATGGACAGAACAGAGTATATCTGTTAAATAGTTATTTTTTAACAAAAGAGACAATGATCAGAGAAAACAAAATTTGAAAAGATGAGAAATTTTTTAAAACCGTTATTTTTAAGCCTAATGCTGGTGGCTTCTGCAGCTGCACAAAACAGTAAAGCAAAAAATCCAGTGATTTATGCAGATGTGCCTGATTTATCTATTATTAGAGTTGGTGGTATATACTATATGAGCAGCACTACTATGCATATGAATCCTGGGGTGCCCATTATGAAATCCAGCGATTTAGTCAATTGGAAACTCATTAATTATGCTTATGAAACACTGGAGGATAATGATGATAAACTAAATTTAGATAATGGAAAAAATGATTATGGAAGAGGTTCATGGGCCAGCAGCCTGCGCTATCATAATGGTACATACTATGTCAGTACTTTTTCCGGGACAACAGGCAAAACATATATTTTTTCTACAAAAAATTTAGAAAAAGGGCCTTGGAAAAAAAATGTTTTAAACGCTTCTTACCATGATCATTCGATTTTTTTTGATGATGACGGCAAAGTATATATGGTTTGGGGAGCGGGAAAAATTGAGATTATAGAACTGAATGATGACCTTACGGCAGTTAAGGAAGAAACTAAAAAAGTTTTAATTGAAAATGCAAGCTCTCCTGCAGGTAGCAATATTATGCTGAACTCTGAAGGTTCTCAGCTTTTTAAGGTAAAAGGAAAATATTATTTATTTAATATTTGCTGGCCAAAAGGTGGAATGCGTACTGTAGTTATACACAGAGCAGATAACATTTCAGGACCTTGGGAAGGAAAAGTCGGTTTACAGGATTTAGGTGTTGCACAAGGCGGACTTATTGATACTCCTGACGGAAAATGGTTTTCCTATCTATTTAGAGATGCAGGAGGCGTAGGGCGTATTCCTTATCTGGTGCCTGTAAAATGGGAAGATGGCTGGCCAATATTGGGCGAAAATGGCAAAGTTCCAGAAAATCTTGATTTGCCGGCTAGTAAAGGTCTTATTCCTGGTATTGTTAATTCGGATGACTTTACCCGCAAAAGCGGAGAAAAAGAATTGCCATTGGTGTGGCAATGGAATCACAATCCGAATAACGCACTTTGGTCTGTGACAGAAAGAAAAGGATATTTAAGATTAAAAACAGGCAGAATAGACAGTAGTTTTCTTCAGGCTAAAAATACATTAACACAAAGGACTTTTGGACCAGAAAGTTCGAGCGAAACATTAGTAGAAGTTTCTAATATGAAGGAAGGCGATTTTGCAGGGCTTTCGTTACTGCAAAAAGATTTTGGGTTGGTTGCTGTAAAAGCTGAAAATGGTTCTAAAAAAATCGTAATGATTGATGCCTCTAAAGAAATCGAAAGTGTTTCTCTAAATCAGGATAAAGTGTATTTCAAAACCGAATGTAATTTTAAAGACAAAGCAGATATTGGAAGGTTTTTCTACAGTTTGGATGGAAAAAAATGGATTAGTATCGGAAATGCTATAAAACTGCCATACACAATTCCTCATTTTATGGGATACCGATTTGGTTTGTTTAATTATGCAACTAAAAATACTGGCGGTTTTGTGGATTTTGATTATTTCCATATTGATGACAAAATTTCAAAAACGAATTAGTTTACTGCTTCATTTTACTGCAAAAACTTTAATTATTAAATTCAATTCTAATATAAAATCATGAAAATTAAATACCTGTTTTTTATAAGTTTATTTTCAGTATTTAGCATAAATGCGCAACAATATCCTTTTCAGAATCCTTCTCTCAGCTCAGCAGAGCGGGCAGCGGATTTAATTTCGAGATTATCTCTTGAAGAAAAAGCAGCATTAATGTGCGATCAGTCAGATGCTGTACCAAGACTCGGAATTAAAAAATTTAATTGGTGGAGCGAAGCATTGCATGGCTATGCGAATAACGATAATGTAACTGTTTTTCCAGAACCTATTGGTATGGCAGCTTCATTTGACGATCAGTTTGTGTATCGTGTATTTGATGCAGTATCAGATGAAGCCAGAGCAAAATATAACCAGTGGATTCAAAACGGAAATGAAAATAAACGCTTTTTGAGTCTTTCGGTTTGGACTCCTAACGTAAATATTTTTAGAGATCCCCGCTGGGGCCGAGGTCAGGAAACCTATGGCGAGGATCCTTATCTTACTTCTCGAATGGGGATTTCTGTTGTGAAAGGATTGCAAGGTCCTGCTGATGCTAAATACCGTAAGCTTTTAGCTTGTGCAAAGCATTTTGCTGTTCATTCAGGACCAGAATGGAGCAGACATGAATTAAATCTTAATAATGTAGATCCGAGAGAGTTGTACGAAACATACCTGCCGGCATTTAAAGCGTTAGTGCAGGATGCCGATGTTAGAGAGGTGATGTGTGCCTATCAGCGTCTGGACGATGAGCCTTGCTGCAGTAATACCCGTCTTTTGCAGCGTATTCTTCGCGATGAGTGGGGATATAAATACATGGTAGTTTCAGATTGCGGAGCAGTAACTGATTTTTATACTTCCCATAAAGTTTCATCAGATGCGGTTCATGCAGCTTCGAAAGCTGTACTTGCAGGAACCGATGTAGAATGCGTTTGGGAGAAGTATCCTTTTAAAAATTTGCCCGAAGCTGTGGCAAAAGATTTAATTAAAGAAGCCGATATTAATAAAAGTCTGCTTCGTGTTTTAATAGGCCGTTTTGATTTAGGTGAAATGGATGATGATGCCATTGTGCCCTGGACAAAAATTCCTGCATCTGTTCTTAATAATAAAGAACATCAACAGTTGGCACTTGAAATGGCGCAAAAAACAATGACGCTTCTGCAAAATAAAAACAATGTTCTTCCTTTAAATAAAACTGCAGGCAAAATTGCAATTATTGGTCCAAACGCTGCTAATGAGCCGATGTTATGGGGGAATTATAATGGTACACCCGTTAGAACGATTACGATAAAAGACGGAATCGAATCCAAAACGGGTGCAAATAAAATCTTTTACGATAAAGCCTGTGATTTAGTAGAAGATAAAGTAACTCAGACTTATTTTGACCAAATTTCATTTGAAGGAAAAAAAGGAATGAAAGCTACTTATTGGAATAATCCAAATAGAGAGGGTGCTAGTGTAATATCTCAGCAAATTGTTAATCCTATAAAAATGACCACTGCAGGTCAGCATGAGTTTGCATCAGGAGTTAAGCTGGAAGGATTTTCAGCTAAATATGAGACGGAATATTTATCGAAGCAAAACGATACTCTTGTTTTTAAAACTGGTATTACGGGTGTTTTTGAATTATTAGTGAACGGAAAATCAATTTCAAAAAGTAACAATTGGCGTACTGTTCCTGCTAATATTCCATTTGTCGTTGAAGCTGGAAAAAAATATAAAATTGAAATTCTTTACGCTCAATCAAACAATTGGCAAGCCAATCTTGAGTTCGATTTTGGAAAAGGATTTGACATAGATTTTAGCAAATTGATTCAAAAATTAAAAGGTATCGATACTGTAGTTTTTGTAGGAGGGCTTTCTACTTTGCTTGAAGGTGAAGAAATGCCTGTTTCTTACCCTGGTTTTAAAGACGGTGATCGTACAAATATCGAGCTTCCGCCTGTTCAGAGAAAATGTTTGAAAGAGCTGAAAGAGGCTGGCAAAAAAGTAATTTTTGTAAACTGTTCTGGTTCTGCCATTGCTTTAACGCCTGAAACCTCGAGCTGTGATGCTATTTTACAGGCATGGTATCCAGGGGAATCTGGAGGTCAGGCTGTCGCTGATGTGCTTTTTGGTGATTATAATCCTGCTGGAAAACTGCCGGTTTCATTTTATAAAAACTCAGAGGTATTACGTGATTTTGAAGATTATTCAATGAAAGGACGTACGTATAGATACACTACGGATGTTTTATTTCCTTTTGGTTTTGGCTTAAGCTACTCCAAGTTTATTATTGGATCAGGTGAATTAAGCAAGACAAATATAAAACCAAATGAAAATACTCAATTAAATTTTACCGTAGATAATGTTAGTAAACGTGATGGAACAGAGATTGTTCAGGTTTATGTTAGAAAATTAAATGATTCCGATGGGCCTTTAAAAACATTAAAAGCTTTTAAACGAATCAATTTAAAAGCCGGAGAAAAACAAAATATAACTATTGATTTACCAGCTTCTTCATTCGAATTTTATGATTCTAATGCTAAAAGAATGAATGTAGCTTCGGGTGAATATGAGGTTTATTATGGTAACAGTTCGGATGCCAAAGATTTAAAAATGACTAAAGTTTTCATTAAATAAAACAGAGGATATAATAAAAGAAATATTAAGACTATGCTAATTAACAATCAATATATTATGAACTTTAAATATCTTTTATGCTTTTGTCTGTTCAGTTTTTTTGCTTTAAAAGCACAATCGATCGTGGAAAGTCCAGACGGAAAACTTAAAGTATCAATTTCTTTAAATAACGGGAAACCTTTTTATAGTGTTGCTTACAATGAAAAACAATTTTTAGAAAGATCTCCTCTTGGCTTAAAAACCAATGTTGGTGATTTTACTTCGGGATTAGTTTTAGAAGCTAATGTGAATCAAAATAAAATTGATGAAACTTATGAGTTATCTAATATAAAGCAAAGCGGGGTGCATTATGTGGCTAACGAGGCTGTATTTTCTTTTACCAAAGATGGAAAAAAAGCTATCGATGTAATTTTTAGGGCAAGTAATAATAATGTTGCTTTTAAGTATAAAGTTTACCCGCAAAAAGAAGCCCGTTCTTGTGTTGTACAGGAAGAAGCTTCCGGTTTTTTACTGCCGGAAGGAACGACAACATTCTTGTGCCCTCAGAGTAAATCGATGGTAGGATATGCCAGAACAATGCCAAGTTATGAAACTCCCTATACTATTGATGCTCCAATGGGGAAAAATGGTTCGGGTGACGGATATACTTTTCCCTGTCTTTTTAAAGTAAATAACAATGGGTGGGTATTAATTTCTGAAACTGGTGTTGACAGCGGTTATTGCGGCAGCAGGCTTATTGGCAATACTGATGGTTTATATACAATAGGATTCCCAATGGCAGGCGAAAATAATGGCAATGGAACAACTGCTCCAGGTATTGCATTGCCGGGAGAAACACCTTGGAGAACAATTACTGTGGGTGAAACATTGGCTCCAATTGTAGAAACAACTATTCCGTTTGATTTGGTTAAGCCAAAATACGAAGCTTCTAAAAAATACCAATATACAAAAGGAACTTGGAGCTGGATTATGAAAATGGATAACAATACGACTTTTCCAGTTCAAAAACAGTATATCGATTTTAGTAATGCCATGGGATATGAAACGATCTTAATTGATGCGCTTTGGGACACGCAAATTGGTAAAGATAAAATTGCTGAACTGGCAAAATATGGTGCTGACAAAGGAGTAGGGCTTTATTTGTGGTACAATTCTAACGGGTATTGGAATGATGCTCCTCAGGGCCCTAGAGGAATTATGGACAACACTATTATCCGCCGTAAGGAAATGGCTTGGATGAAAAGCATTGGCATTAAAGGAATCAAAGTTGATTTTTTTGGAGGAGACAAACAGGTTACAATGAAGCTGTATGAAGATATTTTAGCAGATGCAAATGATTTTGGCATCATGGTTATTTTTCATGGCTGTACACTGCCTAGGGGATGGGAGCGAATGTATCCAAATTATGCAGCAAGCGAAGCGGTTTTGGCCAGTGAAAATTTGCATTTTGGTCAGGGAAGCTGTGATAATGAAGCAATGAATGCCTCCATACATACTTTTATCCGGAATGTGGTGGGAAGCATGGATTTTGGAGGAAGTGCCTTGAATAAATTTTATAATAGTGACAATACGCTTAACAAAGGTTCAAAAAGAATGACTTCGGATGTATTTGCTCTAGCAGCAACCGTACTGTTTCAAAGCGGGGTACAGCATTTTGCTTTGGCACCAAATAATTTGACAGACGCCCCTGAATGGGCTATTAACTTTATGAAAGAAGTACCTACAACCTGGGATGAAGTCCGTTTTTTAGACGGTTATCCTGGTAAATATGTGGTGCTTGCCCGCCGAAAAGGCACAAAATGGTATGTAGCCGGTGTGAATGCTCAAAAAGAGACGCTGAAAATTAATTTAAAATTGCCAATGATTATGGCAGGAACTGAATTAAAACTGTACAGCGATGATCTGAAATTAAATGGAAAAGTGAGTACTGTAAAAATTAATAAAAACCAGTTGGCTCAATTGACAATACCTTCTAATGGAGGTGTGCTGATGGTCAATTAAGAGACGGTTTTAATTTTACTTAACTAAAATATAATGAAGAATTTAACCTGTATTTTTAAAATCGAAATAATGTTGATTTTTATAGTTAGCACGATTTCGTTTGCTCAAAATCCGCTTATCAGAGATCAGTTTACTGCCGATCCTTCTGCTAGGGTATTTGGAGAAAGAGTCTATGTTTTTCCGTCTCATGATATACTTGCAACAGAAGGAAAAGGGCGTAAAGATTGGTTTTGTATGGAAGATTATCATGTGTTTTCTACATCTAACTTAACAGATTGGACAGATCATGGAATGATAGTGCAGCAAAATAAGGTATCATGGGTTAAACCCAACAGCTATAGTATGTGGGCTCCAGATTGTATTGAAAGAAACGGTAAGTATTATTTCTATTTTCCGAGTATTCCAAAAGATACAGTTAATTATAAAAAAGGATTTACTGTGGGTGTTGCCATTGCCAGCAAACCAGAAGGCCCTTATGTGCCAGAGCCTAATCCGATAAAAGGCATCAGCGGGATTGACCCTAATGTTTTTATAGACAAAGACGGACAGGCCTATTTGTATTGGTCTGGAGGGAATATTTATGTGGCCAAATTAAAAGAAAACATGACCGAATTAGATTCTGAGGTAAAAATACTCGAGAATCTTCCTGCGAAAGGACTAAAAGAAGGCCCATATATGTTTGAGAGAAATGGGATTTATTACTTGACTTATCCTCATGTCGAAAACAAAATTGAACGTTTAGAATATGCAACTGCCGATAATCCTTTAGGACCGTTTAAGGCAGCGGGTGTCATTATGGATGAATCGCCTTCTGGCTGCTGGACAAATCATCATTCGATTATAGAATTTAAAAAACAATGGTATTTATTTTATCATCATAATGATTTATCGCCTCAGTTTGATAAAGCTAGATCAATTAGAGCAGATTATTTGTTTTTCAAACCAGACGGAAGCATTCAGAAAGTCATTCCTACATTGAGAGGAGTAGGAAATACCAAAGCGACAGATCAAATTCAAATTGACCGTTATTCTGAAATAAGTGATAAAGGGGTGTCAATTTCATTTTTGGACAGTCAAAATTCTTTTAATGGCTGGAAAACAGTTTTCAATCAATCTGGAGGCTGGATACAGTACAATAATATTGATTTTGGACAAAAAAAATTAAAATCATTGACTGTTAAAGCTTTTTCAGAAAAAGGTGGCGTTCTGCAAATAGCTCTTAAAGGAAAAAAACAAACGATTATTGCTGAGGTGATTATTCCTAAAGGCAGTAATTGGACAGAAATAAAATCGCCATTGCTGAAGATGGAATCCGGGATCCAAAATTTGGTTGTTTTATCGAAAGATGAAAATCAGATTGAGGCTGATTGGATAAAATTTGCAAAATAGTTTCAGGTTTTTAAAGAATTAAATATGAAAAAGAAATATTTTAAATGGTTATGGTTTTTAAGCCTAGTCATTTTTGTTATTGGCTGTAAATCCAATCAAATAACATCTATACAGGGAACGGAGAAAACAAATACTCAAAATTGGGTTGGTACTTGGGCTACGGCTCAGATGTTGGTAGAACCTAATAATATGCCTCCGGCTCCAGGTCTGACAGATAATACGCTTAGGCAAATTATTAGGGTTTCAATAGGTGGAAAACGGATGAGGTTACGCTTTTCGAATATATTTAGTGACCAGCCAACAGTTTTAAAATCCGTAAGTGTTGCAAATGTTGCTGAAGGAGCTGCTATTGATCAAAATACTCAAAAGACATTAAGCTTTAATGGAAATGCTGAGATAACATTGAGTCCTGAACAAGAAGTGTTTTCAGATGCTTTTGATTTTGCATTGCAGCCAGGCCAGCTTTTGGCCATTACCATTCATTATGGAACAGCTTCGCAAAAAACATCCGGACATCCAGGTTCCCGCACGACTTCTTATATTTTGGAAGGAGATAACCTTAACAACGCATCTTTTTCGGGAGCAGTAAAGACAGATCATTGGTATTCAATTATGGGAGTGGACGTGATTGCTCCTAAAAAATCTGCAAATATAGTCTGTTTAGGAAATTCTATTACTGACGGGCGCGGATCTGGCACAAATAGGCAAAACAGATGGACCGACATATTATCTGCTCGTTTATTAGCCAATAAAAAAACGGAGCATATTGGAGTTTTGAATTTAGGAATTGGAGGAAACTGTGTTGTTAGAGGAGGATTAGGGCCTACGGCATTAAATAGATTTGACAGGGATGTATTATCTCAAACAGGCACAAAATGGTTAATTCTTCTGGAAGGAGTGAATGATATTGGAGGAATTAAGCAAGCTGAAGATGCACCCGTTAGAGCTCAAGAGCTTATTGGTGCTTATAAAGTGATGATAGACAAAGCACATGCAAAGGGGATAAAAGTATATGGCTGCACTATTTTGCCGTTTGAAAAATCATTTTATGACGCACCCTACCGGCAGGAAGCGAGAGATATTGTAAATGCTTGGATTCGGAATAATAGCGGTTTCGATGCTATAATCGATTTTGATAAAGCAATGGTTTCTGAGTCTGGGTCTAAAACTATTCTATCAAGTATGCATGACGGAGATTTTTTGCATCCAAATGAATTAGGCTACCGTCGAATGGGTGAAGCCATAGATTTAGATTTGTTTAAATAGAGTAAGGATAAGTTTAAAAATAATTTATAAAATCACAAAAATGAAAAAAGAGATTAATAAATACTTTGCAGTGCTGTTATTGCTTTTAGCAGGTCAGTATTCATTTTCACAAGATGCTAATTTTCATATTTATTTGAGTTTTGGTCAATCTAATATGGAAGGAAACGCTAAAATTGAACCTCAAGATACAGTAGGTGTGGATAATCGTTTTCAGGTTTTGGAAACTGTAAACTGCCCAGAGCTTAAACGTGAAAAAGGCAAATGGTATACAGCGGTTCCGCCATTATGCCGATGTAAGACAGGTTTGACGCTAACGGATTATTTTGGAAGAGCAATGGTTGATCATCTTCCTAAAAATGTAAAAGTGGGGATTATTAATGTGGCAGTTGGAGGCTGTAAAATTGAGCTTTTTGATAAAGACAAATATGAGGCATACATGACAACTACCCCCGACTGGATGAAAGGAATGGTAAAAGAATATGATGAAAACCCTTATGGAAGGCTGGTTGAAATGGCAAAAATTGCTCAGAAAGACGGAGTGATTAAAGGAATTTTACTGCATCAGGGGGAATCAAATACAAATGATACCCTTTGGACAAAAAAGGTCAAAATTGTTTATGACAATTTGATGAAAGATCTTAATCTGAATCCTAAAAATGTTCCTTTGCTTGCTGGAGAAACTGTCAATGCAGATCAAGGCGGGATATGTGCCAGTATGAATACGATTATTGCAACTCTTCCAAAAACGGTGCCTAATTCCTATGTGGTTTCATCCAGCGGATGCACAGTTGCTAAAGATAATTTGCATTTTGATGCTGCCGGTTATAGAGAATTAGGAAAAAGATATGCGGAGAAAATGCTGTCGTTAAAGGGAAATAAAGCTTCTAAATGAGATAGATTTTTTGTCATGAGTCACAGCAACAAAGGATAAAGTTACAGCCAATCAAATATGTTTTATTAAATGAAAAATACAAATAGAAATTTTTGTGATATTTTTAAAGAAAGGCTGTTTTTAATGCTTTTTCTGCTGTTTTCTTTGTTTGTTCATGCACAGGAGATAATCACTTTATATCCGTCTGATATACCTAACTCAAGACCATCGGCGATAAAAGAGTCTGGAATAGGAATATATAAAGATGTAACTGTCCCAACTCTTGAATTTTTTAAGCCCAATGCTGAAAAAGCTTCGGGAACAGCAATAATCGTCATTCCAGGAGGCGGTTATTCAGTTGTGGTGTATGATGGGGAAGGGGTAAGTACCGCCAAAGCTTTGGCTGAAAAAGGAATTGCTGCATTTGTGCTTAAATACCGATTGCCAAATGATGCCGTTATGACGGATAAAAAAATAGGTCCATTGCAGGATGCGCAGCAGGCCATTAAATTAGTAAGAGATAATGCTGAAAAATGGGGATTGGACAAAAATAAAATTGGCATTATGGGCTTTTCTGCAGGCGGGCATTTAGCTTCAGCAGCTGCAACACATTTTGAGAAAACTTATATAGAAAATAAAGAGAATACAAGCCTGCGTCCAGATTTCCAGATTTTGGTGTACCCCGTTATCAGTATGACAAATGCTTTAACTCATGCTGGTTCTAGAGATAATTTGCTGGGAAAAAATCCAAGCAAGGAAGATGTCGATTTGTTTTCAAATGAGCTGCAGGTTGAGTCTGATACGCCCCCAGCATATTTGACACATACTGCCGATGATAAAACAGTGGACGTGGATAATAGTATTGTCTATTTTGAAAAATTGAGAAATCATAAAGTACCTGTTGAGATGCATATTTATCCAAAAGGAGATCATGGATTTATTTTTAGGCATCCGGGATGGATGGAACCATTATTTAGATGGCTGGAAAGTAATGCCTGGCTGAAAAAATAATTTATTCAGTACAATTTTTAATATCTAACCAAACTTATAAAATGAAAAACCAAAGATATTTATTCAAGAATATTCATAAAACAGGCTTGTTTATATTGACTGTTATTCTTTCTTCTAATATGATTTTTGCTCAGGGAAAAAGAAAAGCCAAAGGAGTTTTTGAAACTATAAAATACAGAAATATTTTTTTAGAAGCTGGGTACAAAAAGGAAGCTATTGACCAGAAATTAGCTAAAGCTTATTATGATGTTTTTGAAGGGCCTAATCGCGTTTATTTTACAGTTAGAGATACTATGGCCTATGTATCTGATGTAAAAAATAAAGATGCAAGAACGGAAGGGATGTCATACGGAATGATGGTCGCTGTCCAGCTGAATAAAAAAGATGTTTTTGACCGGATTTGGAGATTTTCGAAAACGTATCTGCAGCATCAAAACGGTCCTCGTGAGGGATATTTTGCATGGAGCTTTAATCCGGCTACGATGAAGCAAAACTCTCCTGGCTCTGCATCTGATGGTGAGCTGTATTATATAACCAGCCTTTTATTTGCTTCTAACAGATGGGGCAATGCTACAGGAATTAATTATTATAAAGAAGCCAGACGCATATTGGATAATATGTGGAAAAAAAACGGAACAGGCAATATTTACAATCTTATTAATACCGAACATAAGCAAATAAGTTTTGTTCCTGAGGGAAACAGTTACAATTGGACAGATCCATCGTATCATTTACCTGCTTTTTATGAAGTTTGGTCAGAATATGCAAAAGACGGCCATGAAGAATTTTATAAGGCTTGTGCAGATACTTCGAGGGTGTTTTTTCACAGAGCTGCTCATCCTGTAACAGCTCTCAATTCCGATTATACAGAATTTAGTGGAGAGCCTCATGTTACACGTTGGATGCCAGCTGGTTTTCGTTATGATTCTTGGCGGGTTCCAATGAATATTGCAATGGATTATGTATGGTTTGGTAAGGACAAAAAATGGCAGAAAGAGTATGCTGTAAAATTCCAAAAATTTCTAAGATCTAAAGGAATAGATAGTTATGATGATCAGTTTAATCTTGACGGTGCAGTGCCAGAATTTATTTTACAGGTTGGATCTGTGAAAAAACTAAGGCATTCTATTGGCTTAGTTTCCACAGCTGCAACAACAGCATTAATAAATGATGAAAAAGGAAGTTTTGATTTTGTTCATGCTATTTGGAATGCTAAGCTTGAACCTTATGAGGATGGCTATTTTGATCCTTACTATGATGGTTTGCTGTATCTTTTTAGTTTAATGCATTTAAGTGGAAATTATCAAATTATCACTCCTCAAGCTAAATAGATCTTAAGTTGTTTAGTTAGTAAAGGAGTTTTTAAATAAAAATTAATTGAGCTAATAGTGCTAATGAAATATGCTTGATTTTGTTTTTATTTCAAATTATATTATAAATAATTAGAGTTTTTTTTTGCTGGCGTTTTTTTTTTAATACTTTTACACAACCGATTGTTTTAATTAAGCGCTTAAAAGAATCGATTTTAGCATTAACCCCTCAATAAACCAATACAAATAATGAGTACCATTTCACAAAAACTGTCTGTTAAGGAAAAAATCGGATACAGTCTAGGCGACTTAGCGGCAAATTTAGTTTTTCAGACCCTGATGACGTATCTGGCCTATTTCTATACGGATATTTATGGACTGTCTCCCACGCATTCGTCTATAAAA
>NZ_JBFUGG010000016.1:0-115127 GCF_056403035.1 Flavobacterium sp. P3_A6 | reverse complement strand
AGTAGTAGTAGTAGTAGTAGTAGTAGTAGTAGTAGTAGTAGTAGTAGTAGTAGTAGTAGTAGTAGTAGTAGTAGTAGTAGTAGTAGTAGTAGTAGTAGTAGTATATTACAAGTGTTTTTTACACAATATTATTATAAAGTATGACCAAAATAATAATAAAAAGGTGTTTAAAATGCCATAGGAGAGCGCTGACAATAGTAAACTGTTCCAAAAGGGTAAATATTAAGTTTTTGTATGAACTATGCAATCCCGAAAACTTAAGAACATGGCTTTACGTTTTTTTGTTCTTAAAAATGCTAAACAATATAAAAACTCTTCTAACTTTTTTCGTGAATGCTTTTAGAACTTAAAGGAGAAATTTTTTAAATAGCATTCAAATACGATGAATTTCTAAATAAGATAAGCATATAAATATAGGCTATAAATATTTTTAAATAGCTTCTATCTTTTACTCATCGATAGACTATTCTAGTATTTATAAAGAAAATGATTCCTGAAACTTATATGAACTAGATTGTTTGTAAGTTCCTATCAATAGGTTATTTTCTAAAAAAACTTAAATACTCATAGAAAAAAGTAAAATAAGCGTAATCGGCTTTTTCATGTTGCTATATTTATTAGTAAGCCTTATTTAAGACTTTCTAAAATTATATTTTTTTGAAATTCTAAATCTTCTAATGAAAGTTTGTTTAGTTTTCTTTCTATATTTTCTACTGCACTAAGTTCAAAGAAATCTTCAATTACTCCAAACTCTGTATGTAAATCTCTAGAAGATGAATTTACCTCAAAATAAGGAATGTCTCCTCTTAACATTTGTGCTGTTTCGTGTTTAAGGATAAAACGCAAATTAGAGTCTATAGGAACGTTTTTGAAAGCAATTGAAAAATAGTCTTCTATTTTCTGTTTATGTAATTCTTTATCTTCTAAATTTTGTGGCAAGCTCATCAATCTTAAAATACGTCCATAGGAGTTGGTAGGTCGCCAGATATGTCTTACAGGAAGATTATGGAATTTTTGTATAGGAGAATCTTTAGATAATAAAAACGGCCTTTGCTTTAATAAAAGGGTATAACATTCCTCAAACCCCATAAGAAATTCTTGTAAATATTTCTCAACAAAAACTTTCTCCCCATTTAAAGTAGGAATATTTTTTTTAATATAATCCTCTTTCATTTCTTTATTTACCATCTTCCAATCTTTAGTGTATTGATTAATCCCAGCTTTTTTAAAATAAAAGCCATAGGTTTTTTTTGAATATCCTAAACCACACATCACACAAGAAGAAGAATTTTCATCATTGCTGGGTAACAAACCTGAGGTAAGCAACGAATCTCCAAATTGATCTAAATTATTATATTTATCTAAATCAGATTCACCAAAATTTTTTTTTACTCTATCATTAATCTTTGGTTGTATTATAGTTTCATGATCGATAAATACAACTGAATCACCGTTAGCAATAAGATTTTCCGCATGAAAATCAGTGGAGTTTAATAAATATAAAACACAGCATAAATATCCAGCTTTCTGATAATATTTTTTAATTTCTTCTTCTGTATTACAAGGTTTTTCTATTACAAATTCCTGCCAGTGGTATTGGTTTTTATTTAGTATGTGATACTTATAATGACCCAAAGAAAAAGAATCATTAAACCAATCTAATAGTTGAAAAAAAGGAAAAGAAATGGCTCCATTTGTAGGTTTATAAACTAAGTGATTTTTTCTAAAATCAACGATAGCTGTTGATGCACCATTATGAAAATCACCTTCCCCTATTTTAATGTCTTGGATTTCCCCCTCCTTTTGTTTAATCAAACCATTATTAAACAAATCAACGGAATCATTTTTATATGAACGGAGTATTTTTTCATACAATTGCTGAATATTGTTTTTTTGCAATGGTAAAACCTCGCCTAAAACAGGAAATAGTTGCCCCAGATTTTTCCAGTCATTATTTTTTAAATCCTCAAAAAAATCTTCAAAAATTAAATCTTTATTGTTTGCAATGCTAACAGATAATAACGCTATTATACTTTTTTCATATAAGGAGCAAATAGCATCATTAGTTTTTTCGTGAACCTGGAAAGACATATCTTTTAAATTCACATTTTCCATCTTATATTCCATCAAAATATTTATAGTTTATTATTAAATCACCTCTATATAAGGTTAACATAAAAGAGGCTGCATTGAATTTTCAAACAGCCTCTTTGTATTACCTGAAACAAGTTTTTATACTAACTCTTTATTTAGCAAGACAAAAATTGACAGCTTGAGGCAGCTAGCTCTTCTGCTTGTCCACCAGCTACTAAATTTAAATCTTCCTGACTTAATTCAATTGCATCTGAATCTCCGTCAAGCAAAACATATTGTACTGCAGATACATTCACATAAATTGTATCTTTATCTGTTTGATCAAAAACAACTATTTTTCTTGTTTCTCTTTGTATAAGATCAGGGTATAACTCAGCTATTGCAGCTCTAGGATTATTTACCAATCTTTCTTTAAAAGAAGCATCGTTAAGGGATTTAAGAATAACTTCTCTAACTTTTACTTTTGAGTCCTCTGTTAATTCAATTTTACTCATGATTTTAATTTTTTACGTTTATATTTATTTTTAATGTATATATTTGTGTATAGTCTTGGGATTATCAATTTTAAAAATTGCGTTCAGCACAATCTCTAAAAAATTGATTCTTTAAAACCAAATACAATTTTCAGTGTAGGAAATAAAGAGTCCGTCAGCCTCTTTGTATTACCTGAAACAAGTTTTTATACTAACTCTTTATTTAGCAAGACAAAAATTGACAACTTTTTGCAATAGCCTCTGCTTGTCCACCAGCTACTAAATTTAAATCTTCCTGACTTAATTCAATTGCATCTGAGTCTCCGTCAAGCAAAACATATTGTGTTGCAGATACATTAACATAAATTGTATCTTTATCAGTTTGATCAAAAACAACTATTTTTCTTGTTTCTCTTTGTATAAGATCAGGGTACAACTCAGCTATTGCAGCTCTAGGATTATTTACCAATCTTTCTTTAAAAGAAGCATCATTAAGGGATTTAAGAATAACTTCTCTAACTTTTACTTTTGAGTCCTCTGTTAATTCAATTTTACTCATGATTTTAAATTTTAAGGTTTATATTTAATTTTAATGTATATTTTTTTACATTGTTTTGGGTTATCCTAAGTCCTTATTTAACAAGATAAAAATGAACAACTTTTCGCAACAGCCTCTGCTAGTCCGCCAGCTACTAAATTTAAATCTTCCTGACTTAATTCAATTGCATCTGAATCTCCATCAAGCAAAACATATTGTGTTGCAGATACATTAACATAAATTGTATCTTTATCAGTTTGATCAAAAACAACTATTTTTCTTGTCTCTCTTTGTATAAGATCAGGGTATAACTCAGCTATTGCAGCTTTAGGATTATTTACCAATCTTTCTTTAAAAGAAGCATCATTAAGGGATTTAAGAATAACTTCTCTAACTTTTACTTTTGAGTCCTCTGTTAATTCAATTTTACTCATGATTTTAAATTTTAAGGTTTATATTTATACTTACTGTTGTATTCTTTTGGGTTTATCAATTTTAAAAAATTGCATTCAACACAATCTTTTAAAAAATTGATTCTTTACAACCTAATACAATTTTTGAGTGTAGAAAATAAAGAATCCGTTAAATTCTTCCACATCATTTGCTCACCTCCCGCAATTGCTTCTAGCTGGTCTTCTGTAAGTTCCAGAGTATCTATTTCTGGCTCTGCAGGCAGATTTACATATACTTTAGATTTATCGGTTTGGTCAACAACAACCAACTCTTTTCCTTCCGGCAAAACTATCTTAACACCTGTTAGTTTTTCTATTGCTTCTACAGGGTTCACTAATAGTTCTTTTCTAAATTTGATATCTTCCCACGCTTTAGAAATGACCTTTTGTATAACTTGTTGCTTTTTGTCTTCCATAACATTTCGTTTTCTATACTGTAAAAATAAGACTACTTTTTTCTATAAATTTGCCAAATTATACTTCAAAACTGACGAAGTTGTTTTAATCTCTTAAATATTTTTAGAAAAAACTTTTCTCTGATAAAAACCTGGTTCGACTATAGAGAGATTGGTTCGTAATCCAAGTATTATATAGGCTTTTGCTAGAGATTACTTTATCATTTAAAAAATTATTTATTTTTTCCGTAATCAATTCCTTATTTTCAAGATCTAGTTTAATTGTAAGTTTAGTGAAATCTATCAACAAAGATATTTTTAGAATATCATAACGTTTATTACAGGATTGCTGAAAAAAGGAAGTTAATGAATCAAAGTATTCCTCATAATTGCCATTTTTTAAGTGCTTATTTACAGAAATCCAATTGCTTATTATTTGTCTGTCAGGATTGTCTATTTCAAAATTCAAATCTATATTCCATTCATTTGGCAAAAAATCCAAATGATTATTCAAATTAGACTTAACGATATTTTCTACAATACTTATAAAGGCTTCATAAGTAAAATACTCTCTTACATCAGGATTTTTACTCCAATAGAAATTGTTTTTAAAAAAACTTCCAAACAAGCCTTCGTTGTATTCTCCGTTAAACAAGTAACACATTAAACTATTTGCAGTTTTATTTCCTAATTCCATTTGCTTACTTGTAAAATATACCTTTGCTATATTTTTATTTTGTTCAAAGCATCTTGTACTTAAAGTGTACACACCCTGTTTTATTAAATACTCAATTAGAGCAACAGCTTCTAATGTAAAAATAAATGATTTGTTAAAATTTTTAGTTTTATAATAATACAGTGCCTTAACAGACAATGTTCGCTGTTTTACATATATATATTGATTCCCTAAAAAGGAATTTTCAATTTCTTGCTCTATTGCTAAATATTTTTTAAAAGAAGCATCTAAATCCGTATTTTTAGTCAACATTTCCTTTACAATCTCAGTCAATTCTTTACGAAGATTCTCAATCCTTATACTATCTTCTTTATTCATTCCACATATTTCTTTTAATTCCTTTTCGTGGAGAGACTCAAACAATTTCATTTTTTCTTCTTCTTCAAAGAAAGATTTCTCTATAGATTTTGGGAAAGAAGGAATTAAAGACAAAAATTCCTCTATTTTTTCATACTCTAAAGTTGTTGTTCTCATATTTGAATGTTTTTTGTTAAATTGAAAAGTGTTTCTAAACTAGTTTTCTTAATCATAAAGATAAAGTTCAGTTTTTCTATAAATTTGCCAAATAGACTGACAAAAAGGAAATTAAAAATTGATATCCTTTTCTACAAAATACATTTTGAGTTCTCCCTTTCCCTTTGCTTGGATACTTCCTCGATATTCAAAACGAAAGCATTCTTCATTTTTTATGAGATTATAAAGCGATTCACTGATGTTAACTTTACCTACAATTCCGTTGCTTTCAATCCTGCTAGCGGTATTTACAGTATCACCCCATACATCATATTGAAATTTCTTTATTCCTACAATACCCGCTACAATGGGCCCTGCATGAATACCTAATCGCATCTCAAAAGCAGCAATATTATTAGCGTCGTTGTTAATTTTTCTTTTGGACATAAAATCCTGCATTTCTAATCCTGCCAATACAATATTTGTTAAAGATTGTTTATCTGGTTTTGGGATACCTCCAGCTGCCATATAAGAGTCTCCTATTGTTTTAATTTTTTCAATATTGTATTTCTCCGTTATCAAATCAAAAGCTTTGAAACAGGTGTTTATTTCTTCTACTAAATTTTGAGGAGACATTTTTTCAGCGGTTTGAGTAAAGGATTTAAAATCTGAAAAAAGTATAGAAACTAAAGTAAAATCTCGGGCATTAACAAAACCCTTTTGTTTTAGTTCTTGTGCTATTTCTTCTGGCAATATATTTAGTAATAGTTCATCGGAGAGGTCTTTTTCTATTTTTAAAGCTATTTTAGATTTTCGCGTGTAGTTTAATCTATTCCATAATCCTAAAGCAATAAGAACAATAAAACACAAAGAGATAATAATAATATTTCTTTGCGTTTCCTTTTTTTGAACTTCTTCTTTATGTTTGATTTCAACAGCGTGTTCTTTCTTTACATGAGATATGCTATCTAGTAATTGTTGACGTTGAAACTCCATATTCATCATTTTATTAGAAGTTTCTTCAGATTTTAAGCTGTCTCTGAAATTAATTGATTTTTCATAAAAATGAAGAGCCAATTTATCGTTTTTAGTAAACTTATATGCATTATAAAGACAATCACAAGCATCTTTTTTAACAGATATAGCGCCTATTTTTTCAGCAGTATTATATCCTTTAAGGCATTTTGTAATTGCTTGTTTGTTTTTATTTAATTTATTTAATATTTTTCCAAGAGCAACTTCTGTGATACTTATATATTGCAAACTATTAATTTCGGTAGAGTATTTTAGAGAAAGATTATAGTAATATAATGCTCGCTCAAAATTTGATTGTTTAAAAAACAATTCTCCTAAACTAGGTAATACTTCAATTTTTAATTGTTTATCATTTAGTTTATCTGCAATAACTAGTGCTTGGTAAAGATTCTTCTGAGCTTTTAGGTAATTAGCCAATTTTATATAGACTATCCCAGAAGCATTTAAGTTTTGAGAGATGGCTTTTACATCAGTACTATTTTTATAAATTAAATACGATTTATCATAGTATTTCAATGCATTTGGGTAATCTTCCACTTGCGAATATATTCCGCCAATGTTTTGTGAAGTTGCTGCAGTCATTTTAGTATCGTTTAGTTCTTCTTGAACAACAATAGCCTGTTTGTAATAATTTAAAGCATTTAGATAATTTCCTAAATAATAATAAACCCCTCCGATATTATTTAATATCGAAGAAATTCCTTTTTTATATTTTGTTTTTTTATATTCTTCGTTACTTTTCTTAAAAAAGAATAAAGCATTTGAATAATCTCCTTGATAATAATATGTTACTGCTTTATAACTATAACAATCACCTACTTTTCGACTTTTACCTAAAGAATTATAAATCCTTAAACTTTTATCGAAGTACAATAATGATTGTGAATAGTTCCCTGCATCTTGACTTTTCATACCTAAACTAAGAATGGAATCTGCCATCTTAATGTTTTTGTTTGTGACAATCACTTTTTGTCCAGTATTTGATTGTCCAAAAAAAGGCATTCCATTAAATAATAGAAAAATAGAGAAAATAATATTTATGACTCTTCTCATGAATATGTATGTTTTAATAAACATTAAAACGTACATATTCAAATATAGAATAGGTACGTTTTTAATTTTAAAAATTGCCAATAAGTAAATTTTTATTAAAAAATATTACCAGAAAAATTGTTCGGCTTAATAATTATAGGCGGGGTTGTATCTCCACCTGCAACTATATCAAGTTGTTCTTCATTCAATTCTACATCGTCCATATTGAGTTCAGCAGGAATATTGATAAAAATTGTTGAAGAATCTGTTTGATCAACAAATGCAATATTTTTACCTTCGGGTAGATGAATTGGGTGTCCTAAAAAACTTTCTATTGTTGCGACGGGTCGAGTTATTAAATTGCTTTTAAAAGCAGAGTCCTCCCATGCTTTTTTAACAATTGCATCTAGAATTTTTTGATCATTAGTTAATTCCATTTTTATTATATTTTAGTTAATTCCATTTTTACAATCGTGAAATTAGCTTCTTTTTTATGTATAGAATTGCCAAAAATGCTGACAAAAAACTTACTTAGCTACTTTATTATTAGTGCTTATACTATAATTTAGGACTTAATTTTTAGATAGTTTTATTAAGCTGATTCAAAGACATGGAATAGCCAAGTATGCAATAGGTAAGTTTAACAATATTGCTAAAAATGATATTGATATTATATTTAATACAAGAGACAATGAAAAAAGTTAACGTAATATTAAGAAAGAAAGTGGTGGCAAATAGGAAAATATCACTTTATCTGGATTTTTATCCACCAATATTAAATCCGAAAACAAATCAGCATTTATATTAATAACTCAATTAGTTAATCCTGATTAATAAAATATAGTTGTTGCGGATCATTTGCAATTGCCACTAATGCATTGTAAATATATTGAGATACCAAAGCACCTCCCTTGATATTTATTAAATCAATATCATCTTCAGGTGTATGATATTGCGGGTGGCCTCCTGTATGAAATCCCACTGCAGCTATAGAAGACTTATAAAATGAAACATGATCAGATCCACCAACTTCACCAGCGTGTATAACTGGATTAAGGGTACTGCTTTCGCTTAATTTCTTCATCAATTGCACTCCATTTGGAAAAGTTCCTGCGCCTCCCATATAAATTTGCTTCTCTTCATTTAGCCTTCCAACCATATCCATATTCAACATTACTTTTACAGCATTCTTTTCAATCGGCAAATGAGAAACGAAATATTTAGAGCCTAACAACCCTTCCTCTTCACCACTAAAAGAAATAAAAATGATGCTTCTTTTGGGTTTGACAGTAGCTTTTGATAATTGCTGCAGTATACACAGCAAGGCCGAAACTCCAGAAGCATTGTCATCTGCTCCGTTATGAATTGCCATTACTTCCTTTTTTTTACTATTCGAACCTTCTCCTCCCCATCCCCAATGATCATAATGGGCTCCTATTACTATAAATTCATTTTTAAGTTTTTCATCAGATCCTTCAATATATCCCACAACATTTTGAGTTGTAACGGTATCTGAGTTCACTTTATTGATGCCCTCTTTTACAAATAGCTTAAAAAATTGATAGTAACTTTTGTTGAATTCCTTCAGACCATATTTTTTAAAATGTTTTTTAATGTAAGATGCTGCCGCATTATTCCCTTTTGTACCAGGAAAACGGCCTTCCATCTTATCAGAAGAAAGATATTTATCGTGTTTGTAAAATGTTTTGGCATTAATACTATTTTGAGCACTACTGATGATAGTAAAAAATAGTGTGCTTATGAAAAAAAATTTAATTTTTGAAACTTGAAAACATTTCATGACTTATACTTTTTGTTTTGAATAACTTGTTTGCTAAAATAGAAATTATCCAAATTTATTTCTTCAATTCAAATACTACATGCTTAATATACTTTCTGTTATACGTATAAAGCACATGAATTTTATTGTCTGAAGTTTGAATAATTGCCGGATAACTGAATTCCCCTTCTGTCTGGTTTTCTAGATCAAACAACTTTTGCCATTTTACCCCATCTTTTGAATATTCTACATCTAGTACATTTCGACCATTGAACCAATCTTTTCCTTGTGGCAATGGGTTATTTACTAATAAAAATGAATTTTTAGCTAAAGTAACGGCATCAATTCCTGAATTAGAATTTACAACATGGATACTGTCTGTTCTTTCCCAAGTGTTTCCATTGTCCTCAGACCAGCTTGAAATTATTTTATTGTGTTTGCTTCTGGACAGCATCTGAATCTCCTTCGGAGAATGAACAAGAAACGCAGGCTGGATAATATCAAATTCTTTTTTATTTTCAACAGTGATCTTTTCCCAAGCATCAGTGGTCTCAGTATACCTTTCTAAGTGAACTCTCCATTTGTTGTCTCCAATGCTTTCTGTACTGCTTCCGCATAAGATAATGCCTGGAGTTATTTCAATAGGTTTGTTTTTGATTGGCCCGAGAATACCATTAGGAAAATATTTGGGAGTACTCCATGTACTTCCATTATCTTTTGAAATGATCATGGCACCAAACCATTCCCTAGGATTTTTGCCGACTTTATAAAATAAATATAAATTTTCACTTTTACTTTTGAACAATACCGGATTCCAGCATGGTAATGTATCTCCTTTTATTATTGGAGGTTTAATTAGGTTTTGGGGTGCTGACCATTTTTTTTCTTTATAAACTGAAAAATAAATCCCTACATCTTTGGCTCCTTCGTGTTTTCCGCCAAACCAAGCAGCCATCAGCTGATTTGGCTTAAGCTCTACTAATGTTGCAGCGTGGCTGTTATTAGTTATCGGCTGATTCGTTATAAAGGTATTAGTTATGTTGCTTACTTTTAATTTCTTTGTTGAAGTGCAGGAAACACCCACAAAAACTAATAATAGCATTAAAAAATTAAATTTTAAAATCATTTTTTATTGTCAATTTAAAGCTTTTTAATTTTTTTTCACACTGCTTTAACAATATTATGACATAATATAAAGTACCGGTTTACAGAAATTAAATTGCTAACTCAATAAAGTTTTTATGATTCTCTTTCAAACACATCATAACAACAGTATTTTTTTTATTTAACAATTAATTTTTCAATTGGCCAACCAGAACTCCTGAAACATTCCAATGGTTTGTGCTGGGTCCTTCATTTGGACCTTGTTCTATAACTACCTCTATCACATGATTTCCTTTTAGTAGATTAGTTAACGGAATAATATATGGCGGGGTTAATGTTCCCGGACACCAATTTGACCGGCTTAAATCACTAGAAGATAAACCATCAGAGAAATTCCCTGAAGCCGGATTAGATAATCGATAAGTTGCACAATCAGTTCGCCAAGGAATAATTTTAAAAACTTCTTTACCATCAACAAACAATTTATTCATTCTTGGTACAAACTCATCTCCATTTTCCCAGCCGCCATGACCTGTTGTGGTATACAAAAGCTGCAAGTTTTGTACTTCTTCCTTAATTTCAAAATTTACTTTCAAAGTATCATTAGCAAAAAGGCCTCCATAATTTTGACCTGACATTTCCATAGTATTAACTGTTGAAAATAAAGGTGCTATGTACTTTTTTTTATTTGGTTTGCCTTCGTTATTGTTCATTACTGGATAAGCATCGAGTTCGAGACTTATTGTATGGCCTCCAGCATCATAATTGCCAATAAAAACGCCAATCCAAATTTCATCTTCATCAGTAGGAATAAGAGAACTGACGTCTTCTTTATAAACTACTTCTTTTGCCCAGTTATAATTATTTATTTTTCGTTTATCATTAAAATAATTAACTCCAAATGATGTGAAAAAACTAAGAATTTCGATTGGAGGAGTATATCCATTTTCCTTAACAATACCTTGATATTTATTTTTTTTATTATCTGTATAAATTGGCAATCTATCCAATCCATGTAAATAAGCATCTAATAATGTAATCATGCCTGCATCATTTTTTGCCGGAATAATGAATACTGAACCAGTTCTATCATACGCATCCCCATTAGACTTACTGGTTAGTTTTGCAAAAATGGCATTACTGTTTTTTAATTCCGGAGTAATTTTTATTTTTTTCAGAACTACGCTCCCATTAGAAAAATGATAAACCTTGTCTGCAATAAGGTCATTTTCTTTTGGAATTATTGACTTAGGATCGAAGTTTATATTTTCATTCTCAAAAATATGCAATTTATCATATCTGGAGTTAATAAGAATTTCTTCAAATTCTGACTTATCAACTAGTACTGTCTTGTCATCATAATTAATAAATGGCTCATAATTTTTAACTTTAGTTATAGTATTAGCTGTCAAAGTCTGATTTCCATTATAAACCATTTCCAGCACAAGTGCATTTTTACTTGGCAGATAATTACTATTGGGAGTTCCTTTTACAGCAGTCTTTTCAGTATACCAAACATCAATTCTATTTGAAAAATAAGAAAAAGAAGCATGTTGACAATCATAGCCCAGTATGATACGGGTATCCTTTTCTTTTTTAGGAATAGGCAAGCTGTCAAAAGGGATTATTTTTTTGAAAACAATATTTCCATCTTTAATGGTACTAACGTTATAATTGTTTTTTAAATCGATGTATTGTTGTATTTTATCAGTTGGTTTTGATAAAAAAACCATTTGATTATATACATAGATTACGGTATTCTCGCCTGTTTTTTTTCCGTTTTCGAATTTATCATACTTAATTTTATACACCTCTACCTCTGATTTGGTTTGAGCAGCGAGCACTAAAGAAAAAAACAACAATATGGCATTAAAAAATTTTATCATGTATTTACAAATAGTTTATTATTTATTTTTTGACAAAAAATTAAACTGGAATAGACCTTTAAAAAACAGAGGTAAGAATAACATCTTACCTCTGTTTAAACCTATTAGTGCATTAATTGCACTTTATTACTGGAATTTTACTTTATATCCCAGAATATTTTGGTGCTTAAATTATCATTTGCTTTAACAGCATTATAATTAGCCGTATTATAAACACTCTCTGAAGTTGGATATGTCCAACGTGTTGGCGGTGTTTTTCTCACACTGCTTGTTTCATCATCACGGAATGGTAAAGCGGGAAGTTTCAATCTTCTTTGTTCAGCCCAAGATTCATCAACTTGCATCATATTGTAGTGAATATACTTTTGGAAAGCAATCAACTTCAATTGATCTGCGGGCGTTGTAGCTCCAGCAAAGTTTATAGTAGCAATATAAGCATCAATTTCAGCTGTTGTAGGCTCTGTAGTTGGTTTCCAAGTAGTGTCATCAGCTTTATCACCTAATCTTACATAATATTCAACTGATTGCCTGATAGCTTTCTCAAAATACGTTTTTGCTGAACCAGTATTACCTGTTCTTGAATAGTACTCCGCAAGAATCAGGTTTACCTCAGCAGCATTAATCAATGTTCCAGGCAACCAATCATTATTACTAATTACAGAACTGTTGTAAATAGCTATTTTACCATCATTTATTAATTGATCCTGAGCACCAGATGTCAAACTCGGATCAAGTCCTTCATAAGTAGGAGCCACTACCAGTACACCACCTACTACACGCGATCCCTTTTGAAACAACCAAGGTCTACGAGGGTCATTATTAGTATTCATATGATCAATCATAGGTTTTGGTGCAAGGCTATTATTTCCTTCCTCCATAGCACTATGAAAACCCGAAGTATCTAAATCGGTGTCTTGAGTATAAACTCTAAAAGCAATGTTTTCARCATTTTCATCTACAATAATTCCACTAGCAATAATTGCAGCCATTTCTGTATTTGCTCTTGCCGTGAAAGCAGGAACTGCAGAAACTCTGTTCAATATTTTCAAACGCAAAGAATTACAATAGTTTTTCCAGCTCATTAAGCTTCCTTTATTGATCAAGTCTTGATTTTTGAATTCCAATTCCACACTAGGAGACAAAACAATTGAATTCAATTCGGCAGAGAAAGCTTTTAATTGATCCAATATCATAGTATATAGCTCAGTTTGGTTATCATACTTTGCTAATGCAGCATCATAATTACCTCCTGTTGAACTAATTTTACCAGCTTGAGAGAAAGGAATATCTCCAAAATTATCGATCATTTTTTGAGTATGATCGTATAAGTAAATAGTTGAAGTAATCATATAGATTCTATTTTCTGTCTGCGTAGCAGCAGGCAAAGAAGCCATCACTTTTTCCAACTCTCTATATTGAGTTAAAAAATTGTAAAATCTATCCCATCTATAAACTGTTGCTGCTCCCGAAACATAGCGACCAGATGTATTTGTAAATCCATGTCCTTGAGTGTAAGTTAACGAAGTAGATCTTAGAACTGGGAAATAATTCCAATAAGATGGAATTACATCCTCAAAGTTGCTTTTCATGAATCCGGCATACTGCTTAGGTACAGTAGTTGTTTCAACCGTAGATGGATTTGTATAGGCATCTGCAAAATCATCTTTCGAACAAGAGCTTAAAAAAACAGCTGCAGTTGTCAGCGATATATATAATAATTTTTTCATGTTATTTTTTTTTAAAATTATAATTTATCAAATTAAAAAGATGCTCTCAACATACATCCAATACTTCTGGTAGCTGGATTCGTTCCCGCATTGCTTATGTTTTGAGACCATTTTGAACCGGCAGTAGTTGCCTCAGGATCCATATCCTTAATTGATCTGTAGATAAAGAACAAATTACGTCCATAAGCAGAAAAAGTAAATTTAGAAGCGCCAATTTTACTAGCCCAGGCAGTTGGTAAATTATAACTTAAGGATATTTCTCTCATTTTTATATAGTTATTTTCCTGAATATACAATTCATAACGGGAACTGCTGTATTGAGGTCCTCCCCAGTTATACGTCATATTATAGTAACCTGCCTGAGAGATTACATTAGTATTTGCAGCACCATCCGTAGTAACTCCATTCATCAGCATACCATCACGGTATAAAGTTTGTCCTCCTGGTCCAGCAGTAGCACTATTAGCCACTTGAACCCCTTTACCATTGGCATCCATATAATAAGTTAAACCTCCACGCTCATTAGTACTGTAGTTCAAAGATTCTTCTGTCAATCCCCTTGAAGTCATCCAGTTTACTCCTGTCGGCATCAAATAACCACCATAAGAATAATCAATATTAACATCTAACGTTAAATTCTTATAAGTAAATGTATTCAACAAACCTCCCACACCTTGAGGTATAGCTGAACCGTATTTTTCCCATTTATCACCATCAATCATATAGAAACCATCAGAATCTACCATCTGATTACCATTAGCATCTGTCTTAACAGGATGTGCATAAATCCCTCCCATTGGGTCACCTACTACTGATTTCAATTGAGCAGCAGACCCATCAAAGTCAGCATGTAATAATTCATTTGCACCGTTAGCCAATTTTACCACTTTATTTACATTTTTAGCCCAGTTCAAAGTAAGATCCCAAGAGAAAGATGCAGTTTTTATAGGAGTTGCTGTCAAAGCAATTTCAACTCCCTGATTATTTAATTCTCCAACATTCGCAATTATTGACTTAGCTCCCGTTGTAGGTGCCAATGTCAAATCTAAAATTTGATCATAAATCTTTGCATTATAGTAGGAAAGGTCTAATCCTAGTCTATTTTTAAAGAATTTAGTTTCAAAACCAATCTCATATTCATTTTTCATCTCAGGTTTTAAACTTTCATTACCATAATTGCTCACTGAATTAGTAATCAATACCGGAGTCTTTGTCCCTTGATCACCCAATGTAGTTTGGTTGAAAGCCACGTTACCCTTATAAATCTCTGCATAATTACCCACTATTCCCCAAGAAGCGCGTAATTTTGCATAACTAATTACCTCAGGTAATTCAAATGCATCTGATACTATAAACGATGAATTTACAGAAGGATAAGTAAAAGCATTATTATTAGGATTCATAGTAGAAGTTCTATCCTTTCTTATTGTACCCTCAAGGAATAAGTAGTTTTTGTAATTACCACTAATAGTCCCAAATACAGCGTCTTTTACGACTTCATATTTTTTATCAGAACTTTTAGCAATATTTACAGAAGCATTCATATCATACCAGTTTCTAACACTCAAACCACCATCAGTGAATCTTGACAAACTAAATCCAGTTTCTTTTGTTGCTGTGTAACCCGCTGTAGCACCAATATCAAAAGACTGACTAATTTTTTTATTGTAAGTCAACATCACATCACCATAAAGAATGTTGTAGTCATTAGCATCCATTTGATAAGCACCACTTGCTGCATAAACTAAAGGCCTTTCATTTGGATTTTTAGTTTCCGTATTTACTGAAGTTAAATCAGTAGAAACGCGTCCACGTAATTTCAAATCTTTATAAATTGAATAGGTTTCAGTAACACTGGCAATCAAACGGTTTGTAATTTCATCTTGTTGATTTGCATTTGTATTCCAAAAATAATCACCAACATCTGCCTTGAAGCCATTTCGGATGATATTTTCACTTGGAGTCAAACTATTACCTGAACCTGTCACATATTTATAACCTAAACTTGTTTGATAGTTAGCTTTGTACCAATCCCCATTATCAAACGGGCTAATCATACCAGTAAAGTTATTTATCAATCTATCTGTACCAATAGTACGGTTATGAACATTTTGATTCATATAACTCACGATCACATCAGTTTTCAAATTTTCACCAGTTTTGAATGATGTATTCAAGTTAAGTGTATTTTTTTTATTCATGTTACCCATACTCAAACCTTGTGATTCATTGTGTGTGTAAGAAAAACGAATATTGCTATTATCAGTATTGTTAGAAAGCGCAATGTTTGTTACTCCATCCCATGCATCTTGGAACATATTTTTGTATCCGTCTTTTTGAGGCGAATAAGGACGAATTACACCATCCCATGACATAACCGGCTGACCATCGAACCAAGGTCCATAGTTATTACTGCTATTTGAAACCCCTCTGGTATCAGCAACACCATCTCCATTTGTATCATAATGAGCGAAGCCATCGGGTGCTAAGAATCCTGAAGAATAATTTGCATTTGTCCAGCCTGGACCTCTTTCATATTGAAATCTTGGTAAGTATGCAATTTGATTCTTTGCATAACTGGTACTGAAATCTACACCAAACCCTTTTTTCCCTTTACCAGATTTAGATGTAATCAATACAACCCCGTTTACGGCCTCAGAACCATACAATGCAGCGGCCGAAGCTCCTTTAAGAATGGAGATATTCTCAATGTCTTCAGGATTTATATCCGCTAGACCATTGCTTCTAATACGCTGATCATTCCAATAATCATTATTTGTAGCCGCTCCATCACGAATTGGAACACCATCTAAAACAATAAGGGGCTGGTTTTTACCTGTAATAGAGTTAATCCCACGAATCTGAATATTGATATTTCCAGCTCCACCTGGAGTCGATGTAATACGAACCCCTGGTGCTTTACCATACATAGAGTTAGCAATGTTAGGTGAACCTGTCTTAACGATTGCTTCAGACTTAATCACACTGGTAGCGTATCCTAAAGATTTTTTCGCTTTAGCTTGTCCTAGTGCGGTTACAACAACTTCATTAAGATTTTGAGAAGATGATACCAATGTTATATTAAGAGTAGGAGAACCTTTAAGCGTAACTTCCTTTGTCACATATCCTACATAAGAAACTACTAATACCGCAGACAAACTTGGCACCTTAAGACTATAGGCGCCATCAAAATCTGCAGAAGCGCCAGTTGGCGATCCTTTAACAACAATAGTGGCTCCTGGCAAAGACATACCAGCTGCATCTGTAATTTTACCTGTAACTGTGTCGTTTTGTGATTTAGCATGTTGAAAACTAAATAAGCAAAACACAAGCAGTAGTTTTAATACTTTTTGAATCATAATTAGGTTTTTTGTGTTAATATTTTCTTCAAATTAATTAACCGTAGGTTAATAGTTTGTTAAATTTAAAACTATAATTTGTTATCGTTATATAATTTCGACCAATGACAAATTTGAAAAGGTGTTAGTCTGTTTTTACTGTTTTTTAAAACAAAAAAGCTTTATTTAACAACTTATTACTAATGAAAAACACAACATGATAATTATTCTATAACAATTTGGCATATCCCTAAATAAAAAACATTAACCTTAAAATATAGGTTAATGTTTTTTGTTGTTTGCTTAAAAAAATGTTGATAACATTTTATATCTGCCTTTGCATACCTTACTATAAATTACTGATTTTAAAGACTCAATAAGTTTTATATTTCTCATAATACAAAATACAACTATAAAATAGTTTCTTTTATTTTCCTCCCTCAACCCTCTCCAAAAGAGAGGAATAAAATATTTGGATTGTTTTATATTTGTGTTTGGCATTGATTTCAATTGGCATTTAATAAGACCATAAATAATTCTTAGTGATTGGAATTAAAAAGATTAATTATTTACAACCTTAAAATTTAATTTTAACAAATCAGTAGAATTCCCTCCCACCATAACTTCAAAATCACCAGGCTCAACAACTCTTTTCATTTCTCTGTTCCAAATAGATAACTCATCAGCCGTCAATGTAAATTCAACCTTTTTTGTTTCGCCTTTTTCGATGAATAACCTTTTAAAACCTTTTAATGTTTTTCTTGGAGTAGTTACACTGCTGTAAACATCGTTGATATATAATTGTACAACTTCATCACCATCATAATTTCCTGTGTTTTTAACATCGACACTAACTTTTAGTTCTCCGTCAGATTTAATTTCTTTGGCACTTAAAGCAAGATTAGTATATTCAAATGTGGTATAACTCAAGCCATATCCAAAAGTATATAATGGATTTTCACTTTCAGATACATATCTGTGAATGGCTGAAGGTTTTTGGTTATAATATATAGGTAACTGTCCCACGGATTTAGGAAATGTAACAGGAAGTCTTCCTCCCGGGTTGTAATCTCCAAATAAAACATCAGCAACTGCTTTTCCTCCGGCTTCACCAGGAAACCATCCTTCCACAATAGCAGGAATGTTTTCGCTGATCCAGTTTACCGAAAGCGGACGGCCATTTAGCAATACACAAACGACCGGAGTTCCTGTTTTTTGAATCGCTTCAATAAGTTCCTGCTGCATGCCATGTAAATCTAAAGATGCAACATCTCTGTTTTCTTCAACCAATTCGTTAGATTCTCCTAAAACAACAATCGCAACATCAGCTTTTTTAGCAGCGTCTATTGCTGGTTGTAAATTCACTTTTTCTAAATTCCAACGTAAGTGAGCTCTTGCTCCCCAGCCGCCTTCCCACATTTCGATGCGGACTTTATATTTCTTTCCTGCTTCAATATTTTTTGGCGTAGTTACCATATTAGTAGCACCTTTTGTCCAGTTGTCAATCACTAACTGATCGTCAATCCACATTCTGATTCCGTCATCAGAACTTAAACCCAACCAGCCGTCAAATGCTTTTTCTGATTTTATAAAACCCGTCCATCGAATAGAAAAATCATCGTCTGCAACACCATCTCCGGGAGACCATGGCCAATCGAATTCTAATTGACTGTCAATACGGGTCAGGGCAGGAGTTCCTTCTAAATTCCTATTGTTGAAATATTCTCCTTTTAGCCCGTTTTGAGATTCATCAGGAGTAAATAAATAAGCTTTTGGAATTACCTGTCCCATTACGATCAATGGCACACCTTCTTCATAAAGTACATTTGTTTTTGCACCAACTACCTGCTTTATACCTTCCAGAACAGTAGTGCCTATTTTATTTTTTACTGAATATCCCCCCAATCTTGAAGCATTGGCATTAGGACCGATAACAGCGACTGTTTTGATATCCTTTTTTAAAGGCAAAATATTGTTTTCATTTTTTAATAAAACAATAGATTTATGACCCGCTTCTAAAGCGATATCCTGATTTTCTTTCGTATGGAAACGCTCTTTAATCAGGTTTTTATCAGTATATGGATTTTCGAATAAGCCCAGTAAAAATTTAAGTCTTAAAACTCCACCTGCAGCACGGTCTATTTGCTCCATCGTCAATTTTTTTTCATTTACCAAATCAATAATCGTTTGCTGCCAGAACTCATTTGTAAAATCATAAAATTGCATATCAACCCCTGCAGCAATTGCAGTTCTGATGCTTTCTTTTGGAGAATCCGTTACATAATGTGTCGTCTGAAGGTATTTGATAGCTCCTAAATCTGAAACCACAATTCCTTTGAAACCCCATTCTTTTCTCAAAACATCAGTCAATAACCAATGATTTGCCGCACAAGGAATACCGTCTAATTCTGAATAGGCACACATGGTTCCCAGAGCGCCTCCTTTTTTAAAAGCTTTTTCAAATGATGGTAAAAAATCCTGACGTGCAGAACGTTCTCCAACCAAAACCGGAGATGCATTTCCTCCGGCCTGTGGGATACCGTGAACTGCAAAATGTTTTGGTTCTGCAATAATAGAACGGTCTGATCTTAAGTCTTCACCCTGCATTCCTTTTATCATCGCAAGGCCAATTTCGCTGTTCAGATAAACATCTTCACCAAATGTCTCGGCAACTCTTCCCCAGCGCGGCTCAAGGCCAACATCTAAATTTGGGCCTAAACCAAAATGAACTCCATGAGCTCTGGCTTCAGTCCCGATTACCTTTCCAACTCTGTCCATCAGGTTAGTATCCCAGGTAGAACCTAGACCAATACTCATTGGGAAAGCAGTACTTCCGTCATCTAAATAACCATGAAGCATTTCACACATAATAAGTGCCGGAATTCCCCATTTATTCTTTTTAATAACTTCACTCTGAAGGTCATTGATTATCTTTGCCGAACGCGGATAAATATCATGAATGGCCCCAATTCCGAGATTTCCGATTTTAGCATCAGATTTGGTCTTAGAAAAATCTTCTTTGTCTTTAAAATACTCGCCTTTGTACATATCCATCTGGCGTACTTTTTCCTCCAGGCTCATTCGGCTTAGCAAATCTTTTACTCTGTCTTCAACAGGCATCTTAGCATCCTGATATGGATACTTTTTCTGTGCTGAGCCTTGGTTAAAAAAACCTAAAGCCATTACGAAAATAATGGCTGTCTTTTTCATTCTTAATTGTAACATAATCGTGTTTTTTAATTTTGAATCACTTTCAGTATCTTTCCATTCACAAAATCTTCATGAGAGATAAAAAAACTATTAATCGTTTTTCCGTCTAATTCAATTTTATTGATTTTGCCATCATTATTTTTTTCCCGTTCAATTACAATACTTTTATTTTTATAATATTTTGAGTCTAATTGAATCGTTATCTTATCAAACATTGGTGTAGTAATCGTGTAAATCGGATCTCCGGGAGATATTGGATAAATTCCCATCATTGAATACACTAACCAGGCAGACATAGTTCCGGTATCGTCATTTCCCGGTAACCCTTTTGGTTTGTTCTGAAAATAGGCGGAAACCAGTTTTTTTACCATTTCCTGGCTTTTCCATTCGTCACCTTTTATGTAATTAAACAAATAAGGATAAGCAATATCAGGTTCGTTTGCCATATCAAATTGTTTGCTATCGAATACTTTTTGCAATTGATTTGAAAAGCCTTTATCACCGCCCATTAATTTTATAAGCCCTTTAATATCATGTGGAACCATAAAAGCATATTGCCATGCATTGCCTTCTATAAAACCAATATTTTCTTCAAAATTAGCTCCGGATACCGGATCAAACGGTTCGTACCATTTTCCGTCAGCTGTTCTTGGGCGAAGTAATTTTAAATTTTTATCGAATAATTTTCTGTATGATAACGAACGATTTTTAAAACGTTCATAGTCTTCTTTTTTACCTAGTGCTTTCGCTAAAAGTGAAATCGAATAATCAGAAGCATTATATTCCTGTGTTGTAGAAACGGGCCCGCGGTCATTGGTTGTTAAAAATCCTTTTTCGATATAATCTTTAAGTCCCGGACGTAATGGATTATTTTCGATTTGATCTGCGTCTTTCAGCATCGCTTTATACGCTTTTTGAACATCAAAATCACGAATTCCTTTGAGGTAAGTATCAGCAATAACAATACTCGCGGGATCTCCAACCATGGTAAATGTTTCTGTTGAATTTAACTCCCATTTCGGTAACCAGCCATTTTCATCATACATTTCCAGCATACTTTTAACCATATTTGATTGTTGCTGCGGATACACTAAAGACATTAATTGATGTAAATTTCGATACGTATCCCATAAAGAAAATACGGTATAGCGTGTACCTTCTGTTTTACCAATTTTGCCTCTTTTTATTTCAGGATATTCTCCGTTAATATCATTTAGCGTATTTGGATGAATCAACGTGTGATATAAAGCCGTATAAAAAATAGTTTTCTCTTCTTTTGAACCACCTTCAACCAAAATCTTCGAAAGTGCTGTGTTCCATTCGTTATAGGTTTCTTTATAAACATCATCGAATGATTTGTTTCCGGTTTCTTTTTCTAAGTTCTCACGTGCATTTGCGATGCTTACGTACGAAACTCCAATTTTAACTTCAACGGTTTCTGCTTTATCAAACTGATAGGAAAAATAAGTTCCGATGCTGTCACCAACAACCGTTTTGATTGTATTTTCCATCATTCTGGTTTTTCCGTTATAAGTCATCCATTGTGCTTCTGTACCTTCGTATTTTGATGGTTTTTTCCAAACTCCAAACTTGTTGGCAGGTTTAGAAAATTTTGCTACAAAATATACCGGATATGCATCTTCGGGGCTATTGTAACAAAACGAACCAACGCTTCTCATTCCTTCAATTTCTGTTGGCGAAACCACTTTTACCATGGCACCTTCTTCATTTGTCAAACCTAAACCAAGATTTAATAAAATATTAGATTCTCCTTTTGGAAAAGTAAATTTGCTTACACCGACTCTTTTAGATGCTGTAAATTCTGCTTTAATATTATACTTGTTAATGTCTACGCTATAATAAGCTGTTTTGGCTACTTCGTTTGAATAAGCTGAACCATATTTTAAATGATTGGTTTCTACAGCTCCGGTAGTTGGCATCAATAAAATAACACCCAATTCAGGACAGCCAACGCCACTTAAATTTACCTGACTGAAACCTGTTAAAAATGTATTTTCGTTTACATACGGATTTGATAACCAGCGGCTGTCTTTTTCTAAGGGCAAATTTTGAGGTCCCGCAACGTTAAACGGACTGATACTCGCCATTCCTCTTGGCGCAATCGGCCCGGGGAATGTAGCTCCGTAATTTGAAGTTCCAATAAACGGATTCACATAATCAGCCGGCTGTTGTGCAAAAATAGTTACGCTAAAAAACAGCATGCAAAATAAGCATGCTGTTTGTATGGTTATCCTTTTATCTAAAAACATATTATTTTGTCTATCTGTTAACAGCTTCAATCTTTAATGTCCAGGCTTCTTTTGCCGGTAAATTATGTCGCAAGCTTTCCGGAATTACAACTTTAAATCCTTCTGCTTCTGTTGTCCATTTTAATGATGTTTTAGAACCTAACATCGTGATTTTTGTTCCTTTTTTAGGGTTGATAGATTTTACTGTAACTTCAGCAGGAATTTTATTTTCTCCTTCTTTAGCCAAATAAAACAAGAAAACATTTCCTTCTTTATTTTGAGTCATACAAATGTTGTTCTCTTTAAAAGGAGCAATTGGTTTTGTATTATAAATCGCTGTACTGTTTACTTTCATCCAGTCTCCGTAGGCTGTCAATAAATCATAAGCGCCTTGCTGCCATTCACCTTCCGGGCTTGGAGCTACATTCAATAATAAATTTCCACCTTTGGCCACAACATCAATAAGCATATGAATACCTTCTCTGCCGGTTAAATATTTAGCATCCGGAGTATATGACCAGCCTCCGCCGGAAGTAATACAAGATTCCCAAGGATAAGGTAATGTTTTTTCAGGAACTCTGTTTTCCGGAGTTAAGTAGTTTTGGTTTTTACCATGAACTGCTCTGTCAACTACAATTAAACCAGGTTGTTTCTGGCGTGCTTCTGCAACCAATTCATCCATTTTAACGTCTTGTTCAACCACTCTGTGTTTGATAAATCCGTTTTTGGATTCGTTTTCTGTAAATTTCTCCTCGTAGTTTTCTTTTATGTTTTGTTGGTCTCTTTTTCTTACCCATCCGCCATCTAACCATAAAATATCAATTTTACCGTAATCTGTCAATAATTCTAAAATTTGGTTGTGTGTAAAATCAACATATTTTTTCCATTTCTCAGGATATAACGTCGGATCATAATTTACGTTTCTGTCGAAAGGAGGGAAGTAGGGATCCCAGTAATTTTCGTTATGCCAGTCAGGTTTAGAGAAATAAGCACCGGTTGAAATATTTTCTTTTCTGAAAGCATCAAAAACTTCTTTCGCAATGTTTGCTTTTGGATTTGTACTAAAAGCACATGCCGCATCTGTTACTTTATAATCTGAATATTTGGTGTCAAACATATTAAAACCGTCATGGTGTTTCGTGGTAAAAACCATGTATTTCATTCCTGCGTATTTCGCTGCTTTTGCCCATTTTGCAGGGTCAAATTTTACAGGATTAAATGTTTTTTTCAAGCCTTCATAATCTTTTACATAATCATTATAATTGCCCGGATTGCTTCCTTTTTTACGCTCACACCATCCATAATCTTCAGGGCATATAGACCATGATTCTACAATTCCCCATTGACTGTAAGTTCCCCAATGCATTAACAAACCAAATTTTTTGCCCTGCCATTCATCTAAATTTTTCAATACCAACGGATCTGTTTCCGGAACATATCTTTCATCTTCATAAATGGCTTGAGAAAACATTTGAACTGAAAATAAAATGGCGATTATGAATATTCCTCTTTTCATTTTTACTCTATTTATTATGTTTATTATTTTTGTTTTTGTTTTGTCTTTTTTTTAACACATAGAGATATAGTCTTCATAGCTTAAAAAAGGCGTTTCACTTGTATCAACACACATAGCTGTGTGTGAGAAACGAGTTTCTTTTAATATTCTTTTTTATTAATAACCTGAGTTCGATTGTTAAGTAATTGATTCACAAATAATAACTTTATAACTAAATCTGTGAATTGCCTCCTGCTTCAGCTGGAGGTAAATTAAGCAAAGACAATTGGCTTTAGCCGAAAACCGCAAAAGTTTCATTTGGCTAAAGCCCTTCAATGTATTTAATTATCATCCTCCAGCTGAAGCAGGAGGCAACTCAAAACCTTCTTTTTTTATAATTGAACTCAGGTTAATATAAATCTATCTTTCTATGTGTTAAAAATAATTACACCCAACGGGTTTTAATTCACTAAAATTTCATCTACAAATAACCATGAATCTTCACCTTTTGGACTTTTCTTTAAGTTGGATGCAATTACTTTTACAAACCTGGCATTTCGTTTCTCAAAATTGATTTTAAAATCTTTTAATTCTGAATTTGAATTGACAGCGAATGGGCGCGATATTTTTCGGACTTCTTTATAAGTGATGCCATCACTAGAAACCAAAACTTTTATTTGTGTCGGAAAATAAACTCCGGAGCCCTGATTTTCTAAAGTACCAACGATTACTTGTTCTACAGTTTGTTCTTTTTCAAGATCAACAACAAGTTCCATGTCATTAATTAGCCAGGCCTGCCATTGGCCATCGTGGAAATTTTTAGAACCTCTGATAGTATTCACCATTCCAAAAGGACCATCTCCTTTGTAACTTTGATTGTAAGGCGTTAAATACATTACTTTGTGTGCAAATGCCTTATGGAAAATAATAGTATCCGTAAAAATTTTGCCCACTAGTCTTTCATTTTGATACAAAGAAGCTTTTAAAATAGTAGTCTCTTTAAATTGAATCGGATTTGTATATTTTACAGCATTTCCTGCCAGAGTTTTATCACCCAAAACATAACGAATATCCGGATTTGGAAATTCATTTTTTAAAGTAATATTGATTTGCTTTTGAGTTATATCAGCCGTTGAAGAAGCGGTAACCAAATAAGCACTTTTTGAATAATTGATACCTAAATAATCATAACGCTGTAACAAAGGAGTCAATCTGCCTGAAAAATCATTCCAATTGCGGCTTTCTTTAGGACTCCATAATGCTTCAGATAATGCGGCTAATCTCGGAAAAATCATATACTCGGAATCTTTTGGTCCGGGAAGATACTCTGCCCATAAATTGGCCTGTCCGCCTAAAACATGTTTAGCGTCTGTAGGAGATATTGCTAATACAATTGGATCAAATTCGTACACTTTGCTTAAAGGCGTATATCCGTCAAAAGCCAAAGGTTCTTCGTTTTGAGGACCCTGATAAAAATTAAAATAACAATGTGATTCCGGTGTCATAATTACATCATGCCCTTTTTGTACCGCTTCAGCTCCAATTTTATCTCCTCTCCAACTCATAACGGTTGCCGTAGGATCGATTCCTCCATCCAGTATTTCATCCCAGCCAATTAATTTTCGTCCTTTTGAATTGATGTATTTCTCCATTCTTTTAACAAAATAGCTTTGCAATTCATGAACGTTTTTTAAGCCATTATCTTTCATTCTTTTTTGACAATAAGGACATTTTTCCCAATTGGTTTTGGTTGCCTCATCACCACCAATATGAATGTATTTTGAAGGAAAAACAGCTATTACCTCATCGATTACATTCTGCAGAAACTCAAACGTCGTTTCTTTTCCTGCACAATAAATATCGGTAATAGGCCATAATCCGCCGGACGGCACTCCAATACGCTGATTAAAACAAGCTAATTCAGGATAAGATGCGATGGCACAGCTCACATGAGCGGGCATCTCAATTTCCGGAATGATTTCGATGTTTTTGGTTGCTGCGTATTTTACAATTTCTTTTAATTCATCTTGCGTCAAAAAACCTCCGTAAGTTCCTTTTTCATCCGGATTTACAGTAAGTCTGGCATTCCAGATTACGTTTTCCTGATCTACCCTCCAGGCACCGACTTCAGTTAATTTTGGATATTTTTTAATTTCCATTCTCCAGCCCTGATCGTCTACCAAATGCAGATGCAGTACATTCATTTTAAGCATTGCCAAACGGTCAATAGTCTCCAGTATGTAATTTTTATCAAAAAAATGACGTGATAAATCCAACATCAGACCTCTCCATTGAAAACGAGGCTCATCAGTAATGATAACATTCGGAATTTCCCACTTTATATTCGATACGATATTTTTACTTTCAATAGCACTCGGAAGCAACTGTCGGATACTTTCTAATCCGTAAATAAAACCTGCATTTCCTTTAGCGGTAATCGTAATATTTTTAGCATTTACTTCTAATTTATAAGCTTCTTTATTTAGGGTTTGATCTACTTTAAACTGAATGTAATTACTTTGTGGAACCACATTTGAAATTTCAGGGCGCCATCCGGCAGCCTTTTCAAATTTGGTTATTAAAGTGGTTGCAATTTCTTTTTGAAAATCATTGTTTACCACAAACTTCGTGTTATTGGAAAATTGGAATATTCCTCCCTGAATTACTAAATTCATTGGCTTCGGAATAATCTGAATATCCTTTTCCGTAAATGTTTTTTGACTGTAACCAGAATTTAAAACAGTTAGGAAGATTACGACAAGGAATGGTTTTAATACCCTCATAATAAATTATTTTATAGATGGTGTAATTGTAAATTGATATTGATAGGCTTTGTCTCTCAGCAAATATTTTTCCATTGGCCATGCCTGCCAGCTGTCAATACCGCCAACGCCCATTTGTTTATAATCAATTTTTAAACTTGTTAAATCTCTTTCTTTAAGTTCAGCAGCATGTCTTTGATCTTTTTTCAGACCGTCATCCAAATCTTCATTTAAAAAATGTAATGCTGTAATCGCCAACAAATCATCAGACTTAACTGTTATTTTTAGATTATTATTTGATAACTGATACCATCTGATATCTGTTTTATTTCCGGTTTCCTGCGGACGGATATAAGGATAATATTGCTCCGAAACTGTTTGATTATAAATACCAACCTGAGCACTGTAATTTCTGTCGATATAATTCTCATGAGGCCCTCTTCCGTAATAACTGATATTGCTAAATTTTTTTGGCAGGATAATTTCCATACCAAATCTTGGCAGTACCGGCTGTTCTTTAGTTTTGTCAATATTCAGCTGTTCTTTTATGCCTAATTCTCCGTTGCTGTTTATCTCATAATTTAGTTCTAAAGTCGAAGAAACGGGAGATAAATTATACGTTGCTTTTACCAAAATTTTATTGTCTTTTGTAGCAGAATATGTCCAGCTAACCAATGTTGGATTATCTGTAGCTTCTTTCCATGCTCTTAAGTTTATCTGAAGATTCGCTCCAAAATCATTATCGTTTGGTGCTCTCCAAAAGTTTGGACGCAGTTGATATCCTTCTTTTAAAATTGGTTGATTATTGAATGAATATGCATTTATAAATCCTGTTTTTTTATCAAAAATTATTTCAGCTTTATCACTTTTAAATACAGTACTGTTTTCTTTTTTCTCTACAATTATTTTTGCTGTGCCTTCAATTTTTATATCATTTTTCCAAGTTCCTTTATACGCTAATTGTTCTGTAGCAATTTCGAAACCTTTTGGTAAAAACGGCTCGTCTTGTTTAATATGATAGGTTACATCAATAAACGCTTCTTTAAATTGTTTTCCTTCTAAATTAATTGGAAGCGTGTACGATTTAGATTCGTTTGGATTGATTTCTAAATTATCGATAACTCCGCTAACATCGTCTTTTCCGTCCAAAACCAATTTCCAGTGTAAACTCACATGGCGCAAATCTTTAAACGAAAATTCGTTGTAAACTTTAATAGTCGCTGTTGCCTGATTTTCCCAGGAAGTCAAAATATTTTGATACACATTTCGCACTTCAAAAGCATGCGGATTTGGTTTTCTTTCCGGACTAAAAACACCATTGTCTAAAAAGTTATTATCGCTTGGTACATCTTTAGGTCCAAAATCACCTCCATAAGCCAAAATACGGGTTCCGTCAGGCAGCGTTTTATAAACGGATTGATCGATCATATCCCAAATAAAACCTCCCTGAAAATTAGGATGAGCCCTGATAACGTCCCAATAATCTTTGAAATTTCCCATAGAATTTCCCATAGCATGTGCATATTCACATAGAATGTAAGGACGTGTCGGATTTGGATTTGCCTCAATGTATTCTTGCATTTTATTTGGAGCACTGTACATCGGGTCAATAATATCAGAATCCCATTCATATTTCAAATCTTTTCCGTCCCAGGCTCCGGCTGTTGCTCTTTCGTATTGAATTGGTCTGGATTTATCACGATTTTTTATCCAAAGATATCCTCTATAAAAATTATAACCATTTCCTGCTTCATTCCCCATACTCCAAATAATAATGGATGTATGATTTTTATCCCTTTCAACCATACGCTGCATACGTTGCAGGTGCGCCAATTCCCAATCAGGTTTATTTCCTAAAGTTTTGGTAATATCATAACCCATACCATGAGATTCTATATTGGCTTCATCGACAACATAAATTCCGTATTTATCGCATAATTCATAAAAATATTCATCGTTGGGATAATGCGACATTCTAACCGCATTTATGTTAAACTCTTTCATCAGTTTAATATCTTCTTCCATGCGTTCTCTTGAGACAGTTTGCCCCGTAACAGGATCTGTTTCATGGCGGTTTACACCTTTTATATAAATTGCTTTCCCGTTTACTAAAAGCTGTCCGCCTTTGATTTCTACTTTTCTAAAGCCAACATTCTGATTGATTACTTCAATAATATTTCCTTTTTTATCTTTTAAAAGAAAACTAATTTGATACAAATTCGGAATTTCTGCACTCCATTTTTTAGGATTATTTACTGCAAAATCGAAGGTTTGTTTCTCGTTCAGTGCCGGAATAACTTTTGAAGCAACAACTGTTGAACCGTCTTTAAGCTGAACTTCTAAAGTATAATTGTCTTTTTTATTTAAATCTGAAAATACAGTTGAAATTTTTAAACTTCCGTTTATATACGATGCATCTAAATCCGGGATGATTTCATAATCTTTTAAATGCGCTTTATTTCTGGCAACCAAATAAGAATCCCGTGTAATTCCGCTCATTCTCCACATATCCTGACATTCTAAATACGAACCGTCATTCCATTTCATTACTTTCAGAACAATACTGTTTTTACCGGTTTTTACATATTTATTTAAGTTGAATTCAGAAGGCAGTTTTCCATCTTCGCCATAACCTACATAAACTCCGTTTACCCAAACCGTTAGATTTGATTTTGCCGTACCAATATGAAGAAAAATATCTTTTCCTTCCCAGGATTTATCAATTGTTACTTCTCTTCTGTAAACTCCTGTCGGATTATATTTTGTGGGAACAAATGGCGGATTTGGTGCCATTATATGATCAAAATCATAAGTTGTATTCGTATAAATAGGATATCCGTAACCATTTACATCCCAACTGGCCGGAATTTTAAAATTATCCCAGGCTGAGTCGTCAAAAGTACTTTTTTCGAATTCATTTGGTAAATCATTCGGACTGTTAACATATTTAAATTTCCATGCTCCGTTTATATCCAGATAGTTTTTAGATTGTCTCCAGTCGTTTTTGGCTGCCAATGCTTCGTTTTCAAAAACATAATAAGCAGCGTGCATAGGCTCTCTGTTATCTTCATTGATTTTTTCGTTTTGCCAGAAAGGAACTTTTTCCTGTGCATTAATAGTTAAAATTGAGGTGAATAGTAATGATAATATGGATATTTTTTTTTTCATTATTTGTTTTTTTTATTCTCTGCAACTTGCAAGCATTGTCAAAGTTTGTCATTTCGACGAAGGAGAAATCACACAAGAAACTCCTCAAAGAAAATCGTCAATCTTTGTCGATTAACTAGTGTGATTTCTCCTTCGTCGAAATGACAATTTTGCGTGAATATTAGGGGCGAAGAACTTTGGCAAAGCCTACCGCAATAATTATTTTTCCCAGGCCATTTTAAATTTGGAATCTTCCATTCGGTGTCCTTTTTCATCATCAGAAACAGCATAATTAAATCCTGATCTTAAACTGTAACCAGCATGTTCACCATTTTTATTCAATGCAATAAATCCGACTTGCAGATATTCCATGTCTTTATGGTTTTTATGCTTGTTGTAAATACGTTCTGTAATTTCTTTGCAGGCATCAAAAGGTGATTTCCCCTGACGCATTAATTCAACTACCATTGCACTTCCGGCAGTTCGTATAACCGCTTCGCCTAAACCGGTTGCAGCAGCAGCCCCAACTTCATTATCCAAAAAAAGACCCGCACCGATGATTGGGGAGTCACCAACGCGGCCATGCATTTTCCAGGCTGCGCCGCTTGTTGTACAGCCGCCGGCAAGATTTCCGTCCTGATCCAGCATCAGCATACTAATTGTATCGTGATTTTCTATATTTATTACAGGTTTGTATTTTGAATCTTCCAGCCACTTTTTCCAGTCTTTTTCAGATTCAGGTGTCAATAAATTTTCTTCTTTAAAACCTTCAGACAATGCAAATTGAAGTGCTCCCTGTCCCGCCAACATAACGTGAGGCGTATTTTGTAACACTCTTTTCGCTACCGAAATAGGGTGCATAATGCCTTCCAGAAAACAAACCGAACCACAATTGCTATTATGATCCATAATGCAGGCATCTAAAGTTACTTTACCATCGCGATCCGGATATCCACCATAACCAACACTTCGGACATTCGGATCCGCTTCGGGAATTTTCATTCCGGCTTCGATAGCATCTAAGGCTGGTTTTCCTGCTTTTAATTGTTTCCAGGTTTCTTCATTGGCGGGAAGACCATGATTCCATGTCGAAATAATAATTGGCTTTTTTTGCTTTTTTTCTAAGTCTTCGATTTCATGAATTTTTTCATCTTTCGTATTATTAGCAAATCCGCTGTAGCCTAAAACTGAACTTACGGCAAGTGTACCCAAAGTTGTTTTTTTTATAAAATCTCTTCTATTTGACATATGCTTATTTTTAATGAAACATTTCCGAAGATAATGCCATGTTATTTTTATCTTTTTTTGGGAATTTACCCATTGTAAAAACTAATGTTCCTCCTTGTGTAATTTCTTTATGCGTGATGTAATCTCTGTCTATTTTTTCTCCATTCAGTGTAATAGACTGGATATATATATTCTCATTACTGTTGTTTTTTGCTTTAATAACAAATATTTTATTGTTTTCTAAGTTAATTGTGGCTTCGTCAAATAGTGGTGACCCAAAACTATAAATTCCCTGGGCAGGATTTACAGGATAAAAACCTAATGAACTAAATATATACCAGGACGACATTTGTCCACAATCTTCATTTCCGCAATGCCCATTGGGAGTATTTTTATACTGACTTTCTAAAATCTCTCTGACTAATTTTTCCGTTTTCCAAGGTTCATTAACATAGTTGTACAAGTAAGCCACATGATGGCCCGGTTCATTACCATGTGCATATTGCCCAATCATGCCTGTGCTAAATATAGGTAATTTGTCTTCAGGGAGCGGTTTTAAGGTAAACATTGAATCTAATTTTTTTTCAAAAGCCAAATTTCCGCCAACCACTTTTATTAAGCCTTCAATATTTTGCGGTACTGACCAAAAATATTGCCATGCGTTGCTTTCGCAGAAATAAGGGGTATATTCTTTTGGAATAAATTCTTTTATAAATTCTCCGTTTTTCAATTTTGGACGCATAAAGGTACTTTTCGAATCGTACAGATTTTTCCAATTCTCAGAACGTTTTAAGAAGTATTCATAATCATTTGATTTATGTAATGCTTTTGCAAACTGCGCCAAACACCAATCATCATAGGCATACTCCAGCGTTTTTGAAACCGACCAGTTTTCATTATCATCTTCATCAACAGGAACATAGCCTAATATTTTATAACTGTCTAATTGTCTTGAATCAACCATGGAGCTTTCTACACACGCTTTGTATGCTAATGCTGCATCAAAATGTTCAATTCCTTTAAAATAGGCATCGACAATAACGGGTATTGCGTGGTTGCCTATCATCATATTGGTTTCATTTCCCTGCAGAGACCAAACGGGCAATAAACCTGTTTCTTTATAATGTGCCAATAAAGAATTAATCATACTGGAAACACGTTTTGGATGCAAAATAGTATACAGTGGGTGTGCCGCTCTGTAGGTATCCCATAACGAAAATGTATCGTATCTGTCAAATCCTTTTGCATTTTCAATAGTACCATTGGCACCTTTATAATCTCCGTTACAATCACTTAACAATGTAGGAGCCAACATCGACTGATACATCATGGTGTAAAAGATTTTCTTTTTGGTATCGTCTGGTGTTACGATATTAATTTTCTGTAATTCTTGTTCCCAAAGAGCAGAAGCTTTAGCTTTATAATTTTCAAAATTAAAATCGGGAGCTTCTTCTTCTAAGGATTTATAAGCTCCTTTAAGAGAAGCTGTGGAAAGCCCTGTTTTTAAAATTATTTCATCTTTATCAACGGTATTATAATTTAAAACGATTTTAGTCTTAATTGCTTTTGATGGATTAGTTGTAAGCGAATCATTTTTAAAAATCTGATATGACTTAAAAGGTTTTGAAAGTTTTATAACAAAATACACCCGTTGTTCTTTGGCCCAGCCTGATGATTTTCTATACCCTTCAATAGTGGTCTGATCCACAATATTGATATAGGTTTCTATAGGTGTATCCCAATTTAAGGCATAGCCCAAATCGATATTAATCTGCGATGCATCATCTTTAGGAAAAGTATATTTATGAATACCTGTCCGTGCGGTTGCAGTGAGTTCTGCTTTAATTCCAAAATCTAATAAATTTACGGCATAATAACCCGGAACTGCTGTTTCTTTATCATGCGAAAATCTCGAAAAAGGTATAAAATTATTGTCCTTAATCCGTTTTGTAAACCTGCTGTTTGTCGGCATTACTAAAATGTCATATAAATCGCCTGCTCCGGTACCTGATAAATGCATGTGGGAAAATCCGGAAATAATAGAATCTTTATAGTAATATCCTGAAATTCTATCCCAGCCGGGTATTCCAATATCAGGGCTTAGCTGTACCATCCCAAAAGGAACTGTTGCCCCTGGATATGTATTCCCGGGACCAGCTGTACCAACGAACGGGTTTACATAATCAGTCAATTGAATTTCTCCTTTTTTATGTAGCCCACAATTAGATAACAACAATACAAATAGTACATATATCAGATACTGTTTCTTCATTATTTATTTTAAACTTGCTTTTGTGTCTTTTGTATTATTTCCACTTTCATACAGCTTGTTTAATAACTCCTGGTTATTGTCTAAACTATATTCCCAAAACATAGCACCACCTAATTTTTTTTGCTTAATAAATGCGGCCTTTAAAGCAATTTCTTTTGGAGTTTCATAAGAAATAAAAATATTATCCTGAGCATTCCATAAATAAGATGCTTTTGCCGAATCATCATATAATTCCTGAAATTTTCCGGATTTTAATTCTGCTGCAATTTCCCAGGATGCCACAATAGAACTTCCCGTTAGAGCTGATTGGTATAAGCCATTATTTGTTGCTGTTACTTTTTCCCACTTTCTTCCATAAAAAGGAATTCCTAAAATAAGTTTGTTAGCAGGAACGCCTTCTTTTAAGAATTTATCTACTGACTCACTAATACTATTTCCTCCAAATTTTTCTTCTTTTGAAGGATATAAATTAGCATGATGTCCAGTTTGATAAAACCAACCGTTATAAAAATCGTAACACATTAAATTAATAAAATCAAGATATTGATGTGCCTTTTTTAAATCAGTATGATTGATATATTCCTGATCTGCTCCTGCTGCAATAGTGAGTAAATAATGCTTATTATCCACTTTAGTTTCAATTTCTAATTGTTTACGCAATTCGCCTAATAATAAGGTAAAATTTTCTTTGTCTGAAGGTCTGAAAGCATTGTCCTCTGCACGTTGTCCTGGAAATTCCCAATCGATATCAATCCCGTCAAAACCATAAACTTTCAGTAGTTTAACAGCACTTTTAGCAAATTTTTCTCTTGATTCAGCATAAGCGGCTATATTTGAAAATTGATCTGACCAAACCCAGCCGCCAATAGAATACAATACTTTTAAATCAGGATTTTGCTTTTTAAGAGCCATTATACTTTCTATTTTAGCCTTATCTGCAGCCAGCTCAAACTGAACATTACCATCAACAATATTAGCAAAGGCATAATTAACGTGAGTTAACTTGGCCGCATCAATTTTTTCCGGATCAAAATTCTCATAACCAGCAACATACCCAATTGTTTTAAATTCTTCTTTCGATTGATTTTGTTTTCTTTCCAAGGAAGAACAAGCAAAAAACATACTGATAATCAGGATTGAGAAAACTGATTTTATTGTCGTATTATGTGGTTTAAAATGAATCATTAGTGATAATTTGTCTAATTGTTTTTTTACTTTAAAAACTGCCCGTCTTCTTTTACGATTAGTGTTTTATTTGAAAAAGGACTCTTCACTGAAATAGTATAACCGGTCCGGTGATTTTCTAAAACAGGCTTTATCATTTTACCGTCAACAATAATAGGGGACTTGCTTAATAATTCTAATGATTTTGCCCAGATTTTATATTTTTGATAATATTCTTTTTGTGCTCGGTATAAACTGTACAATTCCCATTTTACTTTTTCATCTTGTGGAATTGTAAAACTGTCTTTTCCTTCTTTCGAAGAGAAATAAACATAACCCCATTTTTCGGGTTCATGCATATTGATAACGCCCATTGGCGACCAGACCCAATTATATTCGGGTAAAAATTTTCCATCAGTGCCTTTCTTGCGTTCATAACCTTTATCGGTTACGGTATGCTGCCAATTTACCCTCGAAAAATTGACTCTCCAGAATTTATCTGCAGGTACATTTTTGTCGTTATAGGAAGTTTTATAAGATGCCCAGGGAATCGCCATTTCTAATACCCAGCCTTCATCTCTGTCGTTTGGATTATTTAGCGTTCCTTTGATTTTAACCGCCGATTTCAGGCCCGGAATATTCCAGTCATTTAAAACAACATTATCATTTTCTCTATAAGGTTTTGACAGAAACAGATCCCAAGCCGTATTCAAAGCATTAATTTCTAATTCATAATAGTTAAAAGTATCGCTGTCGGGATCAATAAAAACTTCAAAATCATTGTTGTAAAAGATAATGGTATCACGTTGTTTTAAATTTGCCCAGACATCAGGCTCATCAAGTTTCGCTAGAATATAAAAATTGGTTTCATCCCAGAGCATTTTTACTTTTGTTCCATATTTAGGTTTTTCGTTATTGGCTATATCCTCAAAAAGAGCTGTCCAGTCTGCTTTACTCCACGAAGCATCAGAATCATCTCCATCAATTACAATTGGACTTGTGGTTTTGGTTGCCACATAAGTTTTAGGTATAACTGTATTTTTCGATTGTGAATAACCCACTATCGAAATAAACCCTAAAACGGCAGTTAACCATTGAATTTTTAAACGCATGCCTTTTTTATAAACTGTTATCTTTTGTAAATTGTATTACTTCGCTTAATTTTCCGAATGCCATTGCCACAACAGTATCTGCTGCACCATAATATACGGCTAATTTATCTTCTTCCGTATTGTGTAACGCAGCGCATGGGAAAACTACGTTTGGTACGTCTCCAACCATTTCATAAAGTTCAGCAGGCCCCAATAAATAAGGCTGTGTCCTGTATTTTACATTTTCCGGTGCATCAACTTCTAAAAGTGCTGCTCCCATTGCATAACGAAAACCGTTACAGGTATTAATAACGCCGTGATAAATCATTAACCAGCCTTCTTTGGTAAGAATTGGGATTGGCCCTGCTCCTACTTTAGTACACTGCCAGGCACTGTCTTCAAAAGGAGTTGGTTTCATCACGAGTCTGTGTTCTCCCCAATATTTCATATCCGGGCTGTAACTGATCCAAATATCTCCAAAAGGCGTATGCCCGTTATCACTTGGTCGGCTTAACATTGCATATTTTCCGTTTATTTTCTGTGGAAACAAAACTCCGTTTCTGTTGAAGGGTAAAAAGGCATTTTCGCATTGAAAAAACTCCTTAAAGTCGTAAGTATATCCAATACCAATTGTTGGCCCGTTGTAGCCGTTGCACCAAGTAATCCAGTAACGGTCTTCGATAAAAACAACACGAGGATCATATTTGTATGCTGATTCGATCATTTCCGTATTACCTGCCCCCATTACAATTGGTTCATGGTTAATGTCCCAATCGATACCATTTTTACTGAAACCGGCAAAAATATTCATTTGTACCGCTTTGTTATCACATCTGAAAACACCTGCAAATCCATCACCAAATGGAACAACTGCACTGTTAAAAATACTATTTGACGAAGGTATGGCATATCTCTCAATAATGGGATTATTAGAATATCTCCACATTACGTCGTTACTGTTTTCGGGTCTGTCTTGCCAGGGAATTGTACTCATTGTCTCTTTCGTTTTTGTTTTATTTGTTTTATTTTTTTAAACACATAGAAACATAGATTTTGAAACCGCATAAAAGGCGTTTCACTTGCATTAATACACATAGCTATGCGTGAGAAACTAGTTTCTTTTTGTATTCTTTTTTACTCATTTAAACCTATGTTTCTATGTGTTAAAATTTTCGTTTTTAAGGACTTTATCAAAGTTTTAAACTTTGGCAAAGCTGGTATGTCGTTACCTCCCTTTTTTTCTTAATCAGCTATTTTTCTAACTTTATCTAACCAGGTGAATTTTAATATCGTGGTCGTTACTAAAAACACGATCAAAGCCAAAATTGCTTTTGGATAATCTCTGATTACAAAGAATATCGGAAGCAAAATCATACTTGACTGCCATACAATTCCGATAACACAATTCAGCATATCTTTCCAGAAATCATTATTTTTTTCGAAAGTCTGATCTTCTGCTTTTAATAATTTACAAACTGGTTTCCACCATCCCCAAGGTCTTACGTTTGCATAAAAAGATTTTAAAACTTCCATATCTGTTGGTTTACTTAAAAAAGTTCCTAAAAGACAACCCAAAATGGAGAAGCCAAATATTGCTGGAAACAGATAAATTGCCTGCACTTGCGATAACTCACATAAAAATGACCCATCGGTTAAATTACTTTTATTCTGTCCTAAGATAAATTGTAATGAAGCTACAATTAATCCAGCAAACATTCCCCAGAAATACCCCCAGCCGTTAAAACGCCACCAAATCCATTTTAGAAAATTGGCTGCCACATAACCTCCGTACAAAGCACTGGTAATCCATAAGGTTAGAGAATTAATTGATTCTGCAAAAAATCCCATAAAAACACCTAAACCAACAACAAGAAAAGATGAAATCTGACTCACTTTTATATAATGTGCATTTGTTGCAACCGGTTTGAAGTATTTTTTATAAATATCATTTACAATATAAGCTGGTCCTGCATTTACAAAAGCGGAGAATCCAGACATAAATGCTGCCAATAAACCTGCAAGTAAAAGTCCTTTTATCCCAACAGGAAGATATAAATTAACCACTTTTGGCATTAATAATTCTAAATCGGCTCCTGTCAAACCTGTATTCGCATTCAGCCCCGGCGCTAAATTTACCAAAGCAATTACGACAATTCCCGTAATTAATAAATATCTTGGAATGAATAAAATCAAGTTGGTAAAACCACTCATATAGGCAGCTTCTTTTACTGATTTCGTAGAAAGGATTCTTTGCAAATCATAACTTGGTGTCGGACCTGCAACACTGGCGAAAAAGCCTTTGAATAATGTCATTCCGATAAAAGCGCCAAACATTTTGTAACCTTCGGAATCAATTAAATTATTGAATGTCTGAAACTTTTCGCTCCATTGGGTTTCAAACTGCCATCCGAAGAAAACATTTTTCCATTCCTCCGTAATTACAGAATTAATCTGAATATCGGTATAATTTAAAAACGCATAACCAGCAATCAAGACACTCGCAATAATCATGATCAGATATTGCACAACTTCTGTCGCAACCACAGAAAACATACCTCCTTTAACTGTATAAATTGTTGTTAAAAATATGATTATTAAAGCGTAAGACCGCTCAGAGGTTAACAAAATTAAATCTCCATAATGAAGCGTTAAATCCCAAGGAAGTATGATGGTTATAAATTTTCCAATTCCTTCAAAAAAATAAGCAATAAAACCAATTGTAGAAATAATAGCAAAAATTGCTACAATAATATGTGATGCTTTTCCAGCTTTGTCATTTCCAAAACGGGTTAAAATCCATTCAGAACCAGTCATTACTTTCGACCTTCTAATCCAGACAGATAAGAACATCATTACAAAAATCTGATTCCATATCGGCCAAAGCCACATAAACATAAAACTTTTTACTCCATATAAAAACAGTACGCCAATCATCCAGGAAGTTCCTGAAACATCAAACATTCCTGATCCGTTACTTAAACCTAAAAAATACCATTTGATTGTTTTTCCGCCAAGGAAATAATCATCTAATCCTTTTGATGCTTTTCTTGAAATCCAAATTCCTATACCTACTGAGAGCAAAATATAAGCTAAAATGATTGATACGTCAATGATGTTCATTAATTCTTATTTATTAATTAGTTACGTGGTTTGCTATTTTTTTAATCCCCAACTTTTATTAGGTTCGGCTCCCATTACAAAATGTAAAATCCCGCCTTGCAATATTTGTTGATGCGAGATTGCGGTTTTATTAAATGGAGCACCATTAAGTGTTGCTGACTGTATGTAAAAATTTTTATCAGAAACATTTTCTGCTTCAATAGCAAACGATTTTCCGCCTTCAAGATTGATTTTCGTCTTTTCGAAAATAGGACTTCCTATTTCATATTCGCCCGAAGCCGGATTCATAGGATATAGTCCCATCGAACTGAAAACGTACCAGGCCGACATTTGTCCGCAATCTTCATTACCGCTCAATCCGTTTGGTGTTGTATTGTATTGCGTATCTAAAATATGACGTACCCAATATTGTGTTCTCCATGGCTGATTAGCATGATTAAACATATAAGCGATATGATGGCTTGGTTCGTTTCCGTGTGCGTATTGACCTATCAATCCTGAAATATCCGCAGAGACATTGTTTCCTGTAATTTCTGAGCTTTCGGTAAATAACTGCTCTAAACGTTTGGCAAATAATTCGTTGCTTCCGTGCAGCGAAATAAAATCTTCAACATTTTGTGGTACAAACCAGCTGTGCTGCCAAGCGTTTCCTTCGGTATAATCAGTATGCTCTCTATGGTTAGAATGTTTAGCATCAAAAGGCTCGTTCCATGATTTTCCGTCTTCCGATTTTCCTCTCATAAACCCAGTTTTCGGATCAAATAAATATCGATAAGCCTGAGAACGTTTTAGAAAAAATTGATAATCATCGTTTTTGCCCAAAGCTTTGGCCATTTGCGCCACACACCAATCGTCATAAGCATATTCCAAAGTAATTGTTACTGATTCATCAAGTAAATTATAAGGAATGTAGCCGTATTTTTTGTAGAAATTCAAGCCGCGTTCATCCTGCATCATTGTAGCTTTCATAGCTTCGTATGCCTTTTCGGCATTAAACCCTTTGATACCTTTTTGGTACGCATCAACAATTACAGGAATCGAATGATAACCTGTCATTGTATTGGTTTCGTTAGCATATAAAGTCCAAACTGGCAACATTTTTTTGGTATCGTAATACGCCAACATTGAGTTTACAATATCTGAAACCTTGTCAGGAGCCAATAAGGTAAGCAAAGGATTTTCAGCCCTAAAAGTATCCCATAGTGATAAGGTAGAATAGGCGGTATAACCTTTTGCAGCATCAATTTGGTCATCCTCTTTTCTAAACTGCCCGTTTTTATCACTATAGGTTACAGGTGCTAATTGTGCATGATACATCGCAGTATAAAACATCGTTTTTAATGAATCAACAGGTGATTCTACTGTAATTTTACTCAAAGCAGCATTCCATATTGTGGATGCCTGAGATTTTGTTTTTTCGAAAGTTGATTTTCCTCCATCTAAATTATCTTTGGCATTGGCTATGCTAACGGATGACAAAGCTACCTTTACCTGTAATTCATCAGAATTCTTAACGTCAAAAAATAACTGTGCTGCTGTATTTTCTCCTTCAGCTTTATTTCCTGCTGTTATTTGTTTATTGGCAATTAACACAGATTCTGAAATTGGTTTTGAAAATTTTGCCACGAAAAATACTTTCTGATTTTTTGCCCACCCCATACTATAGCGATATCCACTTATAGTATATTGATCTTCAATTGTAATTCCGGTTTTTAACACTTTATCCCAATTGATTGCAAAACCAAGATCGATTACTACTGATTGTTTATCATTTTTTGCAAATGTATATTTATGGAAGGCTGTTCTTTGTGATGAAGTTAATTCTATATTGATTTTAGGGTCTTCAAGAAAAACCTGATAAAAGCCCGGCGCTGCTTTTTCGTTAACATGACTGTATTTTGATTTATAAGGTAATTGATCACGTGAAGCTATTTTGGCTGTTAGATCTAATTTTTTATTTGTAGGCATAAATAAAATATCTGCCAAATCTCCAATTCCTGTTCCGCTTAGATGCAGATGACTGAAACCAACTACTATGGAATCAGAATGATGATAACCCGAACACCAATCCCAGCTTGAAATACCATTATCAGGACTCACCTGCAGCATCCCGAATGGGACAGTAGCCCCGGGATATGTATGTCCATGACCGCCTGTACCAATAAAAGGATCAACATAGTCAACAAAAAGTGTTTTGTGATTTTGATTTTTGTTTACATTTATTTTGCAACTTGCAACTAAAATAACAAACAAAACCAGCAGGGTAAAATTCCTCATATATAACGATCTTTAATTTAACTTTAAAATTAAACAAATTCAACTTTTATTTAAAAGTAATTTAGACGGACAACATATAAACTAAGATAAACATCAAAAAAATCACAAAAGCATATCATTATTATGAATTTAAATTCCAGCAAATTATATCGATTGCCATTGCATTATCACATCTTTTTTTGGCTTACTTACTTTTTATTTAACACATTTCGTTGGGGAAGCTATTTTAATGATTATTTGTATTCATTAAAGACAAACTTATTAGGCTTTCCAATTCACATGACATTATGTTATCTGAATATTTTAATATTTATGCCCTATCTGGTTTATCGAAAAAAATATCTTCTATATGTACTTGCAATTTTATCCTCCATATTTATAATGGTAATTATAAAATTCAACCTCACATACTTATTAATAACGCATAACGTCTGGCCAGAAGGACCTGAAACTATCGATAAATTAACACTCAATTATACTATTGACATGATGATGGGAGAACTCTATGTAATCACATTTGTGACAGCAATTAAGATTACATTTGATTTTTTGAATGAACAAAGAAGAGTAACTGATCTTGAAAAATCTCAATTAGAAACAGAATTGCTTTTCCTTAAATCTCAAATTTCCCCACATTTTTTCTTCAATACGCTTAACAATATTTATTCTTTATCGGTAGAAAAATCAAATAAAACTCCAAAAATTGTTCTCAAACTTTCTGAATTAATGCGTTACATGCTGTACGAAACAAAAAGCAAGAAACAAACTTTAGAAAACGAAATACTTTGCATACAAAATTACCTGGACTTAGAAAGAATTAGAAATGATGACCGATTAGAAGTCAATATGTATATTTCTGGAGACATTCATGATAAAGAAATTAGTCCTATCATACTTCTCACTTTTATTGAAAATGCTTTTAAACATGGTGTTAACAAGAACACCGGATCTGTTATAATCAACATTAATTTTAAGATTAAAGGTGATTTTTTGCATTTCACAATTACTAATCCAATGCCCGAAATTACTGAACATAAGGATAATTTTAACAAGTCTAGCGGTATAGGTTTAGAAAATGTTAAAAAAAGGCTTGAATTAGGTTATAATAAAAGCGACTATAGGCTTTCATTTAAAAATAAAAAGGATATTTTTGTTGCAAAGCTTGTAATTAAAGTATCCTAAAAACAATTTTCTTTCTTTTTTACAACTACCAAATTTATTTCTTTCAAAAAAAACATATAGTAATGAAAATAAATTGTTTAATCATAGATGATGAGCCATTGGCAATTAATGTTATTAAAAATTATCTGGAGCCTGTTGAAAATTTTGAGGTAATAAATACTTTTAGCAATCCAATTGAAGGCTTAAATTTTTTAAAGAACAATAAAGTTGATGTAATTTTTCTTGATATTAATATGCCGGTTCTAGACGGTATAAATTTCATAAAAAGTCTAGAAAACCCTCCAATACTTATTATTACAAGTGCGTATAGTCAATTTGCTATAGAAACTTATGAATTAGATGTTCTAGACTATCTGGTAAAGCCAATCGAATTTCCGAGGTTAATGAAAACCCTAAACAAGATTAGCAAAAGACTTAACAATAACAGTAATGCTCCGCTTGAAAATAATCCTGAAAGCCCTTTTATTTTTGTTAAGATCGACAAGAAGAGAATGAAAAAAATATTTTTTAATGAAATTTTAGTGATTGAAAGCTTAAAAGATTATCTAAAAATCAATACTTTAAGTGGTAAATACATAATACACAGCACATTATCTGACTTTACTGATTTATTACCCGAAAGAAATTTTTTGAGAATACACCGATCATATACTATAGCTATTGATAAGATTGATGCCGTTGAAGGAAACAGTATAGAAATTGAAGGACTGAGATACGTAATTGGAAGATCTTATATTGATCATGTAAAACAAAGAATTTTAAATTCTTCCATTTAATACCTGAGCGTAGTCGAAGGGAACATGTAATGCAAAAGATCATAAACTTTGCGATCGCTATTTTGAATTTTCCTTATCCATTATATCCGTTTTAGATGTAATTTAAACTAGGTGTCAGGCTGAGCGGAGTCGCAAAACACTTTCGAAGTAAAAGCACTTTACTCAAAGTTATCATTTGTACCAAAATAAGAACTTTAATTATATAAAAAAATGCAACCATTACGGGTTGCATTTCAACATACAGGTAACTAACCAAAAATAAATTACATGAAATAACTTATTCTATTCGATATAAAAACAAACTAAAAATGATATCGTTTAAATGCTTCAATAGCGGAATAATCAGCTAATCCTAAAGCATTATATTTTTCTGCTGTTAATCTATTTCTATCTTCAACTCTTACCCAAAATTCTCTACTGTCATCTCCCTGAAACATTACTCCATCTTTTTGAGATTGGTGATAGAAAATTGCATGACGTTTTTTAAGAACCTGATCAGGACTCATTGGAACCGCCATTTCAATTTGGAATGATTCCCACTCATGCCACGCTCCTCTATATAACCAGACCCAGCAATCATCCATAAATTTTTTATTCTTTAATCTTTTTAAAGCCTCAAACAAACTATCTAAACACACCTTATGAGTTCCATGCGGGTCAGCTAAATCTCCTGCTGCATAAATTTGATGCGGTTTTATTCTTTCAATAATATCGCACATAATTTGTATATCAGCCTCCCCCAGATTATTTTTTTTAACTGTGCCTGTTTCATAAAAAGGCAAATCCAGAAAGTTAACATTTGAATCCAGTAAACCTAAATATCTCGTAGCAGCCAAAGACTCGCTTCTTCTAATTAATCCTTTTAATTTTCTAACTTCTAATGAATCAATATCATTAGCTTTTTTATTCTTTAAAAAATTGATGATGTCTTCAGATTCGCTGGAATTTTTATTTAATGCCATCGAAATTTCAGCAAATTTTAAAGCCTCTTCATTAGAAACAGCAATATTTCCAGATGTCTGGTATGCAACATGCACATCATGTCCTTGTTCTACCAATCTGTCAAAAGTTCCTCCCATCGAAATAACATCATCATCCGGGTGCGGACTGAAAATGATAATTCTCTTTCTTTCTGGAGTAGCTCGTTCCGGTCTGTAAGTATCATCTGCATTTGGTTTTCCTCCTGGCCAGCCAGTAATAGTCTGCTGCATTTTGTTAAACATTTTGATGTTTAAATCATACGCAGTTCCTTCTTCTGTTAACAAACTAGACATACCGTGTTCATTGTAATCTTTATCTGTAAGTTTAAGAAAAGGCTTTTTAGTCAATTCACTTAGCCAGGCAACAGCCTTAAGCTTTAATTCCTCTGTCCAGATAATTGATTTTACTAACCAAGGTGTTTTTACTCTCGTTAATTCTGATGAAGCCTCGGTATCTAAAACAAATGTTGCGTTGCTGTGCCGTTGTAAATATGTTGCCGGCACTCGTGAAGAAATTTCTCCTTCTATAGTTTTTTTTATGATTTCAGCTTTACTGATTCCCCATCCCAGAAGTACGATTCTTTTGGCCGTTTTTACAGTACCAATTCCCATTGTAATGGCTTTTCGGGGTACATTATCAATTCCTAAAAATGAAGATGCTGCATCGATACGCGTCAAATGATCCAGCGTAATACTTCTTGTTCCCGAATTAATGTGAGATCCCGGCTCATTAAACCCAATATGGCCTGTTCTTCCAATTCCTAGAAGCTGAAAATCTAAACCGCCATATGATTTAATTTTCATTTCATAATCGATACAATATTGCTGTAAATCTTCATTACTGATATTTCCGTCAGGAATATTAATATTTTCTGGAAGAATATCAACATGATCAAAAAGATGCTCATGCATGAAATACCAGTAACTCTGAATATTATTTTTATCCATTGGATAATATTCATCTAAATTGAATGTTACTACATTGGAAAAACTTAAACCTTCTTCTTTATGCAGTCTTACAAGCTCTTCGTAAACTTTTACCGGCGAAGACCCTGTTGCTAATCCTAAAACGCAAGGTTCATTTAATTCTTCTTTTCTCTGAATTATGTTTGCTATTTCTTGTGCAACCAATAAGGAAGCTTCCTTAGATGATCCGAAAATCACGTTATGAATCTTCTCAAAACGTGTTTCTTCAAATTTTCCAGCTTCTTTAAAATTTATGCCTTCTTTAGTCATTTGCCCGTTTCCTTTAATTATTATAGCATAAAATTAAGAATTAGTCCATCTGCAAAATTAAAAATTCGACTAATAACCTGTTAACTTCGGCAAAAGACACAAGCAGAAACTTTAAAAAAAATCGACACCAAGTTAAGATTCGTTTATATTTACTTTTCGACCGCATTTATTTCGCCAATGGAAAATGTCTGACCTTTTCCTTCAGATGATTTAGCAACAAAGCGCAGGTATCTTGCTTTAGGCTTAACTCTGCTAGAATATGAGCATGTCCGACATACAAAAACAAAGGAGGCAATTTCTTGCCTCCCTTAAAAAATAAACTAATTCAAAACACTTTATTTTCAATAAATTAATTATAACCTGGATTTTGCTTCAAATTACTGTTTTTATCCATTTCAGACTGTGGTATTGGTAATAGGCTTCTAAAAGCACCATTTGGTTTATGTGAAAACCAAGATTTTGTTGTAAAAACACCAAATCGTATTAAATCTTGTTTTCTATGGGCTTCCCCTACAAATTCCCAAGCCAATTCATCTAAGAAACCTCCATACTGAATGTCAGCACCGCCTTCAAGATTCGTAATTACTCCAGCCTCATAAGTACCATATTTATAAACGCTTCCTCCTGAAAGTTTTGCTCCAGTAACTGTTGCTTTACTAGGATTTGTGTTTTTAAAATCTCTTTGTCTGATTTGTGACACAATTACAGCGGCTCCATTAGCATCACCTGTTCTTAACAAACATTCAGCTTTAATCATCAATGCATCTGTATATCTGTAAAATGGAACATCATTACTGGTTTGCCCTATATCACCGGAACCAATTTCATATTTAACCATTCTAAATCCTTCGTTAGGCTCACAGCCATTTACATTAGTCAAATAATTAATATATTCAAATTGTTTACCGTCTACCATTAATGGCTCACCTTTACTTGTATATTGTTTGCCTCCTAGCCAAGAATCTTTTAATCTTTGATCATCTGGATCATAGGTGTCTATAAATTGCGGAATTCCACCAGAACCATTCCAAGGACCACCGCTCAAATCATAAGTCGCTTGGCTTGGAGCAGCCAACGTTTTAAATGGCCAATAGCTCCCCCCTGTTTTAACTTGATCAAATGGAATAGATAATATTTCTTCTGGAGAACCTTCATTCTTAATCTTAAAATTATCCAAATAGTTACTTGTCAAGCTAAATTTTCCGCTGTCAATAATATCATTAACCTGTGCCAAAGCATCATTCCATTTTGGTGTCCCTAAATATACTCCAGCATTCAAATATAATTTTGCCAAAGTCATTTTGACAGCCCACTTCGTAACTTTTCCATAAGAAGCTGTATTGTTTTCATCACTTAAATAAGGCAACGCTGTTTTTAATTCGCTTTCAACAAAATCATATACTTCTTTCCCTGTATTCTGAACAGGCAAATATCCTGGAGGATTGATATAAGAAGTTACTATTGGAACATTTCTGAAATTATCCAAAAGCAAATAATAATATATCGCTCTTAATGCTCTTAGTTCCTGAATTACTTTGTCTTTATTTTCAATACCCTGTATTTGCTCAATTTGATAAATTGCTCTGTTTACGCTATTTACCCCAGTATACAAATAATACCAATTTCCCTCTGCATGAGGCAGGGTTGATCCCCATGTATGCTGATGCATCGTTATATAATAATCTCCCCAGCCGATACCGTTTCTTTGAGGCGTTACAATTAAATCCGATGATTCTTCATATAAGCAAAAAGCTGCGTCCCAACCCCAATAAACATCTCTGAACGAAGTATAAGCTGGCGCAATAATACTCGTTAAATCTTCAGCTGTCAATTCTGTACTCTCGGCAGTTATTTTATCATAAACTGTCTCATCCAAATTTGTACATCCTGTTCCTAAAAGAAGTAAGCCGGAAACAAGGATTTTATATACTATATTATGATTTTTCATCTTTATTTTTTTTTAAAAAGTTACATTTAATCCTAAAGTAAGAGATGTAGTAGTTGGATATTTATCTCTATTATCCATTCCTTGAGACAAAGGATCTCCTCTTTGTATCTCTGGATCTAAGCCTTTGTATTTTGTAAATGTGGCCAAATTATTTCCAGATACATATAATCGCATAGCGTTTATAACCTTAAATGGCTTAACATCAAAATTATAAGATAAAGTTATGTTATCAACCTTTACATAATCTCCTTTTTCAAGATAATAACTAACATAAGTCTGGTTATAGTTCAATACCGCTTTATCATATACTTTGTCGAATGCAGAAGCCAGCATATTATAATTAATCGTAGGATTTTCATAAAACATGCGCTGAGAATTAAGTATTTGAAAATCAAAAGCACCTGTCAATACCATACCCAAATCAAATTTTTTGTAAGTAAAAGTATTAGTCCAACCCGCATAATATTTTGGGATTCCATTTCCTAAATATTGTTTATTGTCATCATTATATAAATCTGGAGTAAGCGTTTTTCTTGTACCGTCTGCTGTTTCAATAATCCATTTCCCATCATTAGTAATATCAACCGATTTTAATCCCCAGTAATTTCCTATTGATTGCCCAACTTCCAATCGGTGTGTAGAAAATGAAATTGGATCTCCCGTATTTCCAGTATTAATAAAGTTCTTATCTATTGCATATAAATCATTAGAAAGACTTGTTAGCTTGTTCTCATTATGTGAAAAAGTCATTGACGAATTCCAAACAAAATTTTCGCTTTTAACAGGAATTACATTGAGAAGAATTTCAAATCCTTTATTCTCCATTTTTCCAACATTGGCAGTAATGCTAGAATATAAATATGGAGGAGTCGGCACATTATAATCCCAAAGCATATCGCTTGTTTTTTTACTATAAACATCAAAACTTCCGCTGATTCTATTCTCTAAAAATCCAAAATCAAGACCAATATTTATCTCTGCTGTTTTCTCCCAACGCAAATCAGGATTAGGATTACTAGCTGGAACTAATCCTTTCACCCATTTTCCCTCATTAAAAAAATAGCCATCATAATTATACAATGTTTGAGACATATAAGAATCATTAGGAATTACTCCGGTTATACCATAGCCCGCTCTTAATTTAAAATTATTGACATAGGAAACATCTTTAAGAAAGGATTCTTTATGCATACTCCATCCTGCAGAAACTGCCGGGAAATTACCCCATTTATGATTCTCTCCAAACTTCGAAGAACCTTCTCTTCTAATACTAAACAATAAATCATATTTACTGTCAAAATTATAGTTTACTCTCCCAAAGAATCCTATTAGCTTATCATCATTTTTATAACTGCCCATCGAAGCTTTTCCATCAGACAAGGCATTTCCGGCCCCCAAGTTGTTATAAGAAAAAGCATCAGTAGGAAAATCAAAATTATAAGCCGAAAAACCCTCATTAACAGTATACTGATAACTATAACCTCCTAATGCCGTAAATTCATGCTTATCAAATTTTTTATTGTACTTGGATGTTAATTCTAGAAAATCTCTGTCTGTAGCTCCAGTGTTTCTGGAAGCAACACCATTTCGCCCATTTATTGTATTTGAATAGTGTTTTTTGGTTTCAGAGTAACCGTTTAAACCTGTATTTTTATTCTTGGCAAGCATAACGCTTGCATCCCAGCCTGGCAATAAATCAAGAGTTAAATTAGCCGTAAATCTTTGCCATGTATTATTCCTGTCCTCTATTGTCTCGTTCATAATTGCAACAGGATTGTAATATTGAAACCTGCTTGTTTCAGCATAATCTCCATTTGCTTTATAAATAGGGGCTGTAGGGTTTCGAATCATAGCCTGTCTGTAAGCATATCCTGCAGTACCTTCGGAAAGCCCCATATTTTGTGTTCCATTAAGCAAGTTCAGATTGATTTTTAATTTATCATTGAACATTTTATGATTTACATCAAATGAAAAACGAAATTCTTTATTAGAAGTCCCATTAAATACGCCCGTTTGATCAACATAATTAAGGTTTACTACATAATTTGTTCTCCCTGTCCCTCCTTTTATATCCAAGTTATGATTTTGAGCAAATCCGCTTCCTGAGATTTCATCCAGCCAATTAGTTGTGGCACCTTCATCTGTAAAAGGTAATTTAGTTCCCTTAGAAAGTAAATTTCTTATTCCGCCAGCATCTAAAAAGTCTGCTTTCTTAGCAAAATTAGCTACCGTAGCAAAAGAGGAATAAGTCAGCGTTGGTGCCATTTCTTTATTAACCGTTTTTGTAGTAATGAGAATTACTCCGTTTGCTCCTCTAGTTCCATAAATTGCTGCCGCCGAAGCATCTTTCAATACATCTATAGAAGCAATTTCGCTTGGAGCAACAGTATCTATACCTCCCGGCACACCGTTAATTAAGACCAACGGAGCATTTGATCCTTTTAAAGAAGATATTCCGCGCAGTAAAATGGTAGGTGATGCAGAAGGATCTCCTGAACCATTAGTAATAGTTAAACCTGCTACTTTACCTCTAATAAGATCGGAAGCATCCCGAATCGCTCCCTTAGTAAAGTTTACTTCTTTTATACTTGCAATGGCACTGGTAACTCTTGATTTTTTTTGTGTACCATACCCTACTACCACAACTTCGGATAATTGTTCTGTATTTTCTTTAAGAATAACATCTATAGTATTCCTATCCGAAATTGTGGCTTCCTGAGTTAAAAATCCTAAGTAAGTAAAAACCAATTTAGAATCTGGATTTTTAACAGTTATCTCGTATTTTCCATCAAAATCAGATAACACTGCATTGGATGCATTTTTTTCTGTTATAGTCACTCCTGTAAGTGGTATTCCATTAATATCTTTAATAGAACCTTGGATCTTTTTTTGCGCAAAGGAGGTAAAAAAAGTTAAAAGTAAAAAAGTGGCAAATCCCATTTTTCTCTTCAAAAATTTACCTTCAAAAATTTGCATTACTGAAAGGTTGATTAAATTCATAGTTTTAGTTTTTGGTTTGGTTAAAAATTACTGTTAGTTAATACACAGATTAAATTGTGTGCTTTTAACACTTGTAAAATTAAATCATAATCAAAATAACGGCAGACAACAATTTATCCGAAACCAATAGTATATTATCCATTTATTGTATTTTTTCACACAAAACTGATTAAATTTAGCACTAACAAAAAAAATAATGTTAATTCTATAGAAATACAACATCATAATCAGCTTTTGAACTATAATAACACAGTTGCAGTTGAGAAAATCAATAGTTGGCAGCACATTACACACAATACCACCAACCCGAACTAAAACACTGAATTAAAACAGTTTAACGCAAAAAATAGGCTAACATAAAAAACATAAGCCAACACATCATATTAGAAAATAATCCGTGATGGCCTATGCCTTATTTTAATTTATTTTTTAGCTTAATGCTATTTGGAAGTTTAAAAAATCAATGCTTTTTTTCCTATTTTATGCCAAATTATTTATCCAGCCATGAATTCAGTGTTTTTTGCTGTTTTTCATTTATTGGTTCCAAAAGTTTGAATGAATATTTTTTGGCTTTAGATTTTGAATCCAATTCTGTATTCATCCTTAAACCAGCATAAGACAGATACATATTATAATCAATCTCTTTTGTGGTATAAACATATTCAAACACACTTGCCAATGAGATTCCCGCTATAGTTTCGCAGGCATTCTGAAATTCAGCATCGGTAAATCCGCGCTGTAATTTTTTGTAATACTCCCAATATAAAAACCGCATAACATCATCTAAGGATTTTTTATTTTGTGCTGCCTGACGAATGGCAAAGTCAAGAATAAGGCCTACTGCTGGTCCTTTATCATAATATGAAATAGATTTATTAGCATCCTCTCCTTGTTTTCCAAAAGGCCCATCGCTCCATGTTTCAAAACTTGACTGAACTAATGACTGATAAAATCTGCCAGGACTGTTTTCAAAAGCGTTGATACTGCTCTCAAAATTATTAAGCAAAGTCTGCTGACTCACAAGTCCCGCTCTTTTGACAATCAGGTATTCATAATATACAGACAACCCTTCACTTACCCACAGAAGGTTTGTTTTACTTCCTCTGTCATAATCAAATGGACCCAATTCGAAAGGCCTGATCCGTTTTACATTGTAATGATGAAAATATTCATGAGCCAAAAAACTCATCATCGAATTCATCCCATCGGGATTATCCAATCCAGTTCCATCAAAACTTACTGTTGTATTATTCAAGTGCTCAATACCTCCCTGCCCTGGACCAATACCTATAAATGTATATCGTTTGTAAGGAATATCACCAATAATCGCTACTGCAGATTCTACCACTTTCTTTAAATTATTCATGAATGCTATCTTATCGAAATTACCCATTTTATAACCGATAAAACGATGTTCGATTCCATTTACTTTAAAAGAAGGCAGCTCTTCTAAATCCCCGATTAGTATTGGACAATCATATAAAATATCAAAGTCGGAAGCTGTAAATTCATTGTTGTTCCCTGCAACGGATTCTAAACCCGTCGCGATTTTAAATCCAGCTTTAATTCCTGAAATTTTTACATTAACGGGAATATTTAAATGCCCATTTATATATAAAAATAAACTATTAGGAATGATATAAGCATGTGAAGCATCTAAATAGCTGTTGGCTACAAACTGCTCATCGGCTTTTACATTATAACTCAATGTGAGTGGTTTGTTTTTTACAGCTTTTACCTGCCAAGTATTTTCATTTACTTTTTTTACAGCTAGAATTTTGTTATTGCTTTTTGCTGCAAAATTTTCAACCATTTTACTGTAATTCATTATTTGGTAATAACCTGGCATCCAATTTGGCATTTTAAAATCAATAGTGTCATCTTTCCATCCTGAACAATTAAGTTCTACATGAAAATAATGACTATCAGAGTTTGGCATCGAAACAGTATATTGCAGTACAGAATTTACTGATTGTGCCTGCACAGAATTATTCTTTACAGCCATTATATTCAATAGAAAAACAAAAAGGAAAATACGACTGTACTTTTCACATAAGAGTGATAAATATCTCATAAAATTATTTCTCTTTATTTACAAAATAATAATAAAGCGGAATTCCCAATAGCACTATTGCTAACCCTGGTAAAGAAGAGCTGTATTTATATACTAAAAGCATGATGCAAATACAGGATGCCGCAACAATATAAATAAAAGGCAGTACTGGATAGCCTATCGCCTTGTAAGGTCTGTCTAAATCCGGTTTTGTTTTTCGAAGACGAAAAATACCAGCAATTGTTAAGATGTAAAAGATTAGAACAACAAATATTACATAATCTAGCAATTCATTATATTTTCCGCTTAAGCAAAGTACAGAAGCCCAAACACATTGTATCCATAAAGCTTTTCCTGGCACTCCATTTTTATTTAACTGTCCTAATTTCTTAAAAAAAAGCCCATCCGTTGCCATAGTATGATAGACGCGCGCTCCAGAAAGTATTAGCCCGTTATTACAGCCAAAAGTAGAAATCATTAATAATACAGCAATAATATAAGTTCCTGAATCACCAAAAATATGCTGTGAAGCAACAACACCAACACGGTCATTTTCAGCATTTGCAATTTCATTCAAAGAAAGTACTGACAAATACATCATATTGGCAGCAATATAGATAATCGTTACAATCAGTGTCCCAAGAAAAAGGCTCCTGCCAATATTTTTTGATGGATTTTTAATTTCACCCGCAATAAAAGTTACATTATTCCATGAGTCGCTGCTAAACAAACTGCCAACAAGACTGGCAGCTACAGCCCCCATTATGGCAAATCCCGAATAAGGGACAAGTGTATTCCCTTCTAATTTATTTATTGAAAAACCGGTACTCCAGTTGGCTTTCCAAATATCAGCCTTTGCAGCTAAAACAAAGCCAAAAATAATAAGACCAAACAATGCAATTAGTTTTACCAATGTAAAAACTGTCTGAATCGTTTTTCCTTCTTTGACTCCTCTTGTGTTTATATATGTCAGAGAAACAACAAGTACTATAGATGTCAATTGTGCAGCCGTTATTTGCAAAATCCCTAAATCTAAAATAATATTGTGTTCACTAAGCGCAGGAAAAACATACGCAGCAAATTTGCTGAAAGCTACACCTACAGCAGCAATAGAACCTGTTTGTATCACTGCAAAAAAACTCCAGCCGTATAAAAAACCAGTAAGCGAATTAAAAGATTCCTTTAAATAAACATACTGCCCGCCAGCTTTAGGGAACATACTGCTTAATTCTCCATAACTTAATGCCGCTGCAATTGTTAAAAACCCTGTAAGCACCCAAATAAGCAATAAAGCGCCAGCCGATCCAACATTACGAACAATATCTGCACTTACTATAAAGATTCCTGATCCAATCATTGACCCGGCTACTATCATAGTGGCATCTAATAAGCCAAGCGATCGCTTAAAATTATTTTTCTTTGTTAAAGATTTCATTCGTTGGTTGGTTAGTTTTAGTTAGTTAGTATTCTATTTTTTTAGTATTACTACCTCATGGGATAGACTGTTTTTTAAATCTAGACTTAAAGACCTCTAAATCCTTTACTTTGRAACAATAATGATGGTTAATAAATTAAATATTAATTTAAACCAGAAAGGAAATCAGTATGAAAGGAACCACCCTTTTTTAATTAAATCTTTCTACCTCAAATGCTTTAATATCAATACTGGTCGGTTCTCTATTAATTAATTGTGAAACTAATTTTCCCGTACCAGGACCAAGACTAAGCCCCATCATTGAATGCCCTGTAGCAACAACAACATTATTGTATTTTTTTATTTTACCAATGTAAGGCAGCCCATCTGCAGAACAGGGTCTGTAACCATACCAAATATTTTCTTCCAATGGTTTTTGAATGTCAAATTCCGGTAAAAAATCTTTCACTGCTCTCAGTACGCCTTCAATACGGTGATACTGAGGCTTAGCTGTTGTAGGAACAACTTCCATTGTACCTCCAAATCTAATTTTATTGCCATCCATAGGTGTAATTGCCACTCTGCCTTCGGCAAGAATCATAGGGTGATTTACTTTATAAATAGAATTTTCCAATGTTAAAGAATACCCTCTTCCCGGCATTAGTGATATTTTAGCATCTACCAATTCAGCCATTTCCTTACTCCATGCTCCAGCTGCAATAACAAGCTCGTCTGCTAAATACGATTGCTTATTCGTAATTACTTTTGTAACTGCTCCATTTTCTTTTTCAAAAGAAACAACCGTCTCTCCGTATTGAAAAGTAACGCCTTCAGCCAATAAATGTTCTTTCAAAACCTTCATCAGCTTATCAGGATAAACATGAGCGTCACATTTAAACTGTAAAGCGCCTATTGCATTGATTTTTGTTTGAGGCTCTAATAATTGTAAATCATCATAATTTAATAAACTCACATCCAGTCCTAATTCATTGGCTTTTTCAACTGTGTGATGAGCATGCTTGGCTACAGCTTCTGTCTGGAAAACTTCCAGCATTCCTTTATGTTCATATGCAAATTCAAAACCCGGAATTTTTGTCCATTTAACAAACTCATGCTGACTTAATAAGGAAATATCACGAAGAGGTATGGCGGACTTAATTACATTTTTTTTAGTAGCGCTTTTTGCAAAATTCAGCCCCCAATCTATCAAAGCCTTATTCAATGAAGGTTTTACATAAAATGGGCTTTTAGGATTAAACATCCATTTAAAACCCTGCCAAATAATTCCTGGTGCAGCCAATGGTATAAAATGGCTTGGACATACATATCCGGCATTACCATAAGAACAGTTGTTTTCGAAAAAATCTTTATCGATTACTGTGACTTTACAACCGCTTTGCTGCAAATAAAATGCAGAACTAAGCCCTATAATTCCTCCACCAATAACTACAACATGTTTCATAACTAATCTTATTTAGTTTATTAAATTTTATAAAATTTCCAATTGGTTTTAAAATCTCTCTGCAAAGGCTGATTGGTTAATAATGCTCTTAATAACTCAATAGGCATTGCATTTTCTCTTAAAATTGCATCATGATATTCCTTATAACTCATTTTTCCTTTTACAACTAATTCATTTTTTAATGCAGTAAATTGCAATCCTCCAATCATATAGGCAATTTGATATAAAGGGCTGTATCCACCCACAAATGAGCGGCGCACTTCTCCTTCAGCATTAGCTCGTTCGTGCCCTACTCTGTCTACCAAAAAATCAATACATTGCTGCGGAGTCCATTTCCCTAAATGATAATTTAAAGAAAAAATAATTCGGGCGCAACGATGCATGCGCCAAAACAACATTCCTATTTTGTCCTGAGGAGTTTGAGGAAACTTTAAATCCCACAACAGCATTTCCCAATACAATGAGTTTCCTTCTACCCAGAACGGGGTGTCAAAGTGGCGGTATGCCTTGTATCTGTCTCTCATAAACTGCTGCAGATGATGACCTGCAATTAACTCATGATGAATTGTTGCTCTTGAAAAATTAGGATTATTGCCTCTCATACTCATCATTTTCTCATCATACGACATACTATTGGTAGGATAAGATATAATAAGTGATTCACCTCCCAGAAAAAAAGGATTTACTTTTTGCGCCTCAGGAGACATCATGTACATTCTCCAAGTTTCTTCGGCAATTGGCGGAATCGTTAAAAGATTTTTCTTTTTTAAAAAAGCGACCGACTGATTGTATATTTCTAACATTGTTTGAGGCTGATCACCTGGAGCAACGAATGATTTTTTTACTTTCTCCTGAGCAGCCTTCCAGTTATCGCCAAACCCCATTTCGCGAGAAGCTTTTAGTAATTCAGCATCGCACCAAGCAAATTCTTTATTGGCGATCGCAACCAGCTCTTCGGGTGAGTAAGGAATAAATTCTGTCTGCAGCTGACGGATTATTTCTTCTCTCCCTATTGGATTTCCTATAATACCGCTGCCATCGTCTTTTTGGGTACTGGTTTCTTTTCTTTTTGATTTTAATAACGCTCCATATTCTTCTAATACAGCATCAACTTCAGTATAGGTTTTTGGTACCCACCAAGAAAACAAAGGATCGTAACCATTATAAAAATCATAGTAATTTTTTAAAATATTCTTTAAACCCATGGCATGTAAGCCTGCAAATTCTGAAGCTGCTTTATCAAGACCTTCAGCCTTATTTACAACTTTTATCTGTTCTGTAATTGCTTTACGCAAATCGTCCATTTCTTTGGCTACAGCCTCAGCATTCACTTTAATACCTCTGCGGCGCGGTTTTTCTAACGCATATATTCTTTCTTCAAATGGAAAAAAATTTTTTATTCTTTCATACGTTATTTGCTGTTGCTGCAACTCATATTCTTCATTTTTTAAATTTCGGTTGAATAAAATATAATCTACTTTGCCATTGTTGCTCATGGCATCAAAATTTAAACCTTCAAGTTCTTTTTTATAATCAAATATTAACTGCAAAAGACGTGTTCTTCGCTCTGGGGTATTATAATTATTTTCATCATTTTTTATTCCAAAAGTATACGCAGTACTATTCGTCGAATAAAAACGCATGATGCTTCCTTTATCAGCTTCATAATGCACCATCGCATTATTTACTTCACTGGTCTGCAAATATAAATCAGTATTGAAATTCTGTGCAAAAAGGGGCGCAGATGTCCATACAATTAGAAACAACATTGTAAAAAATAAAGCGGTTTTACTTCTAAATAATTTAATCATAAGTGATTTTTATATTTTAATGGAAAAGTTCCTATTCAAAATTCATTAATGCGATTATTGATTTAACTCATTACTGTTGCGTTGCGGAGGATCTACTCCTAATAAATGCTTTACAAAGAAATCCCGCTTTTTGAGCCTTCCATATGGTCCCCAATCACTATGCCCAACGCCTGGCAAAGGCAAAAATTCAAAAGTTTTTTCAGCTTTAATCAATGCATCAGCAACACGATAGGTTGATTCGGGTGGTACATTTTCATCGGCTTCACCCACTATCAACAATAAATTACCTGATAGTTTACCAGCATTGGTAACATTTGATTGCTCTTCATAATGTTTCTCCACTGGATACCCCATCCATTGTTCATTCCACCATTGTTTATCAACTCTATTATCATGACATCCACAAGCAGATACTGCTGCTTTATAAAACTCAGGATGAAACAACAATCCGCCCAAAGCATTTTGTCCGCCAGCCGAAGTACCATATAATCCAACTCTTGTGTCATCTACATAACTATATTTTTTTGCCAGCGCTTTTATCCAAAGGATTCTATCCTCAAAACCGCCATCCTTCAAATTTTTCCAGCAAACATCATGAAATGCTTTGGAACGATTAGCAGTGCCCATCCCGTCAATTTGCACGACTATAAAGCCTAACTGAGCTAAGCTTTGCATTTCGGCAGTATACCGATCCATGAAATTTTTAGGAACAAAAGAATCCTGCGGACCAGCATAAATATTCTCAATTACAGGATATTTTTTATTTGGATCAAAATTAGCAGGACGGCATATTATCCCCCAAATGTCAGTGACTCCATCTCTGCCTTTTGCATGAAATGGTTCGGGCAGCGACATCCCAGCTGCTAAATATTCTGTGGCATCCGATTTTTCAATATCCATTATCTTTTTACCATCAGAAGTGCGATGAAGTTCGATAATTGTTGCAATATTAGGTTCTGAATAGGAATCTAAGTAGTATTGTTTATTTGGTGAAAAAGCTACGCTATGATTTCCTTTGGCCTGAGTAAGATTGATGAGTTTTTTTCCATCAAAACTAATGCGGTAATTATGGACATAATAGGGATCTTCATTTGCATTCATCCCGCTTGCCGAAAACCATATTTCTCTTTTGTTCTCATCAATACTATCTATACTTCTTACAACCCACTCCCCTTTGGTAATTTGATTTTCTTTCCCCTTCAAACCATCAACCAAATAGAGATGTCTCCAACCATCTTTCTCCGAAGACATAACGACTTCATTACTTTTTTTCAGATAATGTGTAAATAATCGGGATTCATAAATGAAAGTTTTTGTCTTTTCATCTACAATTGAACGGGTTTCGGCAGTTTGAGCATTTACTTCAATTATTCGAAACCGCTGATGGCCTCGGTCTACTTTTTCATACATAAAAAAACCTGCATCTCCTTTTCTCCAATGTAATTCTGGCGCGTCAAAAAAATCAATTATTGGCGTATTTACTTTTGATGCTTTTTGATTTTCAATTTGAAACAAATACATTTCATAAGTCGTAAAAGGATCTCCTGGCTGTTTATAAGGTTCCGAATGCAATTTCCCGCGAGTAGTATTTGCAACCGAAGACAGAACGTAATGAACTGGTGTATCAATTACAGGATTGATATGATATCCAACGATATACTTACTGTCTGGCGACCACGCTAAAGAGCCGTATGGTTTCTCTTTAGTACCATCATTTGTGAATTGAATTGCTTCTCCTCCATTAACAGGCCTAACAAAAACATTATTTTCTTTAATGAAAGCCAGCCATTTTTTATTGGGCGAAATTGTGTCTGTCCTAAAAGATTCCCATCTTGCCCATTGATTGTTTAAACTTGGGTATTTTTTGAGATCTTTTGCTAATGAGCTTACTTTTTTAATACTATAATCTGATAACGACACTTCAAAATAGCTTTTTTCATATTTTAAAGCTATCGAGTACGCTTTAGAATCATAATTTAAACTATCAATAAGCAAACTTTTTAGAGGAACTGTTTTTCCTGTAATTTCACTTAAAGCTTTTTTTAGTTTAAGTTCATCAAATGACCTCTTTTTTATACCTTTTGAAGCATCAACCAAGATATATTCTCTGACACTATCCTTTAGAATATTGCAATACCAAAATGTACTCCCATCCTTTTGCCAATGTGCAGTAACAGCTGTTTTAAAAACTTTATTTTTGACCGCTTTATCAAGCAATTGAGCTTGACGATAACGTTCCAAAATTTCCTGCCTTGAAGGCTGATAGGGCTGCAGTTCTTTTTTTTGTGCAATACTTGTATTGGCAAGCAAAAAGAAAACAAACAAAATAGCCGTCGAAAATGTATTCTTCATCGATTAAATATTTTAAAGAGACTTAGCGTGCATATAAGTTATTTTTTAAATTCTGTAACCGACGATTCTAGCGTAATTAGCTTCTATTGGTCGAGTTTACTTTATAAGACTTGAAACCCATGCGCGTAAGGATCATCCTCATCATCAATTATGATTGTATTGTAACCATAAACTTTTGCCCAGCCTTGAATACTTGGAACAATTGCTTTAATCTCACCAATATTCGTTTCTTCCTCAATACGCCCGATAAACTTGCTTCCGATATAACTTTCGTGAACAAATTCTTCTCCCATTTTCAAAAGGCCTTTAGCATGCAATTGTGCAATTCTTGCCGAGGTTCCAGTACCGCACGGTGAACGGTCTATGGCTTTATCACCATAAAAAACAGCATTTCGTCCTGAAGAAGCAGGATCCAAAGGTGTTCCTGTCCATAACAAATGACTCACATCCCGAATAGTATCATTTTCCGGATGAATAAATAAATCCGGATATTTTTGATTAATTCTTTTTCTTACTTCCTGACTGTATTGAACAATTTTGCTTGCTGTAAAATCCTGAACTCCGGAAAAGTTTTTTTGCGGATCTACGATAGCATAATAATTCCCGCCATAGGCAACATCAAAGACCAATTCGCCTAATTCGGGGCAGTCTATAGTTAAACCTTCGGCCGCCAAATATGACTTTACATTGGTCAGCTTAACCCATTCTACTTTTTTGCCTACCTGTTTGTATTCAATTTTTACCAAACCTGCCGGAGCTTCCATATTTATTTTTCCGGGTGTTTTTGGCGAAACCAAGCCTTCTTCGATTGCAATAGTTATAGTTCCTATTGTTCCGTGGCCGCACATTGGCAAACAGCCGGATGTTTCGATAAACAGTATGCCAAAATCATTATCAGGATCGCTCGGCGGAAATAAAATACTGCCGCTCATCATATCATGCCCTCTAGGCTCAAACATTAACCCTTTTCGAATCCAATCGTATTCTTTTAAAAAGTGCTGCCGTTTTTCGCTCATGTTTGCCCCAATTAAATTAGGGCCACCACCAGCAACAACACGAACCGGATTGCCACAAGTATGTGCATCTACGCAAAAAAAAGTTTTTCTAGCCATATTATACTATAGGGAGATTTGTTTGTTTGTTGTTCACTAATCGCAAAATTCCCAGAGGGTTTTTATTTTGAAGTGCTTCCGGCAAATTTGCATCAGGCCAATTTTGATAACTAAAAGGCCTAACCCATCGTTTAATGGAATTAATTCCAACGGCAGTAAATCGAGAATCCGAGGAAGATGGATAAGGCCCTCCATGTACCATAGATGGGCATACTTCAACACCTGTAGGCATTCCATTAAAAATTATCCGTCCAACACGATTTCCTAGAGCATCTACAACGGCATCAAAAGTATCAATTTCATTATCTTCGGCTATGACTGTACCTGTCAGCTGCCCTTCTAATTTATTTATTATAGCAACTAACTCAGCTTCATTTTCACACTGCACTACAATTGAAAAAGGCCCAAAAACTTCTTTGTGCAAAACAGGATTTTCTAAAAAGCCCTTTCCAGATACCGTAAGTATTTTTTGTGAAGCAAAATTTGGATTTACATTTTCATCATAGGCCACAATTACCTGCACGCCGTTTTGCGAACTTAATTCCTCATTGTTTAACTGATAATTTTTGTGAATTGATGGATTCAGCATGCATGTAGGCGCAATTTTTAAAACTTCATCAGCAAGTAATGTTATAAAACCATTTAAAGACTCATTTTTAACAGCAAGGATCAACCCTGGATTTGTACAAAACTGACCCGCACCGAGAGTTACAGAACCAGCGCAGGCATTAGCCCATTTTTCTGCATTTTGTTTTAGTGCTTCTGGTAATATTACAACGGGATTTATACTTCCCATTTCAGCAAATACAGGAATTGGTTCTGGACGCTGTCCCGCTAAGTCATACAATGCGCGGCCTCCTTTTATACTTCCTGTAAATCCAACTGCTTTCACTAAAGGGTTTTGTACTAGCTGAATCCCCACTTCAATGCCACTGCTGTTCAAATTAGAAAAAACACCTTCGGGCATATTTGTTTTTTGTGCCGCTTTAATAACGGCCGAAGCAACCATTTCACTAGTACCCGCATGCATAGGATGGCTTTTTACAAGTACTGGACAGCCTGCTGCCAACGCAGATGCAGTATCACCTCCTGCGGTAGAATAAGCAAATGGAAAATTACTAGATCCAAAAACAACTACAGGGCCTAAAGGCCGCAACATTTTGCGAATATCAATTTTAGGTAATGGCAATCTATCAGGAATAGCAGTATCAATTGCAGCTTCTACCCAAGAACCATCTGCAACTAATTCTGCAAAGGCATTTAATTGACCAATAGTTCTGCCTCGTTCACCCTCTGCTCTTCCTCTGGGCAAACCAGATTCCTGACAATATACATCTAACAGGGCATCACCCAAAGCCAATATTTCATCGGCGATAGTTTTTAAAAAGAGTGCTTTTTCCTGACCTGAACACCGCTGAAATGATAAAAAAGCTTTATCAGCGATTGTTGCCGCCAATTTGATTTCAGCTGCAGTTGCTTCGGTAAACTGCCAAGGATTTTCTATATTTAGCTGTGGATTAAACGTTTTAAATACTTTATCTCCACTCGCTAGCAACTGACTCCCTATATAATTTTTTCCAGTAATCATTTTTTAAATTATTATTTGATTAGATTGAATACAGCTTCAATATATAATAAATTTATTATTCGCTTTAAATTTTAAAGAACAAATAGATTTTATTTTTACAAGCTTTTATAATCAGGAAGAACCGGTCTTGTTCTAAGCCCTTCATCAATAATAGCAAGAACTCTTTCTCTTTCTTTTCCAATCAAAGGAATTCTAGGCGCTCTTACATATTCTGTTCCTAAACCTGCTCCAGCCTCTGCCAGTTTTATATTCTGAACAAGCTGTGCATTAATATCTAATTCCAATAAAGGCAAAAACCATCTGTAAATAGTAAGCGCTTCTTGAATTCTGCCCGCTTTAGCCAATTTATATACTGCAACAGTCTCTTCAGGAAAGGCATCTACAAGACCTCCAACCCATCCGTCGGCACCCATTAATAAACTTTCTAAACCTAAAGTATCTACTCCAGTAAGTATTTTTAATCTGCTTCCGAAACGGTTTATTATTCTCGTGACATTCGAAATATCTCTTGTAGATTCTTTTACCGCTTGAATATTATCCAGCTTTAAAAGTTCTTCGAACATATCCAAAGTAACTTCAATCTTATAATCAACTGGGTTATTATAGATCATTATAGGCAATGAAGTGCTTTTGGCTACCTCCGAAAAATAAACAATTGTTTCATGATCTGTAGCTTTGTAGCGCATTGGCGGCAGCATCATCAGTCCTTTTGCTCCAAACGATTCTGCTTTTTGAGCCGCTTCGATTGCCCCTTTTGTGGTTTGCTCCGCTATATTCATAATTACAGGAACTTTTCCATCAACAATCCGAACAGTTTCGAGTACTAATTCTTTTTTTTCTTCTTCTAAAAGTGTACTGGCTTCTCCTAAAGTACCGCCTAAAATAACTCCTTCAACACCTGCATTTAGTTGTGCTTTTAGGTTGATTTCAAACATATTGAAATCTAAACAATCTTCTGATGTGAAGTTAGTGGTAACGGCTGGCATTACCCCTTTCCATTGAATGCTCATATCTTTTTTTTTAAATATTTATTCCAAAGGTAAAGGGTTACCGTAAATATTTTTATTAGGTTTGTTATCTATATTTGATACTATATTATCATTTTTAATCCTATTAAGTTAAAAATAGGCTAACTTTATCCCTTACCTAACTTTTTAATTATAACTTAGTCGCAAATAAATATAAATCTGTATGAAAGTATTTCCGTTTAAAATACCAAAATCTAACGAAGAAGCGTTCCTATATCAAGAAGACAGAGAGTTTGTTTTTTATGACAAATACCATCAGCATGAAGAAATTCAAATTAGCTTAATAAAAAAAGGAGAAGGAACTGTTTTAGTTGGTGATACGATTACCGAATATGAAAAAGGCGATATTCTTATAATGGGCATTAATCTGCCGCATGTCTTTCGGTCTGAAGAAACAGAAAATGAGTCACTCTCTATTATGCTTACTATATTTTTTTCCAAAAATGCATTTGGCAAAGATTTTTTTGATCTTCCTGAATTAAAAAAAACAAATGCTTTTTTTAAAGATATAAAGAATGGAATCCTTATTAAAAACGCACCTTCTTCTATTAAAAGAAAGTTTGAAAAATTTAAAAATGCAAATAGCTTTGACCGCTTTATTATTTTTTTTAACCTTTTAAAATTATTTGACCTTGCAGATAAACAGCCTTTATCTAATTCAGTATATGACAAACCATTTACGGATGCTGAAGGTAAAAGAATGCAAATGGTTTTTGATTTTGTAATGACGAATTATCAAAAAAACATTACGTTGCAGGAAATCTCCGAAATTGCAAACATGACCAAAAATGCTTTCTGCAAATATTTTAAAGTCAGAACAAACAAAACCTTTTTTCAGTTTCTGATCGAAATAAGAATAGAGCGGGCCGCTAAGCTGTTAATAAAAAACAAGGAACTCTCCGTGATTGAAATAGCCGAACTCTGCGGATTCAATAACATTTCAAATTTCAACAGAAAATTTAAGGAAATAAAAAAGAAAACTCCTTTTGAATTTAAAAATTCACTTTCTAACCCATAGATCGAGGTGACTGCAAATCTGTTTATAAAAATATCCAAAATTGAATATTTTTTAATCTAAACAAGTAATATAGTATTTGATATTGATAATAAAATCTAATCCACCCAATAAAAAACCATATACTTTTGAGAACAGTCAACTTAATAAAAACATCTCAAAACTAAAACAGCATGGATAGAAAGTATGCATTGATTTTTATTTTTATCAGTTTAAATCTGATCTCTTTTGGGCAAAATTCTAAAGTATATACCCTTGCAGATACGTTAAGAGGCAGCATAACTAAAGAAAGACAATGGTGGGATGTGCTGCGGTATGACATAACTGTAAAACCAGATTACAATAACAAGACAATACAAGGCAGCAATTCTATAACCTACAAAACAGTCAAAGAAAAAAACAACACCAAAATGCAGATTGACCTGCAAGCTCCTCTAGTTATAGACAGTGTGTTTCAATATGGAAAAAAATTAAATTTCAAAAAAGAAGGTAGCGTCTGGTATATAGAAACACCTATATCCAGAGCAGCAGCCACACATAAAATAGACCTGTTTTATCATGGAAAAGTTCATGAAGCCATTAAGGCGCCTTGGGATGGCGGATGGATTTGGACCAAGGATGCATTAGGCCGTCCCTGGATGACAGTAGCTTGTCAGGGACTTGGAGCATCAGTATGGTATCCATGCAAAGACCATCAAAGTGACGAACCTAATCAAGGCGCGAGCCTTACCATGATTGTTCCCGATACATTAACCGCTATTGCAAACGGAAGATTAGAATTTAAAAAAAGCAATAATGACGGAACAGCCACATACAAATGGGCCGTTGTAAACCCTATCAGCAATTATTGCATAATCCCATATATAGGTAAGTATGTAAACTTTAAAGAAAACTACAAAGGAGAAAAAGGAAATTTAGACATAAACTATTGGGTACTGGACTATAACTTAGAAAAAGCCAAAAGTTATATGCCTGCTGAGGTACACAATATGTTTAATGCATTTGAATACTGGATGGGACCGTATCCTTTTTATGAAGACGGTTATCAGCTGATTGAGACATCACATACTGGAATGGAACACCAAAGTGCTGTTTCTTATGGTAACGGATACAAACCAGGATATAGAGGAAACGATGCATCTAAAACCGGATGGGGAATGAAATGGGATTTTATTATCATTCATGAAAGCGGACATGAATGGTTTGGCAACAACATCACAACAAATGATTTGGCAGATATGTGGGTTCACGAAGGGTTTACCAATTACAGCGAAACTTTATTTGTCGATTACCTCTTTGGCGAGGAAGCTGGCAATGAATACAATGCGGGTACTCGACAAGGAATAAAAAATGACAGGCCTATCATCCCCAACTACAATGTTAATGCTCAAGGCAGCGGTGATATGTACCCTAAGGGAGGTAATATGCTACACTCAATACGCCATGGAATTGATAATGACGACTTATTTCGAAAAGTAATAAGAGGCTTAGGAAAAGATTTTTATCATCAAACCGTTACTTCAAAACAGATAGAAAATTACGTTTCAAAACATCTTAATTTCAATTATAGTAAGGTATTTGACCAGTACCTGAGGACTACTCAAATTCCAAATTTTGAGTTTTATTTTAATGCTGATAATACTAAAGTAATCTACCATTATAATAACTGTGTAAAAGGATTTAATTTACCTTTAACATTAAAAAATAATTCTGCAAAAATCAAGATCATACCTTCGGATAAGTGGCAAAATATTTCTGTAACCAAAGAACAGCATGCATTATTCACAGTAGAAGCTATTACTAAAATGTATTATATAAATCCAGTTTTAATTACCAATAAAAAATAAAAATAAATCATTTCATCATCAGTAAATAATTTATAACATCCCCTAATAATGAAAAAATTAACTCATCTGTTTTTCTTTTTACTGCTTAATCTGTTTTTCATTACAGCCAGTGCTCAAAAAATAAAATGGAGCAATGATAACAGTGGCTATTATTCAATAGAAAAAGGAGAAATCGTTAGATATCAATTACCGAATTTTACTCGAACTAAAATAATTGATGTATCTCAGCTTATTCCAAAAGGAGACGGAAAATCATTAACTATTAAAGATTTTGAATTCAGCCAAAATGAAAAACTGATTTTAATCTATACCAATTCAAAAAAAGTATGGAGACAGGAAACCCGAGGCGATTATTGGCTTTTCAATAAAGAAACAAACGAGCTGCATCAGATAGGGAAAGGCAAACCGGAATCCTCCCTAATGTTTGCTAAACTATCGCCAGACAATAATTCTGTCGCTTATGTAAGCAACCATAATTTATATGTTGAAGATATAACTTCGGGAAAAATAACTCCTTTAACAACAAATGGAACAGACCGCTTAATTAATGGAACTTTTGACTGGGCTTATGAAGAAGAATTCGATTGCAGAGATGGTTTTCGATGGAGTCCTGACGGAAAAAATATTGCATTTTGGCAAATTGATGCCACTAAAATTAAAAACTTCCTGTTAATCAACAATACTGACTCTCTATACTCTTACACAATCCCTATTGAATATCCAAAAGTGGGAGAAGATCCTTCAGCCTGTAAAGTGGGTGTGGTAAATATACCGACACTGCAGACAACATGGATGCCCATACCAGGTGATTCAAAACAGCACTACATCCCATTAATGCAGTGGGTTCCTGATGGTTCTTCTATAATGGTTGAACAGCTAAACCGAAAACAAAATGAAGCAAAACTTTTTTTGTGCAATCCCAAAAATGGTGAAGCGAAACAAATTTACTCCGAACAGAATAATTCATGGATTGATGTATTACCAACCGAAAATGAAGGATGGAAATGGATTAATAATGGAAAAGAATTCCTTTTTCTCTCAGAGAAAGACGGATGGCGCAAGTTGTACCGTATTGACAAAAACGGCAAAGCTCCAACTTTAATTACCAAAGGACAATATGATTTAATAAATCTGGAAGCAATAGATGAAAAGAATGGTTTTGCTTATTTTTTAGCTTCCCCCGAAAATGCGACGCAACAGTACTTATATAAAACATTGCTAAACGGGAAAGGAAAATTAATAAAAGTATCTCCTAGCAATGAGATTGGTACGCATGATTATAATTTATCTGCTGACGCAAAATATGCAATACATAATTTTTCTAACCATAAAAACCAGCAAATATCAGAATGGATAAACCTTTCTGACCACAAAATGATCAAAGAAATAAACAGTAACATGAATCCTAGCGGCAATGTAGAAATGATTCAGATTACTACAAGTGATAACATAACTCTTGACGGATGGATGATAAAACCCACTCCATTTGACGAAACAAAAAAATACCCTGTCCTATTTTATGTCTATACCGAACCTGCCGCTGCAACCGTAAAAGATGCTATTGGTTATGCAGGCTCTTTTTTATACGATGGAGATATTGCTGCTGACGGATACATTCAAATAAGTTTAGACGGCAGAGGAACTCCAGCCCCAAAAGGTGCCGATTGGAGAAAATCCATATATCAAAACATTGGGATTCTAAACATTAGAGATCAGGCAATGGCCGCTAAAGAGATATTAAAATGGCCATTTGTAGATGCAGACCGAATTGCTGTATGGGGATGGAGCGGCGGCGGATCAACTACCTTAAATCTTTTGTTCCAATATCCCGAAATTTATAAAACCGGAATAGCAATTGCATCTGTACCCAACCAATTATTGTATGATAACATCTATCAGGAACGCTACATGGGTTTACCGCAAGAAAACAGAGAACCATTTATAAAGGGTTCACCAATTACTTATGCCAATAAACTTCAAGGTAACTTATTGCTTATTCATGGCACTGGCGATGATAATGTGCATTATCAAGGAGCTGAAATGCTTATCAACGAATTAGTAAAAAACGGTAAATATTTTCAAATGATGAGTTATCCAAATCGTACGCACAGCATTAATGAAGGAGAAGGAACCAGTGCACATCTAGCGCAATTATTTACTCAATATTTGAGAGAACATTGCCCTGGCGGAGGCAGATAAATCAATTTTATACACAAATAGCACAGAAAGATGTTTAGTAAAGAAACTTATATTCATAGAAGGCAAATCCTAAAAAAAACAATTGGCAGCGGGCTTATAATATTACCCGGGAATGAAGAGGTTGGAATGAACTACAAAGACAATATCTATCATTTTAGACAAGACAGCAGTTTTTTGTATTATTCAGGAATCGACCGCCCTTCCCTATTTTTATTAATAGATGTTGATGCAAATATTGAAATATTGTTTGGAAATGATTTGACAATTGAGCAAACCGTTTGGACAGGACCTCAGGAATCATTGAATATTTCTGCCGAAAAATCAGGTATTAGTAAGGTTCAGCCATTATCTTTTGCGGAAGCGATAATTAAAAAAGCTGTACAGCAAAAAAAGGCTATGCATTTTCTGCCTCCATACCGTTCGGCTATAACCTTAAAACTAAGTAATTGGTTAGAAATCCCCGCTTTATTATTAGCAGAAAAAGCTTCTGTCAAATTATCCAAAGCTATTGTAGCACAGCGTTCATATAAGACTAATGAAGAACTTGCTGAAATTGAAAAAGCAATTGACATAACTGCAGCAATGCATTTGAAAGCAATACAAACAGCCCGCCCTGGAATGGCTGAATATGAAGTTGCTGCGCAAGTAGAAAGCACTGCAGCCAGTCTCGGCGGTCATCTTGCGTTTCCAACGATTTTAACCGTAAATGGACAATATTTACATAATCATGCAGGCGGTAACATTTTACGACATGGACAAATGGTTTTGTGCGATTGCGGCGCCGAAAACAACATGCGCTATGCAGGAGATATGACAAGAACTTTCCCAGTTTCAAATACTTTTACTGCTCAGCAAAAAGAAATATACAATATTGTTCTGCAGGCTGAAGAAGCTGCAATAGCAACGCTTAAACCGAGAACTTTATTTAGAGATTCACATCTCACTGCCTGCAAAGAAATTTTAATTGGATTGAAGTCGCTTGGCTTAGTAAAAGGTGATTTAGACGAAGCTGTTGCCTCAGGTGCCCATACGTTGTTCTTTCAATGCGGTTTAGGCCACATGATGGGAATGGATGTGCATGACATGGAAAATATTGGAGAAGAGTACATAGGCTATACCGATACATTAAAAAAGAGTACCGAATTTGGACTAAAATCATTACGCCTGGCAAAAGAACTGGAAGAAGGATTTGTCCTAACGGTTGAACCCGGTATTTACTTCATCCCTGAATTAATAGACCAGTGGCAGGCTGAAAAGAAATTCAGCGAGTTCATTAATTATGATAAAGTGCAGGCGTACAGAAATTTTGGAGGTATTCGCATAGAAGAAGATTTCTTAATCACAAAAGATAGCCATAAATTATTAGGCAAGCCTCTTGCCAAAAAAGCAGAAGATATTGAAGCTTTAAGAAACTACTGAAGGGAAATTTAAAAAAAATCTTTATTGTTAACAAAGGGCTTTAAAGCCCTTTGTTATTTTAATATTATTCAACTTAGTCAATCCTCTAAAGAGGTTTTGTATTTATAAATTTTACCTTATAAGGAAAATCTCTATACTTCACTTTATCATTATCCCAAGAATGTTTTTCATGTTCTGTTGGCGCACCGCTGACAACTAACCACAAATATTCTGTATTTTCTGGAACAAGAAATTCGGCTTCACCTTCATTTCTTTTATAAACTTGACCGTAAATTCGATTTCCATCTTTGAGTGATGCTAAAAATCCGTAACGCCAGCCAGCTTTATCTTTTAATACTGTATTGTCACTTTTGGCTTCAGCCACACCTTTAAAATTTAATTTTATTTTTGTCCCTGCTGCTGGCACATTAAGTTTAATTCCATTGTAGCCATAGTCTTGCGGACAATTTGAAGCATCTATTTGAAACCATCCGTCTTCAACTTGGTTCAATTTGGATTCATGCAAATTTCGATATGGTTTTGCCACATCGGCTACCCTTTTCATGTCCCAAGTGATAAATTTTCGGTACGCATCAAACATCTCATCATTAAACTGTTCTTGTGATACGTTTTTAATTCGCTTATAAGCCATAACCAAATCTTCTCCTTCCTGGGTCGATCTGTTTAATTTGCCCCAAAATTCTATGCCATATTTGTTAGACCAATATTCAAGCACATAAGGAGAATGATACATATTTGCAGGATGCAGAAATGCGTAATGAGTCCCTTTCAAAAAATCTTTGAGATGATAATTTTCAAAAGTCATCCATTCCGGGTATACTTGCCAAAGCATATACTGCGCCGACATTTCCATAATTGGACCATCTAAACCGGTTTTAATGTCAATTTGACTTATGTATTGAAAGGAATGTCCAATTTCATGTGCCAATGCGCCATAAGGAGTTTTATTTATTCGTGCTGCTGGTGTCCATAAAATCCCTACTTCCTCTTCTCCGCCTCCAAAAGCAGTATTTTCGGCACCACCAAAAACATAGATCAGTAATTTAAATTTATCGCTTACTGATTGTCCTTTTTGCACCAGCTTTAAATCATTTACATAAAAATTATAAAAGCGCTCACATTCAGTTATCGCTGTTTTAGGGTCAAACCGTTTTGTTGCATCTGTGTTCATCATGGGATCATTGCCATACTCTTTATGCCAAAAAACAGCAATATTATCCGACTCAATCATGCGACTATAACTGTAATCGCTATCAGGAGAGTCATAATTATTGTTTTCCGGCACGTACCAGACTTTAGCCGGAATGTATAATTTTTTGGCGAATGTTTTTTCTTGTGCATTAATAACGCTAAGTACTGATAAAAAAATAAAGATGAGGGTTTTCATAAAATTGTTCATTACCTATTTCTTTTTGGTAATAATTGCAGACCAGCCTCCACCTGAAGCCATTTTAGCTGTCACTTTAGAGTTTTTATTTACCTCCAAAACTTCTTTTTGGTAATCCTCTGCAAACGTAGCAGTGTTAATACCATCTGCAAATACTTCCATCGAAAAAGACCCGTCACCAAGAAAAGAAAGATCTATAGGTAATTCTCTTGCATCTGCATCAGTCATACCTCCGATAAACCATTTATCTGCCTTTTTTCTGGCAACTACAATATAATTTCCAACAGAACCGTGAAGTACTTTTGTCTCGTCCCAAACAGTTGGTATTTGTGTAATAAAATCAACCGTTTCCTGTTCTTTATAATAAATCGAAGGTGATTCACACATCATCTGCAATGGTGCTTCATACACAACATACATCGCTACCTGATGCGCACGCGTACCCAAACTCATGGGGCGTTCAAAACTAATGGCAAAATTCTTAGGCTCTTTATTAACCATTGCACCTGGCGTAAAATCCATTGGCCCTGCAGCCATACGGATAAATGGAATAGTTACCGTATGCTCTGGCGTGATTTCATCGCTCCATTTATTATTTTCATTACCTCTTACTCCTTCGTAGTTCAAAACATTGGGATACATACGCTCTAAACCTGAGGGCTTAAATGCACCGTGAAAATCAACCAGCAGTTCAAGTTTAGCACATTCTCTGGCAATCTGCTCATAAGAATTTACCATATATTGATCATTTCGCTGCATGTAATCAATTTTAATTCCTTCTGCTCCCCAGCTTTTATATGTCTCTAAAATCTGCAGCAAGTTTGCATCTAAGGGTTTCCAAAGTACCCAAAGAATTATTCCAACGCCTTTCTCTTTTCCGTATCTAATCAGTTCTTTGACATCCATAGCGGGATTAAAGTCTAGAATCTGAGTAGTCGATTTTGTCCAGCCTTCATCGAGAATAACATATTCTATTTTATTTTTGGAAGCAAAATCAATAAAGTATTTGTAGGTTGCTGTGTTTAGCCCCGCTTTAAAGTCAACACCAAAAATATTGTTGGCATTATACCAGTCCCATGCTACTTTTCCAGGTTTTATCCAATCTGTGTTTTTAATAACATTTGGTTTTGCCAATTGATACGTCAGGTTACTTTCTATAAATGTGCGGTCATCATCACTTATCATAAATACACGCCAAGGATAAGCTCTTTCTCCAGCTGTTTTAGCTATATAATCAGCTTCTTTTGTAATGGTCTGCACACGGTCTGATTTTCCGTTTTTATTCACCGCTTCTAAAACATATTTTGGAAAGATTGCGTCCAGAGTTGTATTTCCGTTTCCTTTTAAGAATAAGCCTGGATAATCGTGAAGTGCAGTTTCAGTAAATAAAACCTTGGCTTTATCGGTGGTAAACAAAACTGGCAAACTGCAAAAATCCTTAGAAGCAATATCAGGTAACGATTTGTCTAAATACAAACGCTCATTATGCGAATACATGGATTCTTCCTGCGGAAATAAAGAGCGTGATCCCTTTGGAAAGGTAAAAGATACTTTTTCCGAAATCACCTCGCGTTTCACTTTGGCTTCATCTATAAACTGATAGGCAGCACCATCATTGTAAACACGGAAATTAAGCTTATAATTCCCTTGATACGCAATCGAAAGCTCTGTATATTCATCTTTTATTTGAGCATCCTTGTGTGATACAATAGCATGAATATTTTCAGATACACTCTTAACAGTATGCTTTTTTACCTTTGGATTAGAACCAAAATCTGCATTGGCTGAAAAATCCATTCCAGCTTCTGCATTCTCAATAATCAGATTTCCATTCAATGAGGCTGACCATGAAATTTTATTCGAATTATTTACTTTAATCTGAATGCGTCCGTCTGGAGATTTAATCTCATACGTTTGAGAGGAAACTTGATATATGGAAAACAATAAACCACATAAAACCAGTATTTTTTTTTTCATCATTTCTAATTCTGTTACTTAAACATTATTTATTTGAAGATCCTTTAACTTTTTTAGGTGCCGATATTTTCATCAGATTGATTATCTCTTCTTTGCTAAGTGCATAATCGTACATCGTTAATGAAGCCATATAACCAGTGTAGTTTTCTCCAATATCTGAAGCTCCAATTATAATTTTAGCTTTATCAATGGCAGATGACAACATCATGTTCTGCGAATTATCCAGTACGCCGTCAACATAAATTTTTTCGGCAACACCATCAAAAGTCAATACAATATGATGCCATTTATTTTGTTCCGGAACTTTATTGTATTTCATATCAAAATGACCGTCCAAATGTGGCGCTGCACCATAATGCCCGCTATTGTAAGCCAACGCATTGTATGAATTCGCCAGATTATATTGATTTCTATCACACCATGATGCTAAAATTTCTCCCTCTTTATCAACTTCCGGATTCTTTACCCAAGTGGCAACTGTATACGATCCATTCCATGCCAAACTTTTTGGAACTGGTTTGTCTAATACCAAAGCGCCACTACTAAACTTAATTGCTTTTATGCCTTCCTTATCTGTTTCCAAAGTTACTTTTCCTTCTTTTGTAAAAATACCTCCAATAGAACCTTTATTTGGCAATTTAGTTAAAGAAGCTGTCTGTTTTTGACCAATAGCGTCAAGGCTGATCAGCATTTTATGAGAACTTACAGTGGCAGGTGCTGCATTTGATTTTTTATTTTCTAACTGTAAAGGAATCTCAAATAAAGAACTATATGCTTTTATATTCCAGACTGCAGCATAAAGCCCTGTTTTTTCTGTACCCAATACTGTCAATTTTAAGTAACGTGCAGAGATATCACTATCATCAATCATAGGACTGCCGGAAGTATGATTTTTTGACTTATCGGCATACATTTTCCAGTTTTTGCCATCTGCTGAATATTCCAATGTGTATTGATAGTAGTAGCTTGCAAATTCAAATTGGGTCATTACTCTTTTTATCTCTTTTATGCTTCCAAAATCTATTGTTAAATCTTGCGGAAATGTATTGCTGCCAGCTTTCCACATTGTTGCATTATTATTATCAACAGCAAAATTAGGCTCGTATTTATAATTGTATTCTAATGATTGCAAATGATAATAAGATGATGCGGCTGCACTTGAATTTAAAGCAATATTTTCCGGCACATTTGATTTTACAATGTTTTCGATACCCTTAGAAGTAGGAACTACAGTTTTTATGATAGAATCATTTTCAAAAATCATTTTATCAATACAAACTTGCCTTGCTAGACCGCCACGAGTCATCGGATAGTCATGCTTATGATAAACGATGTAATGATTATCTCCGTCTTCCAGCACTGAATGATGTCCAGGACCGTGTGTTGTTTTATCTTCAGATGTGCTTAAAATTGGATTATTTGCCCCTTCTGTAAAAGGGCCGTAAGGTGTATTACCATAGGAATATCTAACATTATACGTTTCATCGTGACAGGAATCACCAGAATACATTAGGATATACTTACTGCCCTTTTTCATCATATAAGCCGCTTCGAATGGTTTTGGAGTCTGACTCAAAGGAATATTTTTTGAATTCACCATGTCTTTCATCGTGGCTGTATTTAGCTCACCCACAGCATAACCTCCATTGTAGTGCACCCAAGTTCCCCAATAGCCATATATTTTACCATCAGTATCTGTAAAAAACTGTGCATCTAATGATGGGAAACCTTCTCTTGGATATCCATTGGAAATAACAGGCTCATCATTCCCGTTTAATTTTTTCCATGGCCCAATTGGTGTATCTGATACGTAACCATAAATATTACAGCCTATTTCGCAGTTGCCAAAATACAGATAGTATTTTCCATCATTTCCTTTTATGATATCTGGTGCCCAAAAATTTGTAATAGGCTTTGAGGTAAATGAAGGAATTTCCATGGTATAATTATACCAGTTTTTTAAATCTTTACTATACCAGACTGTTGGTGCGCCTGATGCAAGCATTTCATTGTCTGTAGTTGCATAGATATAATAAATATCCCCAAATTTTTTAATAGTAGGATCTGCAAAATAACCCGGCAAAATTGGATTTCCAGCATTAGCTAAGTTAACATTTACTTTTTCCTGAGCATAACTGCTTACTATAAAAAAGAGTAAAAAGCGGGTGAATAACGTGTTCTTTTTAATCATTTTGTTATTAATTTTTAAAGCCCTAGCCTTTTGGTCAATTTTTATTCTTAAAAATAACAAAGGCAATTAAAACTAAAATTGCCTTTGTCTCAGTATAACTCTCAAACCACTAAGAATTATTTTTGCTGTAATTTTATTTGAATACTTTTCTTTTGCAAAGGTATTTCGTAAGCACCTCGCACTTTAGCATAAGGCAAGGTGATCTCTTTGTTAATTCTTAAATAGGCATTTGGAGTAAATTCATTTTCACTATTTAAGGTAATCTCTACCTCATCTGTTTTAGTATTATAAGTTACTTTTTCAAAAGTGCCAGCATCTAATGTTAACCACAATTGTTTTGGGCCAATAAATACTTTAGATTTTGCTGCAGTTGTCAATTTTACTTCTACTAAATCGCCTTTGACAGTGACATTCCCTCCAAAGGCCAGCCATCCTAAATCGTTATCCTTTGTAATGTAAGTTGCTGTATTGACAGCATAACCATAAAAACCGGAACCATAATCACCAGACAAGTAGTCAATTCGCAGCTCCGTAGGATAGGAGTGAAATGCCGCTGAACCAAATCCGTCTTCGGTAATATTTGAAATCCCGCCTAAAAGACCTCCATACCCCACTTTTAACAGATACAAATCCTCAGGTTTTTTTCTATATTGCTTTAATACCGGAATTGCATTTAATGAAGACCCGTAATGATGAATCTGACGCTCTACTCTTGATAATTTTCCTCCATATAAAAAATCCCAATATCTGCGCGCATTTCCATTATATGCCCAATGTGGCATTGTAGGCATGTAAGCCAAAATAGCATTTAAAGTAATATCTGCTTTTTCTTCATAACCAAAATAATCAGACCACATATATACTTCTTCCTGACCGGTAGAATCCCATGGCATCTCACTTCCAAAAGGATAATCTAAAGCTTTCCAGTGATTCGCTCTTTCTTTCATCTTTGACTCCAAACTTGATGCCATGTCTGTAAGGTTTTCATTTTTCAAATCTTCTAAGATCAATAAAAACACAGAACCCTCCATTTGACCAAACTGAGCATAATAAGGAGCTTGTTCAGTCATTGCTATCGATGTATAGTAAGCTTGCTTTAAATACCAATCCCAAGATTTATTATTGACTAAACCTGTATTATATCGTGCTAATCGGTACAATGTCCAATAAGCAGCTACAACGTGCGGATAGTTATATGATCTCCCCGGATCGTTTGCATCTTTATGTTTCCAGGCCGCCCATGAGGAATAATCTATGTCTTTGCTGTAAGTCCCTTTTGGCAAAGAATCGGGTTCATAATAAAATACGCTTTTTTTAACTCCATATTTGTTTTTGCCTTCGCTATACTGAATATTACCCCAAAGCGTCTGGTCTACAAATTTTTCTAATTTTATAATTTCTTCCTTATCTGGCTGGATATGCTGTTTCATGATAGCCGCCAGCCATCCCCCGGCTCCGCCTTCATCACTTAAACCAGCAACCCAAGCTCGGCTGTCTTGAGTCAGTTGCTTTTTGGTTTCATAATCGTAACTGATTACTGAAGGGTTTCTTTTGAAAATTGGATCTGGCTGATCAAACCATTGTGCTGTTGTTAAAAAATGGCCAAAATCCTTTATAACTTCGGTTTCAGGCTTGATAACTTTATAATTTATAGTCTGTTTTATGCCATTTTTATAGTTGACAGTTAATCGTGCTCGCCCCCATTTTACACCATGCACCGTATATTTTCTAAGGCCTTTTGCCGTTTTTCCGTCTTCTTTTATCAGAAGCGCCCCTTTAGGCTCAACCTCAAATGAGCTTACATCACTTTTATAGTTTAAAAATAATTGCGATTTAATATCTTGAGGAATCACATACCCTGGAATGCTTGAAGCTACAGGAAGTTCCTCTTTTATAAGCGTATTTTGGATATCTTCAATTCCTTCTGATAATGCCATTTTTAAAGCAAAACTTTTAGATTCATTAGCTTTCAAAATTAATGACGTGGGTTTATTCCATTGCTCTACACCTTTCCATTCGTTATCAGCATATGCTTTACTGTATACCATCCATTCATGAAATCCTTCAAAAACGATGCTTCTTGGTGTTGGATCATCATTTAATGGACGATACGCTTCAAAAGCCATATTTTCTTCAGGCATAACAACTAATGCCGGTCCTTCGCCGCTTAATCTTTTAACCTCTAAATACCCTGCATCCATTCCAATGTACGGATCGAAAAACACGTTTTGGGCATGCGTTTCATTAAGTGATTTTCCTTCCAAAATATTATTGAATATCATAGGAATACCTAAAGCTCCTATCTCAATATTATTAGGTGTTTTGTTAGTAATTACAAATCTTAATATTAAATCATTTCCATTGGTTTCATAATATCTTTTAATCGTAACCGGAATATCTGCAGGCAGTGTATTGGCTAAATCTGCTGCCGCTAGAATTTTTTGAGAAGTTTCTAAAGGAGTAACAGCCCTGCGTTTTGCTGCTGTGGAATAGCTTTTCCAATTAGCATCTGCTTCGCGGATTCTTAAATTAATATCACCTAAATGATACAAACCGTCTTTGTCTCTAATTTCTAGTCTGTCACTGGGAGTGAAATCAAAATTCAAATTTGCATTAGGCCGTAAACCTGCAACTGTTTGTGATTCTTTTACTAATTTTAACTGAAAAACTGGAGTGCTAAATTTTTGATAAACCTCTGCAATGCCCAGAGAAGGCTTCTTCTCTTCAATTTTAGTCCAATATCCTTGCGCTTGAATACTTATTGTACCTGCCAAAAACAATAATAAACCAATCCTATATTTTATATTTCCCATCATTGCTGTATTTCTATATTTGTTAGTTTTTATTTAAAATCAATTGAAAACTTCAAGAGTTTTATATTTAATTTACTTATTCTTTAAACTTAGATTTTCTTTAATTTATAATAATCAAGCTTCATTTCAGAACTATTTTAGCGTAACATCCAAATAAACCGAATGGCGTCCATAAGTGTTATAAAAAGGCTTAAACACAACTCCATCGATAACAAATTGCAGTTTCTCAGCATCACCCTTTATCGATTTGCTTATATCTTTGGCATCTAATGTTACTTTTCGCCATTCCTTGAGTGGCTCAGATTCTTGAGCCGCCAGCAAAATAGGTCCATAAAATAAACTGGCAATATTTTGCTGATCCATAACTGGGTCTAAATGAAATTGAAATGGCATACGCAGTTCAATTGTATCTCCGTCTTTCCATTTTCGGCTTAAAGTAAGGTAGCTTCCCGGTACAGCCTTTACTTTTACATCCTTACCGTTTATTTTTACGAAAAAACCTTTAGCCGCCCAATTTGGCACACGTACATTAATATCAAATTTCCCTTCGCCTTTAATAGTTAATAGCGTATGGTCTTCATTTGGGAAAGAAGTTTTTTGCTCGATAGTTACATTCTTTTCAGTCCATTTTAATGTGGAAGGCACATACAGATTTACATATAAAGACTGGTTATCAATACTTTTAAAATAAATTGAATTCTGGAATTTTGTACTGCTTTCTAAAGCCGTTCCATTGCAGCACGTAAAACCATTCATTTTTGCATTACCAAACTGTTTTATTGAACCCGGACGCAATGGCACGTGATACGTATTCGCAGCAGTATTTTCTGCCACAGAAGCAAGTATATGATTATACAGCCCACGCTCATAGTAATCCATTAATTCCCCGCGCTGCTCATAAAGAAACAAATTACTGGTCAATTTCAGCATATTATAAGTTGCACAAGTTTCATTTTGCCCGCCAGCTGAGAAACCATTTTCATAAATTGTAGCGGGCTGGCTGATAAAACATTCAGCATTTGCAGGACTACTTGCTCCAGCAACTCCTCCAATGCTGTACATATAATCATTTGTGGTTTTAACCCAAAAATTGTCAGCTATGCGGTAATATTCGGGAGCATTAGAATCATGATACATTTCTAGCGCACCCATAATTTGAGGTATATGCTGGTTAGCATGCAGCCCTCGGAAAGTATCTACATTTTTAGCCAGCCCGTTTGAATGTTTAGCATCTCCGTAAAACACTTTGATATTGTCAAATAATTGCGCTGCTTCAAGATAGCGATGCTCATTTGTTATCCTGTAAAGACGTGCCATAGCTTCATTCATGCCGCCAAATTCTCCAGCAATATATCTGTTCCACATACTAATAAGTGTCTCATTTGGCAATTGTTTCATTCTTGCGTAAACCCAATCTCCCATACCTTTGGCCGTTTCAAGTGCCTTTTTATTACCGCTCACTTCATAAACATCCATTAGTCCGGCAAGAATTTTATGCAAAGTATAATAAGGTGCCCAAATTTGAGTTTTCTGTCCTCCATAGGTTGCGCCCTTTTCCAGCATTATAAACTGATCTGGCGGATAAGCACTAATGAAACCTTTGCCCCAATTCCAACAATCGGTACGAATGCCTTCTTTACTCAAATCCGAGTCATAATCTGTTTTTCCTGGTCCTTTAGGAACTGCCGTCGGATCTGACACATAAGCACCTCCAGCTGTTTGTGGCTGTCCAGACATTTGTGCCAATTGATAAAGCGTATTGACCATATACTCCATCTTATTAGCAAAATTAGCATGCAAATCTTTGTCATATCCAGTACTCGCATAAGCCTGAGCAATTGCTGTCAAATAATGCCCAGTTGCATGTCCCCGCAATTTAGTATCCTGAGTATCCCAAACCCCTAGAGCTTCTGCACCTTCGGGCTGTTCTTGACCAAAAGTATTCCGAAACATATAAAGGAAAGAATCCGGATTTGTCTTGACAAGGGTTTTTATGAACTTATCACGATTCTCAATAATTTTTGTATTGTGGCCATGAAGATCTGAGTTCAATGATACTTCATCCAAACTGAAAACTTTCAGCTTAAGTTGTGGTGTTGCAGATTCTTTTGCATCTTTTACTGTGACAATAGCCTTGGGTTTTAAATCTGTACCTGAAACCATTCCGATTATTGTATACTGTCCGGCCTTAAGTACGGAACTATTATCTGTTGGAGCTGGCCAGATCACCCGCACATCAGGACCTGCAATTCCGTTTTGGTACCTCCCTTTTATATAGTACGGTAATCTCGGGAGACTCCCAATAACCGTCTCTACATTAACGTCTGACACACTGGTTAGGTATTGATTATACAGCTGAGGAACGGTTTTGGAAAACTTTGGCAGATCACCTATCGGCACTTCAGTCTCTTCTTCCTCAATTTCTTCGTCTTTCAAAGAATTATGATAAATCTTTCCAATTTCTTTTTCAGTTAAAGGAATTCTATAGATTCTAAAATCATGCAATTTCGCATTAAGATACGGATCCTCTGCCAAAATTGATTTACCTATATACAACATGTTATTTTTACCCGAATTAGCGTCAAATAATTGTTCAAGTTCAAGTTCTGCATTTTTAATTGTGCTTACAAGAACACCATTAACGTAAATGCTTAAAGATTTAGAAGGAATATTTATAACAACCGCAAAGTGATTCCATTTATTAGTTTCTAAAGCTGGTGAATCTGCTTTGTACTTTTTTCCAGATAGCACAGTAATTTCAGTATGACAGCCTTCATTTTCCTTAGTCCCCGTTGGAGCAACAAAAAAATGTGATTTAGTGCTTTTTCCAAAATCAAAAAAACGCTGGCCTCTTTGTGCCGAACGCAAATAAATCCATCCGGATATACTAAGCGATTCTTCTCCTGCAAATGCATCTCCGGGAATTGAAACAAAAGCTTTACTTTCTGTTGATAAAGAAAGTACTTTACCAAATTGATCGTCATTTATAAACATACTATTAGATCCCGCAATATTACCGTGCAGATTATTTCGCGACCAATCCTTTACATCACCATCAAACACATAACGGGCAATTAGTCCGGTTTCTCCAATACCATCTAAAATCTGGTCGCCATCTTGTGCCCAAACGGATGCTGTATTCAAAGAACCAAAACCTAACATTGCACATATAAAAAGCTTGTGTAATTTCATAATTAATTAATTTTCGATATTTAAAAAAACTTGCAGTCTTTATTTTTTATTTTATTTGTTCTTAAAACCTCTTATGCTAAAATTAAGATTTATCCTCTAATATTCAATGAGTGTCTTTTTTACATTTTTAATATATGTAAATTTAAAGGCAATTATTATAATTTTGACAACCATATTTTATCCTAACCAAATACTATATTATCTTAAATTGAATATTTTGTGAGTTTTTAAAGAATAAATGAAACAACTGACTTAGAAACATAAATATAATAAAGCAAAAAACGTTACTATACCTATACTGTAGAATGTGGATTATTTAAGAATACTATAAATAACATTTAAGGTTTCTAAATTTTGGCAGAAGATAAGGAGTTCAAACCATAAAATATTTCACAGAATTGAGGCTTTTTAACGTTTTGACCTCACAGGACATCAAACTGCATTTTTGAATATTTTCGAAATTTATCTTATAGAATTAACGTTAAAATGTGCTGATTTCTTCAAATCTTGAAGAAAATGGCTTGAAATTTGTACCTCAGAGCCACCTTGAAATATAAAACACCACCTTTCTCTATCAAATGAATTTTATACCTTTGTTTCAACCGCAGGTTTAATGTGTTCTTTAAAAAAGATCGTATTGCAGATTAACAAAATAATATCCTTCAATTGGGATATATAGCTAAAAATTTGTTTTTTTGTTCAGATTTATACTTTATTGGTACGTCATAATCTGCTAATTCCAGTAAACACTGGGTGCTAATTTTTGTATCGAAAAAAATGATTATACAAGATTTAATTGGTGATTATTCAATTTCCGGAAGAAATCAAGATGATAACCATGAAGTGGCCTACAAAGGTATTTTGAATTTATCCTTAGATAAAAATAACCGAATTATAGCTAAATGGATTATTAACAACACAGACGAACAAAAAGGCTACGGTTTCTTTAAAGACAATATTCTGGTAATCAATTTCAGTTATAAAGGAGAAGATAACAAAACGTATAAAGGAGTCGCCGTTTATAGATGCATAACCAAAGACTTTTTGGATGGTTTTTGGTCTGAAAAGCATGGAAACCCGCTGTATTTAGGGACTGAACATTGTTTAAGAATGAAAAGCACCGAACAGCTAAACTAAGATTATCTTTAAAAACTATCTTGTTTTTATTTTAAAAGTGTATATTTGACACTTAATATTTTTGAGATAAAAAACTTAGTTCAACAATCCTAACTTTGCCAAATGCCAACTACTTTAAAATTCTTATCATTCCTGCTTCTTTACTTCTCGATTAATCTTACAGCGCAGGAAAACAAACAGCAAAAATTACTTTTTGATGATAATTGGAAATTTTTATTAGGCGATGTGCCTCAAGCAAAAAATCTAAATTTCGATGATAAAACTTGGCGGTCGCTGGATTTGCCACATGATTGGAGTATAGAGGGAAAGATAAACAGTGACAATCCAACCCGTGGTGCGGGTGGCTACTTTCCGGCAGGAATAGGATGGTACCGCAAAACATTCAATATTCCGGCTTCGCTAAAAGGAAAACAGGTTTCAATATATTTTGAAGGTGTATATATGAATTCGGAGGTTTTTATCAACGGAAAATCCCTTGGCATATATCCCTACGGTTATTCCTCTTTCATATATGACCTTACTCCTTATTTGGATTTTTCTAAAGAAAATATTATTTCGGTCAAAGTTGATAATTCTCAGCAGCAAAATTGCCGATGGTATAGCGGTTCGGGAATCTACCGCCATGTCTGGATGATGGTTACAGATGAACTGCACATTGCACATCACGGTGTTGGAATTACTGCTCCAGAAATAACTGCCGAAAAAGCAACGGTGTCAGTAAAAATAAAAATTAAGAATGAATCAAATACTGCACAGCAGTTTATACTTAACACACAGTTATTTGATGATAAAACCCGAAAATCAGGAAATGCTGAATTAAAAGTTGATCTTGAAGCCGGCAGTGAAAAAGAAATAGAACAAATGATTGTGGTTTCAAAACCACAGCTTTGGGATTTAGAAAAACCGCATCTATATAAAGCTCAGATACAAATTCTGAAAGAAAATAAACTAATTGACCAAACAGCCACAACCTTTGGTATACGCTCAATAAAATTTACCGTCGAGAATGGTTTTCAGCTCAACGGAAAAACTATAAAACTTAACGGAGGCTGCGTACATCACGATAATGGAATCTTGGGAGCCGCCGCTTATGACAGAGCCGAAGAAAGAAAAGCCGAAATGATGAAATCTGCTGGATTCAATGCAATAAGAACTTCTCATAACCCTCCTTCTGAAGCTTTTTTGAATGCCTGCGACAGATTAGGCATATTAATAATAGATGAGTCATTTGATGGGTGGAAAGAAAGTAAAACAGCTCATGACTATGCATCAATTTTTAATGACTGGTGGCAGCGTGATCTGGAATCAATGATACTAAGAGACCGCAACCATCCCTCCATTATTATCTGGAGCATAGGAAATGAAATAATTGAAAGAAAGAATCCAGATGCTGTTCAAACGGCTAAGATGATGGCAGCATGTATCCGAAAAATAGATACTACCCGCCCTATAACTTCTGCAATGACTACTTGGGATAAGGATTGGGAGATATTTGATCCTTTATTTGCCGCTCAGGATATTGGCGGTTATAATTATCAGCTGCACCATGCTCAATCAGATCATACCAGAGTTCCTTCGCGCGTGATTGTACAAACAGAATCCTATCCAAGAGATGCCTTTGATAACTGGAAACTGGTACAGCAAAACAATTATATCATTGGCGATTTTGTATGGACAGCTTTGGATTATTTAGGCGAGTCTGGTATTGGGCGCTGGTTTTATAATGGTGAAAAATCAGGAGAACACTGGGAGGGGGAATTGTTTCCGTGGCATGGTGCATATTGCGGTGATGTTGATTTAACAGGATGGAGAAAACCGATATCACATTATAGAAGCATGCTGTACAACGAAAATGAAAAATTATACATGGCGGTTCGTGAACCGAATGCAGAAAATTTGGAGATTAAAGAAACAATGTGGTCAGTCTGGCCCACATGGGAAAGCTGGAACTGGCCTGGTTTTGAACATAAAAATGTTGAAGTAGAAGTGTATTCCAAATATCCTGAAGTCAGACTGTATTTAAATGACAAACTCATCGGTCAAGAAAAAACAAGCCAAGAACAGCAGTTTAAGGCTAAATTTGCAGTTCCATATTCTCCAGGAACATTGAGAGCTTCCGGTATAATTAATGGTAAGGAAATGGAATTCAAAACACTGAAAACAACCGATAATCCAGTTACAATTAAACTTACTGCTGACCGTAAAACCATAATGGCAAATGGTCAGGATTTATCTTATGTAACCGTTGAAATAATTGATAAAAACGGAAATACTGTACCCAATGCCACAAATAAACTGCAGTTTGATATACAGGGCGAGGGAACTATTGCCGGTGTGGGAAATGCAAACATAAAAGATATCGATCAATATGCTGGAAATAAATGTAAAGCATGGAATGGACGTGCGCAGGTTATTATTAAAAGTACCCATAAAAAAGGCACTATTACCCTAAAAGCCAGTTCAACCGGTCTAGCTGAATCCAGCATAACAATCAAAACATCAAATAAATAAATCAAATGTACTGCATCGATCTTAATCCGCTTAAACTTTAGGCAGATTGCAAAAGATTAAAAAAAAGGAACCATAAAAAATGTTTTTTATGGTTCCTTTTTTTATTTTCCTACCGCTTTTTGCAAATGAGCGGGATAGCGGTCTCCGTGTATTGTAGTTTGAGCAAAAGCATCGTCAATTTTTTTTATATCAGCTGCTGTTAAATGAATGGATACTCCTCCAATATTTTCGGTCAAGCGGTGTGATTTTGTTGTACCAGGAATTGGTGCTATCCATGGTTTCTGTGCCAATAGCCATCCTAATGCAATTTGCGCAGGAGCTGCCTCTTTTTGAGAAGCTATTGCGCCCAGTAAATCAATCAGTTTTTGATTTGCCGTTCTGTTTTCTTCACTAAATCTAGGTAAAGTATTTCTAAAATCTGTACTGTCAAATTTTGTATTTTCAGTGATTGCGCCAGTTAAAAATCCTCTGCCTAATGGACTAAAAGGAACAAAACCAATTCCTAACTCTTCAAGTGTTGGTAATATTTCCAATTCTGGTTCCCGCCACCAAATAGAATATTCACTTTGTAAAGCCGTAACAGGCTGTACTGCATGTGCTTTCCTAATAGACTCCACACCTGCTTCTGATAGTCCGAAGTGTTTTACTTTTCCCTCTTTAATAAGATCTTTAACAGTTCCTGCTACATCTTCCATAGGAACATTCGGGTCAACTCTATGCTGATAAAATAAATCAATAACATCTGTTTTTAGCCTTCTTAAAGATTCTTCAGCGACTGCTCTAATGTTTTCTGGCCGGCTGTCTTGTCCGTTAGTGGCGTTTCCGTCTTTAAAGCCAAATTTAGTAGCGATAACAACTTCTTTCCGAAACGGATTTAGGGCTTCGCCCACCAATTCCTCATTCGCAATACCGTAAGCTTCAGCGGTATCAAAAAATGTAATTCCCTGTTCGTAGGCTTCTCTAATTAATTTTATCGCTTCCGCTTTGTCCATTGCAGGACCGTAAGCAAAGCTTAATCCCATACAGCCCAGTCCTATAGCAGACACTTCAAGTCCGTTATTTCCTAAAATCCTTTTTTCCATTTTCTTAATTTTTAATAATCAAAATTACTTCTTTTTTTCCGGGGCTTCAACATCAGAGAAAGCCAGTACTCCAGCAGGCAATCTTTCACCTAAAATTTTAATCCCATTTAATCCTGCATTGAATTCCTGCAGTTCATTTGCCGTAAATTTTATTTGAAAAGCTCCTGTATTTTCTAGCATGTGTGCCATTTGAGTCGTCCCTGGAATTGGTACAATCCAAGGTTTTTGCGCAAGAAGCCAAGCCAAAGAAATTTGGGCTGGTGCAGCTTTTTTCAGCTCACTCCATTTCTTGATTAAATCGACCAGAGCCATATTGGCCGGAAGGTTTTCAGGTGAAAATCTTGATTCCATACCACGAATATCACCAGATGCAAATCGTGTATTGCTGTCAATAGATCCTGTTAAAAAACCAACACCAAGCGGACTCCATGGCACAAAACCAATGCCAAGTTCTTCACATAAAGGAAGAATTCCTTTTTCAGGACCGCGCCACAATAATGAATATTCATTTTGAATGGCAGTTATCGGATGAATAGCGTACGCGCGCCTTACCGTTTCCAGACCAGGCTCACTGAGTCCGTAATGAAGCAGCTTTCCTTCTTTTATCAAATCCTGGATTGCGCCAGCTACATCTTCAATCGGTACATTTGGATCTACTCGATGTTGATACAACAAATCAATTCGGTCAGTGCGAAGACGTTTTAGCATTCCTTCAACCACTACTTTAATATGTTCAGGACGGCTGTTTAAACCCGATAACCGCTTTCCAGTTTCCTGATCAATATTCCACCCGAATTTTGTAGCAATAACAATCTTATCACGGAAAGACTGAACACCTTCGCCAAGAATTTTTTCTACCTCAAAAGGTCCATAGGCTTCTGCAGCATCAAAAAAAGTAACGCCATTATCAAAAGCTGTGCGAATGATTCGGTGCATTTCAGGTCGTGAAGGAATTGTGGTCTGATAGGTACGGCTCATATTCTGCACACCAATGCCAATGCTGGAAACTTCTAAATTACCCAGTTTTCGTTTATCGGATGTAAATAATGGAAATTTATTTTTTTCTTCTGAGTTTTCCTGAATGCCAGATTGGGCAAGAGAGCGAAATGGCAGCAATGCGCTTCCTGCTAATGCTAAACTTGCTGTTTTTAATATTGATCGCCTATCCATTTTGAACTATTTTTATTTTATAATTTATCTGCTTAATTTACGTTCGCTGAGCCATTTTACCATATTAGGATCTCTGTGATCAAAAAACAAGCTTGCATTAGTATCTAAAGTTTGAATAGCACTCATATCTTCTTGTGCTAATTCAAAATCAAAAATATTGAAATTCTCTGCCATTCTTTCTTTACGAACTGATTTTGGAATAGCTGCTACTCCCCTTTGAGTTAACCATCTCAAGACGACTTGTGCTGTAGATTTATCATGTTTTTGGGCAATTGCCGTTAGAATTTCATTTCTGAAAATACCATTCTTTCCTTCTGCAAAAGGCCCCCAAGATTCAATTTGTATGTTGTTTTCCTTAAGAAATTTTTGTGAATCATTTTGCTGGTGAAAAGGGTGAGTTTCAATTTGGTTTACTGCAGGAGTAAAACCAGTATTGACTACTAGATCCATCACTCTGTCGGGATGAAAATTAGAAACACCAATCGCCTTAACTTTTCCTTCATGATACAACTCCTGCATGGCTCGCCAAGAACCATAAATATCACCATAAGGCTGATGTATTAAATATAAATCCAGATAATCTAACTGCAGTAAATCCAAAGATTTTTGAAAAGCTTTTTTTGTGTTTTCATAACCCGCATCACTTACCCAGAGTTTGGTTGTAATAAAAAGTTCTTCTCTTGCAATACCGCTTCTTTTAACAGCATTCCCGACAGCTTGTTCATTCATATAAGAAGCTGCCGTATCAATTAACCTGTAACCTGTTTCAATTGCATCTACGACAGCCTGCTCACATTCTGCTAAATCCTGCATTTGGAATACGCCAAAACCTAAAATTGGCATTTCAACACCATTGTTTAATTTTACATTGTACATAGTAATTTTGTAATTAAAGTTTCTAATAATTTTATTAATACAAACGTTGGCGTAATGTATTTTCAACACATAGAAACATAGATTTTATAAGCTCAAAAATAGGCGTTTCACTTTTTTAAAAGACACACAGCTCACTATGTGAAAGAAATGTATTTCTTTTTTGCACTCTTTTTTAAAGTAAAATCTATGTTTCTATGTGTTAAATGAAAATTTTATGAATTACACCCAACTGGTTAATACAAATTTCCAAACAAAATATGACGGCATTGGTATACGGATTACTGAATCTCCTACCAAGATTACTGATTAGTAACAAATTACTGTTATACCTATACTTAAATACTTAAATTTGTTTTACAAACAATAAAGACATGGATAAGGTATTTAACTTTGAAACCATTAGTGAATACGATACTTTTAACAATCATGAAACTTTACACCCATTAGTTAGTGTTATTGATTTTTCAAAAGCAAAGAAAAGAACCGGTTCTAAAATGAACTTTGGACTTTACTGCATATTTTTAAAGCAAGTGAATTGCGGTGATTTAAAATACGGCCGTAATTATTACGATTATCAGGAAGGAACCTTAGTGTTTATTTCACCTGGTCAGGCAATTGATGTTGAAAACAAAACCGACTACTATCAGCCTGCAGGACATGGATTGGTCTTTCACCCTGATTTAATTCGCGGTACATCGTTAGCAGAAAGTATTAATGAATACAGTTTTTTCAGTTATAACACCAGTGAAGCACTGCATTTGTCAGAAAAAGAAAAACAGCTTGTTTTCGACTGCTTTTCTAAAATTGAAACTGAATTAAAGCAATCTATAGATAAGCACAGCAAAAAACTTATTGCTTCAAATATTGAGCTGTTTTTGAATTATTGCGAAAGATTTTATGACCGCCAATTTATTACCAGAGATACTACCAACAAAGGAATTGTCGAAAAGTTTGAAGAATTGCTAAACAGTTATTTTTCTTCAGACAAACCTAATATCATAGGACTGCCTTCTGTTGCCTATTATGCCGGAGAACTTAATTTATCTCCCAATTATTTTGGTGACTTAATTAAAAAAGAAACGGGAAAATCGGCTCAGGAATACATTCAAAATAAAATTATTGATGCCGCCAAAAACAAAATATTTGATTCTTCAAAAACTATTAATGAAGTAGCTTATGAATTAGGGTTTAAATATCCGCAGCATTTCACTCGTTTTTTCAAACAGCATGTTGGCAGTACACCTAATGAATATAGAATTATATCCTCACTTGCCTAAAAGTGAGATTAATCCTTGGGAGCACCTCTCTGGCTGTTTTAGGCACTTGGTGTTCCCAAAAACTATTCGTTTTTCCTGCCATTAACAAGAAAGAACCATGATGTAAGGGAATTTCAATCTGCGGGAGATGTTTTAGAAGTTTATGACGCAGCCGAAACATTCGGGTTTCGCCAAATGTAACCGATGCAATATTCATATCTTTATTCTCACTACGAGTCTTGTCGCTGTGCCAAGAAACTCCATCCTTTCCATTTCTGTATAAATTTAGTAAAACAGCATTGAAGCTTATTTTTGTTTCATTTTCAACTCTGGTTTTAATAGTTCTTAATTCCTTTGGCCAATTAGACTTGCCCAAAGTGCTGTCACTTTCATCATACCAAGCAACCATCCGCGGAGCCGTAACTATTTTATCATACATGGGCATGTCGTATTCACGCCATGATGTGTTGTTTAATAAAATATTGTAATAGCTGTCTGATTCATCTTTCGTAAAAAAACTGTCAATCAGCATCAGGTCTGCATCAGGTACGTCAAATATTTTTTTGCCGGCTGTACCTGATGTGAACATTTCGGTGTCGTCAAAGAGAATCATACGTATTGGCTTTTATTTTTTATGATTAATTCGTTTGAAAACGTTTCACCTTTTCTGGATATTTCTCCGTATACGCATAAATGAGATGCATGATGTACTGATTGCTCCTGTAAGGCGTAATGTAATCTTTAATTTCCGAAAATTCAGTAAATCCATCATCTGACGGAATATAGCCCATTCCATAAAAATGACCGTTTTCAACCCAAATACAGCTCCGTTCTTCTATAGAATTTCCTTTGTCTATGATAGCAAAACTTGTCCTGCTGCCCAACAGAAAAGCAATGGCATTATCGATTTTCTCATTGTGATCGGTTACATCGGGCAAATCTGTTACATCTTTTTTTTGGAAAAACTCTCCTGTAGCCGAAATACCGTATTGACAGAAACGGTAATCAATTTTAAACTGCTGAGCAAGACTCTGCAGTACAGCTATGCCGCTAAATTGGCTGTTGAATTCCTGAATACATTTTTGAAATTTGGTCAGTTTTCCAATTGCCAGATATTTGTATCCGTTGCGGGCTTCATATTCATACAGTCCATATTTAGATTCAAAACGTTTTAATGCTCTGTTATAAGCAGGCCAAAGCTTCTTAATTTCATCACATTCCAACAGTAGCGCCATCAGTTCGGTAGCGCAGACTTCAAAGGAAATTCCGTAAATATCCTTTAAGAAATGCTGTCTTTGCGCATTTACATTATGACCGCTGAAATGAGAAGCCACACGTTTTTTTAAGTTAACCGCTTTACCAACATAGATTACCTTGTTCAACTGATTATAAAAATAATACACTCCAATTTTTTCAGGCAACTGTTCAAAATCCTGTGGAGGCAGATTAGGAGGCAGGCGCTGATCCTGTGAAGTTTTCTTAATCATTTTATCCATTTCTCTTTCATTGTCCCATTCCAGCAGTTTGGAAAATAATATAGCAGTCGCATCTGCATCACCACCGGCACGGTGACGGTTTTCTATATTTATGCCTAACGAACTGCAAAGGTTTCCTAGACTGTAAGACCCCAATCCCGGCTTAATTTTTCTTGCTGCGCGAACGGTACATAATTTTCTGGCAGTCCATTTAAAACCTGATTTTTCCAATTGATGACGAACAAAAGAATAATCAAAGTTGACATTATGCGCCACAAAAATTCGGTCGGTAAGCATGTTCAGAACTTTTTCGGAAACCTCGTCAAAAATTGGAGCATTGCATACCATTTCGTTATCAATTCCTGTCAGTGCAAAAATAGGGAGCGGTATTTCCTGCTGCGGATTCACAAGCGTTTCCCAACGGTCAATAACCTTAGTTCCGTCATGAATAACAATCGCTATTTCTGTAATACGGCTCCCTCTGGCATTGCCTCCTGTAGTTTCTATATCTACAATGGCATATTCCTGCTTTTTCATATAGTATCTAACGTGAATATTATTCCTATTCTTGTAACTCCCCTATTAACTTTAGTCATTAATCCGTTGGATGTAATACATAAAATTTTATTTAACACATAGAAACATAGATTTTAGGCATAAAAAGATCGCAAAAAAAGAAATACATTTCTTTCACATAGAACTATGTGTATTTTAAATAAGTGAAACGCCTACTTTTAAGTTTACAAAATCTATGTTTCTATGTGTTGAAAATAATTGCATCCAACGGGTTACATTAAAATATTTTTACAAAATTAGGACGTTAAATCACTTTAAACCCTATATTTGTAGTGACTTAAAATCCCTTTAACATATGTTATATATTTCTGACAATCTTAAATGGCTGAGAAGCAAGCGGAATCTCTCGCAGCAGGAAGTCGCAGACGGAATGGCTCTGCCCCTTGACCGCTACAAGAAATATGAGTACGGAAAAAACACACCGCCTGCCGAAACGCTGGTAATTATTTCACGGTATTATCATATCAGTATCGATTTGCTTTTAACGGTCGATTTACGAAAAATCTCTATTACTAATTTAATGCAGTTAGAGGACAACCGAATTATTTTACCCATAACCGTTGACTCGGACGGAAACAATCTCATCGAAATTATCCCGCACAAAGCTCAAGCTGGTTACCTAAGCGGTTATGCCGATGCTGAATATATAGAAAACCTGCAGCAGATAGCACTGCCGTTTTTAGGCTTCGGCAAAATGAGGGCTTTCCCAATTAACGGCGATTCTATGCCGCCGCACACCAATAAATCCTTTGTGATAGGAAAATATGTGGACAATCTGGGAGAAATAAAACAAAACAAAACCTATATACTCATTACCTCCAGCGAAGGGATCACCTATAAACGGCTCGGCAATAAAAATGATGATTCGCTAACTGTCGTTTCGGATAATATTATTTACAGTCCATACGAAATCAAGCTTTCCGATATTTTGGAGATTTGGGAATATGTATGCCATATTGGAAGAGATGACGCTAAACTCCTGACCACAGAATCCGATACTGTCAAAGAGATGTTTCTGGAACTAAAAAGAGATATCCATGAAATAAAACAGAAAAAATAGTTCCTCTCTGGCTATATTAATCAATGACTTCCTTTACTTAAAATATTATCCAAAAAAATCAAAAAAGAAGCAAAAAAAGCAAAGTATAAATTGAAACTTCGGTATTAGATTTTTAAAACTTATTAGGCTGCCTAATCAGGCTATCCACTGCAAGTCTGCGGTCATTGCCCAAAAAAACAAAACTCAAAACAGCGCCCGGAGGAAGCTCGTTTTGGGTTTATGTTTTTTTAAGGGCTCTTCCCTTGCGGGCTTTCCGTTACTATCCTAAGCAGAATGAGGAATAAAGGAACTTTCATATTATGTAAATCAAAAGTCCTTTTGACGATTTGTAATCTTTTTTTTGCTATTTTTGAAAAACAAAAAAACGAAACAAAACTTCGTATATACATCTGCCTGTTGGGTAGATAGGCGAAAGTTTATTTCGCATATATACTAGTTAGTGGCAACCTCACATCTAAATTGCGAATTACAACTTTAAAAAATGAATAATCAAATTATAAAAAAGTGTATTGAAGAAAACGAATTACAATTGAGTTTTTGGAATAAAATCAATCATTTTTGGGTTGTTATATTTGCTCTAATTATTCCGATTTGTTTTACAGCTTTTAAAATTATAGACATTATAAATGAAAAAGAAAGACCTAGTAAAGACGGCGATATTTATGTGTTTATAATTCCAATTATACTTTCTTTTTTGTTTTATCTATTGCAAAAGAAAAGACTAAGTTTTAAAATAGTCGAAACAAAACTGAGCATTGACGAAATTTATAAAGTTGTAGACGAAACAGCAAAAGAACTAGGATGGATAATAAATCAAAAAACTAATAAATATTTGACAGCTAACACAAATCCGAAATTTACTTCCGGAAGTTGGGGTGAGCAGATAACAATAATTTTTGCTGAAAACAAAATCCTTGTAAACAGTATTTGCGACTTAAACAAAAAAGATTCATTAGTTTCAATGGGCAGAAATAAAAAAAACGAGCAAACGTTCACAAGTAACATCAAAAGAGCCAGCCACTAACAGCTACTCCTATGTAAAGCATCATAAAGTTATTCACAACTTTTGAGAGGGTTATATGTGGGTTATTTTTCGAGTATAGAATTTCATACCAGCGGGACGTTGTAGGCAATGCTAACGAAGACCAAGACAATTCAAAACATTTTTTAAATTAAACCAAAATGAACATTAACTTATTTCTTTGGTTATTACTAATAATTTTACCAGAAATGGTATTTTCTCAATCGTCCGACTTTACCACTCAAGATATAAAGTTTGAAAGTCAAGGAGTCACTCTTGCAGGCTCGATTTTAACGCCTAAAAAAACATTTGCAGCAGTTGTAATTGTTCATGGGTCTGATCCTGTAAAAAGAGAAATGGAGTTCGCTAAACGTCTTGCTAAAGAAGGTATTGCTGTATTGACATATGATAAACGTGGAGTTGGAGAATCAGGCGGTGTATATGCAGGACCATCTGTTGGCACGAATAATATTGACACTGCCAATCTTAATTTATTGTCTCAAGATGCAGCTGCGGCAGTAAAAACATTTCGAAACTATTTGAAAAACAAAAAAACACCTATTGGATTAGTTGGCTTCAGCCAGGCAGGATGGATAATCCCAATCGCTGCAAGTAAAAATCCACAAATTGAATTTATGGTTTTATTTAGCTGCCCTACAATTACAACCCTGGAACAACTTCGATTTCAGTTTTATACCAATGGAAATAATAATTTTTGGGAAAATCATACAGAAGCAGAAGCTCGTGAGCATATCAAAAATGATCCTGACAGATATCAGTTTACAGCCACTGATCCAAAAATTTCTTTGAATGTACTTTCAATTCCAGGACTTTGGCTTTTTGGTGAGAAAGACATACAGATTCCAGTAAAATTATGTATAGAGCAACTAAATATATTTAAAGTTCAAGGCAAACCTTTCGAATATACTTTGTTTTCAACATTAGGTCACAATACTTCTTCCAGCAATATTACAGAACCTGTTGATATTTCAATTCAATGGATAAAACAGAAAGCTTTAAACATTAAGAAGTCTAAAGTATCTAAATAAAGCACAGCCTACAACAGCTGCTCCTATGTAAAGCATCATAAAGTTATTCACAACTTTTGAGAGGGTTATATGTGGGTTATTTTTCGAGTATAGAATTCCATACCGGCGGGTTTGTTGAAAAAGTTAGTTTTGTATTTGGGATGATTTGGCAGATCCGAAAAATGGGCTTAATTTAGTCCCAAACCTCACAACACAACACAACACAACACAACACCCAATGAAACAAATCATTAACCTTTCGGAAAAGACAATAACTGTCGAGAGAAACGAATTTCTGAAAGTGAAAGGCAGTATTGATACAAATGTGTATTATGTGGAAAGCGGCAGTGTAAGAATTTTTGTTTTAGACGATTATGAAGAACAAACAATAAGGTTTGGGTACAAAGAAAACTTAATTGTGTCGCTGGATTCTTTTTTGACAGGCAAACCTTCTGACCTGTTTATACAAGCGATTAAAAAGTCGGTAATAAAAGTGATTACCCAATAACGCGGATTTGCAATTCGTGTCCGCAAAGGATTGGTTTCTTTTTCTAATTATATATTATTATTATTCACTGTTGTGGACTCTGATTGCAAATCTACCTATCGGACAGCAATAAAAAAAAGTAAAAAATATTCTATAAAATAACAATGACTCAATTTACATACAATGAGAAAACAATTTGGTGCAAAACCTAAAAAATCCGACATTGAAAAATATTCAAAATCAAAATATTGGAATGGGAAAATCTTCGAAAATTTGGAAGTGACCAAAATGAATATCAGCATTCAAACCTTACCAAAATTATTATACAAACAATTTTGTAAAAAAGAAGCTCGAGAACCTCAGAAACCCTTATCAATTATTCCATTCAATAAAGAACAATTTCTTGAACCTTATCCATCGATGCGAAGCATTTGGTATGGGCATTCAGCAATATTGATGCGGTTAGACAACAAAACAATTCTGATCGACCCTATGTTTGGTTCCAATGCGGCACCTATTGCACCTTTTGCAATTCAAAGATTTAGCCAAAACACATTAGACCTCATAGATGAATTTCCAGAAATAGATTTAGTCTTACTTTCCCACGATCATTACGATCATTTGGATTATGACAGTATTCAGAAACTCAAAAGCAAAACCAAACAATTTTATGTAGCTCTGGGAGTAAAAAGACATTTGGTTTCTTGGGGAATTCCCGAAAACACAATCACCGAATTCAATTGGTGGGACAAAATTCCATTTGACGGAATCCAAATCACCTTCACTCCCACCCGACATTTTTCGGGCAGAGGATTGACCGATAGAGCCAAATCACTTTGGGGTGGCTGGGCATTAAAAACTTCCAAAGAAAATATCTGGTTTAGTGGTGACAGCGGTTATGGTGAACATTTCAAAGAAATAGGCAGACGCTTAGGTCCATTTAATTTTGCTTTTATGGAGTGTGGTCAATACAATGAAAACTGGCACCAAATTCATATGTATCCTGAGGAAAGCATTCAAGCTTCCATTGATGCTAGTGTAAAAAACATGATGCCGGTACATTGGGCTGGATTTGCTTTAGCCCAACATACTTGGACTGAACCGGCTGAACGCTTTATTCAAGAAGCTAAAGCCAAAAATCGTAACTATTGTTTATCTCAAATAGGCGGATTATTCGATTCTAATTGCTCGAAAACAAATGCTTGGTGGATAAACCAATCATAAACTCAAAGAAATAAAAAATGAAAACGTATTTTGTAGACTCTTTTACAAACGAAAAATTTAAAGGAAACCCTGCCTCGGTTTGTTTTCCTGACAATAATTTAGACATTGACACAATGCAGAAAATTGCATCAGAAATTGGTTTTTCCGAAACTGCATTTGTAAAACACATCACGGACAATAGGTATAGCATCCGGTTTTTTACGCCAAAGATTGAAATTCCATTATGCGGTCATGCTACATTGGCTTCGTCAAAAATCATTTTCGATACAACCACTTTTGACAATATAACCTTTATCAATTGTGACAATATTGAACTGTTTATTGAAAAAGCAGCCAATAAAATCAAAATGCAGTTTCCTGTTTACGATACTGAAGAAACTGAAGTGCCTCAAAAAATGCTGGACGCACTTGGAATTTCTGAAATTGTAAATAAAAGATACAGCCCTAAAAATAAAATTATCCTGATTGAAATTAAAAGTGCGCTTGAGTTAGCCAATTTAAAACCTGATTTTACGGCATTAATTAATTCGCATACCGGAATCAATGGCGTTTTGGTGACTGCTATTTCAGACAGCGAAAATTTTGATTTCCATTACAGATATTTTTGGCCTTGGGCAGGAACTAATGAAGATCCTGTAACAGGCGGGATTCAAACTTTTTTGACAAAATACTGGGCTGCAAAATTGAATAAAACAAAATTAAACGCTTATCAATCTTCATCAAGAACTGGAATAATGAGTACAGAAATCATTCAGGATAAAGTTTTCATTTATGGCGAAGCCGTAACGGTATTAGAAGGACAATTTATTTTATAAGTATGTTCGAAGACAAAACTTCTTACTCCCATTACTTTCTACTTAGTTACTTATAAGTATTCCACACTATTTTAATTCCAAAATCTACTCTTATGCACTTTCTTGCGTGAAGGATGGAAGCGGCATCTCCCGATTTAGAAAAACAAGGCTTTTTTGCCGTAGTTTTTCTAAATCGGGAATATAGCGGACAGCCTGACCCCGCTGGAGTAATAATGTCCCTGGCAATCAAAATGTTGTACAGCGGGGGCACGCCCAAATCTAAGTACATATTTATTCAGAATCGCATTACTCATTATTAAAAATCATTCTAATTTAGAAAAAAAACAAAAAAATAAGTATCTAAATTAAGTATTTATACGTATGTTTGCGTAGTAATACTTAATTAACAGATTATGATTAATGTAATAGTAGTCGGAAACGGCATGGTAGGTTATAAATTTTGCGAGAAATTCATTTCGAAATCTGGGCAAGAAAATTATCAAATTACAGTATTTGGGGAAGAACCAAGACGCGCTTATGACAGAGTTCACTTGAGTGAATACTTTGCTGGAAAGACTGCTGATGACTTATCTATGTCTACAGCAAATTGGTATGAAGAAAACAACATCATACTAAACACTTCGGAGTTAATTACAGATATTAATAGAGAACAAAAAACAATACATACACACTTAGAAAAAACGTATGCGTATGATTACTTAGTTTTGGCTACAGGTTCTGCTGCCTTTGTACCGCCAATTGACGGGGTAGAAAAAGACGGGGTTTTTGTTTACAGAACTATTGAAGATCTCGATGCAATTATGGCTTATGCCAAAAAAATTAAACAAAATGGAGCTACCGAGGCCGCAGTTCTTGGCGGAGGATTATTAGGACTTGAAGCGGCAAAAGCTGTACGCGACTTAGGATTAAATGCTCACGTGGTTGAATTTGCACCCCGTTTGATGCCAAGACAGCTAGATCAAGGTGCGAGTGACATGCTTCAATCCAAAATAGAGGAATTAAATATAGGAATACATCTGAATAAAGCGACACAATTCATAGATGGCGAAGACAGCATAAAAGGAATGATGTTCGCAAATGACGAGCTGTTAAAAGTAGATATGCTGGTTATATCGGCTGGTATAAAACCCCGCGACGAACTAGGAAGAGTTTCCGGACTTGAAGTAGGCGTTAGAGGCGGTATCGTGGTAAATAATAAAATGCAGACATCAGATCCTAATATTTTTGCCATTGGTGAGGTTGCCTTATACAATCAAATGATATACGGGCTTGTGGCTCCTGGCTATGAAATGGCCGATGTTGCTGCCGAGCAGATCCTTAACAGGGATAAAACGATGAGAGATACCATCGATATGTCTACTCAATTGAAATTGATTGGAGTTGAAGTTGCGAGTTTTGGTGATCCTTTTATCGAAAATGAAAATGTTACTGCAATTGTTTACGAAAACAAATTCAGTGGTATTTATAAAAGAATTAATGTCACCAAAGACGGAAAAACATTATTGGGAGGAATTCTTGTAGGGGATTCATCAGATTACAACGGATTGTTTCAAATTTATGCCAACGCAATGGCACTACCAGCAAACCCAGAGGATTTAATCCTAGGTTCTCGCGGCGGCGAATCATCAACTTTAGGAAGCGCATCCGACTTACCAGATACTGCCGTAATCTGTTCCTGTGAGAACGTCACCAAAGGCGCTATCTGCTGTTCGATTCTTGACGGAACTGCAAATACATTTGGCGATGTCGTAAAATTAACTAAAGCAACTTCAGGTTGCGGAGGCTGTAAACCAATGGTAGCTGACTTAGTAAAAGCAGCCCAAAAATCTATTGGCAAAGAAGTAAAAGAAAGTATTTGTGAGCACTTTAATTATACTAGACAAGAATTATTTGATCTTGTAAAAATCAATAAATACACAAATTATTATGAAGTGATCGACCATCATGGAAACGGAGACGGCTGCGAAATCTGTAAACCGGTTGTTGCTTCTATTTTCTCTAGTATTTATAATGACACTGCCAATAAACACGTAACTACACAGGATACAAATGACAGGTATCTAGCAAATATTCAAAGAAACGGAACTTATTCTGTTGTACCAAGAATTGCAGGCGGTGAAATTACTCCTGAAAAACTGATTGTAATTGGTGAAGTTGCCAAACAATTTGATTTATACACTAAAATAACCGGAGCACAACGTGTCGATTTATTTGGTGCTCAATTAGATGACTTGCCAAAAATATGGAAAGTATTAATAGATAATGGTTTTGAAAGCGGCCACGCTTACGGAAAATCTTTAAGAGCCGTAAAAAGCTGTGTTGGTAATACCTGGTGCCGTTATGGAATGGATGACAGCACAACCTTTGCCATCGAATTAGAAAACCGTTACAGAGGGATTCGTTCTCCTCATAAATTAAAAGGCGGCGTTTCTGCCTGTATTAGAGAATGTGCCGAAGCAAGAGGCAAAGATTTTGGAGTAATTGCGGTTGAAGGCGGCTGGAATCTTTACATCTGCGGAAACGGAGGAGCAAATCCTAAACATGCTGTACTTTTAGCTGAGCAAATAAACAAAGAAACTGTTTTCAAATATATGGACCGTTTCCTTATGTATTATATCCGCACCGCTGGACCATTGGTTCGAACTTCTACTTGGCTGGAAAAATTAGATGGAGGATTGGATTATCTAAAAGAAGTAATCATTCATGACCGCATCGGAATTTGCGAAACATTGGAAGCCGAAATGGAAAAATTGGTAGGAACTTTTGAATGTGAATGGAAACAAGTGCTTGAAAAACCAAGATTAATGAAACGTTTCAGCCACTTTGTGAATACTGATGAAAAAGATGACAACATTGAATACGTACCATTAAGAGATCAAAAAATGCCAAGACCTTGGTAAAATACAATTTGAACGAATTAACACGAATTTAAAAATAAATTGTTTCGCAAAGATTCTCAAAGAATACTCAGAGATCCACAAAAAATATAAAATAAAAAACAACAAAGACAACTACAAACAGAAAATTATGTTCTAGTGCCTTTGCATTCAAGAATCTTTGCAAAATAACAGCTAAAAAAATAACCTTTCTTATCTTGGCTCCGCTACTCCTCATAAGTGGGGCTGGGATCAGAAAACAAAACTAAATCCCATGGAAGGACTATTAAACCAATACGAAACCGTAAACTTAAGTGATGTAAAAATTTGGTTCAAAGCAGGAGATATCAAAGATTTTCCTAGTAATAGAGGTGGATGCATTAAATATAAAAACAAACAGATTGCTGTTTTTAACTTCGAAAGAAGAAACGAATGGTATGCTTGCCAAAATGCTTGTCCTCACAAAATGGAGATGGTTTTATCCAGAGGAATGACTGGTTCTACTGATGGAATTCCAAAAATTGCCTGTCCGATGCATAAAAAAACATTTTCACTTGTAGATGGATCTAATTTAAATGGCGATGATTACAAAATAGCTACCTACCCTGTAAAAATTGAAGGGAATGAAGTATTCGTTGGGTTTTTAGAATAATGTATGTATCTTTGGAATTAGCATAACATAAATGCGATACTGCCTTTTAAGTGTCTACTGAATCTATACTTTTTTCAAATGAGAACAATGCCTTTTTTAAACGCAAGCGCGTGGATTGATGCCGAAAACGAAGCCGATCCTAACAGTGAAATATACCAAGACATAACCTATCCGAAGGAATTATTATATTCGGACAGAATGTATGAAAGGCTAATGACCTTTGAACCCAATGCTTCAGAAGCAGTTCAGATAGCAGCCAAAGCGCAGCATATTTGCCGTTGGAAAGTAGCTAGAGAATCTTACCCCATGGATCGTGTGGGGTATTTAAAATGGCGGGAAGATTTAAAAAAATTCCACGCCAAAACAACAGCCGAAATCTTAAAAAAAGCAGGCTATGAAGACGAGTTTATAGATCGTGTATCTTTTTTGATTGAAAAAAAGTTACTTAAAAAAGATCAAGAAACACAACTTTTAGAAGATGTAATCTGTTTAGTTTTCTTAGAATTTTATTTGGATCCATTCGTACACAAACACGATGAGGAAAAATTAAAAAATATTATTCTGAAAACTTGGAATAAGATGTCAGACAAAGGACATCAGGAAGCGCTAAAAATTGACTATACTCCGGAAAACCTTCAATTGATAAAAGACGCTTTGGGATTATAAATCGATTTAATGATTTTGATTACACGTCCCTAACCTGAAAAATCAATTATAATTGGTGATACTTTTCTTCTATGAAAAAAAAATCCAAAGTATCTTTTGATAAAATTTCTTTTAAAAAATTAAGGCGAATGTATATCTTCGCCTTAATTACTATAGCCATAACTGTTATTCTGAGTCAGCTGCTCATCCAATATAATTTATACAGCCAGCTGGGTGATTCCAAAATCATAAACACATCAGGAAAGCAAAGAATGCTTAGCCAAAAATTGACAAAAGAAGTTTTGGTTCTCAATTTCATAACCGATTCCCTACAGAAGAAAGAACAAATCAACAAGATTACCGAAACCATTTCACAATGGCAATCAAATCATTATTCATTAGTAAATGGCAGTGACCGGCTTGGTTTTCCTAAAGAAAAAAACCCGATTCTTACTCGATATTTCAAAAACATAAAACCTAATTTTGATACTATAATTAAGGTTACAAATACTTTTTTGGCAAACAAAAGAGAAAATAAAAACGAGAACGAAAACATAAAACTTGTACAAACTTTACTCGCCAACGAAAAGATATTTCTTTCGGAAATGAATCAGATTGTTAGTGAATACGACAACGAAGCACTGGAAAAAGTAACACTGCAGCGCAAAACAGAGTACATTATTCTTGCTTTTACCTTATTCGTTTTACTGCTGGAATTTTTATTCATTTTCAAGCCTACCACCAAAAAAATCGAATCACTTATTTCCAACCTGTTATATTCAGAAAAAAAAGCATTAAAACTGGCACAGGATACCGAAATTATTAGCGAGGCCAAAGAAAACTCAGTCAAAGAACTAAAATCGCTCAATTATGCGATGGAGAATACGTTGCTCTATTGCCGAATCGCAACCGACGGAACCATTATTCATATTGGCGAAAAATTTTCAAAACTGTTACAGTACAACCCTTTCAATACCGCAACAAAATTTGGCGAAGTCTTAACTCCTATCGAAAAAGAACAACTCATAATTGACCGCATTGTACTCCAAAACAACCGCAGAGGCTGGCAGGGAGAACTAAATATTACCACCCGAGCAGAGCAGTCACTCTGGCTGGATTTATCAATGATTCCCGTAACTATAAAAAAAGATGAGTCGGAACTTTTAATAATCTGCTTTGATATAACCGAACGCAAAAGAGCGGTTCAGGAAGTAGAGCGCTTGAACACCGCAAATATTGAAAACAAATTAAACCAGCAAAAAATAATTTCGAGTAAGATTGTCGAAAACCAAGAAAACGAACAAAATAGGATTGCCAGGGAAATACATGACGGAATAGGACAAATGCTGACTGGATTAAAATTCAGCCTTGAAAGCATAAACCTAGACGACAAAGAAAAAGCTGCTATAAAAATAGAATACCTAAAGAAGTTATCTCTTGATATCATAAAAGGCGTACGTACAGCCACTTTCAATTTAATGCCTCCGGAATTGAGCGATCACGGAATCAATCCTGCGCTTTCCAAGCTCACTTTAGAACTTTCCAAACTCACTGGAAAAAACATTTTATTTTATAACAAAACTGATTTCAATGCCCGACTGGACTCTTTAATCGAAATAAACATTTATCGGTTAACACAAGAGGCCATCAATAATGCCATTAAATATGCCGATTCTACACATATTATCGTACAGCTTTCCCACAGCGCTACCCTTTTGAGCATTACTGTTGACGATAATGGAAAAGGGTTTGACATTAATGCTGTAGAGAAAAAGAGAAACAGCGAATCAGGAATGGGCATGCTTTTTATGAAAGAACGGATCCAGTACATCAATGGACGCGTATTCTTTAATTCCATTCCGAATGAAGGAACAAGGATTACGTTTAACATTCCTATTTAAAATTTCGCAATGACAATATCAATGACAAATTTCAATGGTAATAGGAAATTTTAAACCCGCGTTATTTAGATTACACAAATTACCTGCCCTACTATTTCCAACAATTAACCATCCAGTTTGTCATTCCTGTAAAGATTAGATAATTCCACTGACATTGAAATTTAATATTGTTATTGCTATTGAAATTTAAGTTCACCATTGTCATTGATATTTGTCATTGATATTGCATTGAAATTATTTTCCATAGAAATTCAAAAAATACGTATCTTAGCGACTAAATTAGATGAATCTACTTAAAGAATAATAAGTACATTATGAGTGATAAAATTCGAGTAGTTCTTGCAGATGATCATGTATTTGTGAGAGATGGCATAAAATCATTATTGGAAAACGAAGTTAACATTACTGTCGTAGGAGAAGCTACAGACGGTCTTGAAGCACTAACATTAATAGACGAACTAAAACCAGATTTATTAATTCTTGACATCAGGATGCCAAATATGACAGGCATAGAAGTCGTAGAACAACTGAGAAATAAAAATAATTTGGTAAAAATTGTAATGCTTTCCATGCATGAGTCTGAAGAGTACGTATTAAAATCTATCCAAGCAGGAGCCGACGGATACTTACTTAAAGGATCCAGTAAAGAAGAATTTTTAAAAGCTGTTCATACGGTTTCAAATGGCGGGAAATATTTTAGCGGCGACATCTCCTCTATATTAATTGGACAGCTTACCAATCCCTCTCTTATTGCCGAACCTAAACAATCATTGGGAGAAGAACAAGTAATTACCAAAAGGGAAAAAGAAATCCTGAAACTTCTGTTAAGCGGCAAAGGAAACAAAGAAATCGCCGAAGCATTAGACATTAGTAAAAGAACTGCCGAAGTGCACCGGTTTAATCTGATGAAAAAACTAAAAGTAAAAAACCTGATGGAGCTTTCTAACAAGGCATCCGAATATTTATTAATATAACCCAAAACCAAATTTAGAGGAATTTCATATCCTCTATTTAAAATCCTATTTTTTAGTTCGCACTAAAAAATAGGATTTTTTTTATTTATGAACTATATTTCAAAACTTCCTGCGTAAAAGCAACTATTAAATTGCGTAAAAATACTTATTTACATGCGTTAAATACGTAATTATACTTATATTTGCCAAAAAAGCAGTTTTATGAAAAATACCGTTTCCTTAAGCCAGTCACACAAAATTTTATTTTTAAACACTGTTGCATTTACTATTTGTTTTGCCTGTTGGACCTTAAATGGTGTATTAGTAACCTATCTGGTTGATAAAGGCATTTTTAACTGGAGTGTAGTACAAGTAGGATGGCTACTAGGAATCCCAATTCTTACAGGAGCTGTAATGCGCTTGCCTGTTGGTATTTTAACCGATAAGTTTGGTGGTAAATACGTATTTTCATTTTTGCTGCTTATCTGTTCTATTCCGCTATTTTTACTTTCTTTGGCCAACAGTTTTTTAATGTTTGCTGTTTTAAGTTTTTTCTTTGGAATGGTTGGAACCAGCTTTGCAGTAGGTATAGGTTATACATCAGTTTGGTATCCCAAAGAATGGCAAGGCAGAGCCTTAGGAATTTTTGGAATGGGAAATGCCGGTGCGGCCATAACCACCTTTGTAGCGCCATCATTACTGAATCAATTTTCAATTGCCGATCCTGAAAACGGCTGGAAATTATTACCTATTGTTTATGGTGCAGTATTGTTTGGCACAGGTATTCTTTTTTTGATTTTTGCTAAAAATAAAAAAATAGAAACAGCAAACCGTACCATGCCTCAAATGTTAGCTACATTAAAAAACACTCGTGTTTGGCGATTTGGAACTTACTATTTTTTAGTATTTGGCAGTTTTGTTGMATTCTCACAATGGCTATTGCCTAATTTTATGAATGTGTATCAAACCACCTTAGTTATGGGCGGTATGTTTGCCACTATGTTCAGCTTGCCATCAGGCGTAATCCGCGCTTTTGGAGGTTATTTGTCTGATAAATTTGGCGCAAGAAAAGTAATGTATTATGTTTTGAGTTCATCAGTCATACTAAGTACCCTGCTCATGATTCCTAAAATGGAAATTTTTACTACCGGCCCTGGAATTATGGCTACGCAAAAGGGAATTGTAACTTCTTTATCGCCAACTAATGTACAAATTGATAAAAAAGATTTCCCTATTAGCACTGAACCAGAAACTGCTAATAGCGGTAACATTTTCCCAACAAAATCATCTTGGCAAAAAATTATTGTTACTCAAAACCAGACTGTAAACAAAAAAGAATTAATAGCCAAAGGAATTACCCGTATCCAGTTTGATGCTAATATGTGGGTATACCTTACATTGGTAATCCTCATTGGCATTGCTTGGGGAATAGGCACAGCGGCGGTTTACAAGCACATTCCTGAATATTTCCCCACCGAAATAGGTATTGTAGGCGGAATGGTAGGCTTTTTAGGCGGACTAGGCGGTTTCTTTGGACCTATTATCTTTAGTTATTTATTGACTGTAACTGGAATATGGTCTAGTTCATGGTTATTCATCTTATTATTTTCAAGTCTTTGCCTGATTTGGATGCACCATACTATTGGCAAAATCATGAATGAGAAACAGCCAATATTATCCAAAACAATAGACAGAAAAAGCTAAAATCTGTACAAAGAACAAAGTCTTTACAATTATTTCAAGCTGTTAGAACCGTTTCTAACAGCTTTTTTTAAATCTGCATATTTTATTTTTCAAATATCAAAAAAAAATCTTTCTCGAAACCCGCATGAATAATGGGCTTCATCATAATACGTATAAAAAATAAGTACAAATACTTAATTATTTTTCAAAAGTTGCGTTTTCGCAGTTTTTATATTTCACATACTACTTAGTTTTGTATAAGAATAATAAGTATTATGTCAGCAACAAACTCCCTTTCACTATCACACCGAATTTTATTTTTAAATACTTTAGCTTTCACCGTGTGTTTCGCTTGTTGGACTCTTAATGGAGTTCTGGTAACCTTTTTAGTAGATAACGGAATCTTCAAATGGGACGTTGTCCAAGTAGGATGGCTTTTAGGAATTCCAATTCTAACAGGATCCGTTATGCGTTTGCCAATAGGCATGCTAACCGATAAATTTGGAGGGAAATATGTATTTTCTCTTTTACTCCTGCTCTGCTCTATTCCATTGTTTCTATTGCCGTATGCAGACAGTTTTTTTATGTTTGCATTACTAAGTTTTTTCTTTGGCATGGTTGGAACCAGTTTTGCGGTTGGTATAGGTTTTACTTCTATTTGGTACCCAAAAGAATGGCAGGGAAGAGCTTTAGGAATTTTTGGAATGGGCAATGCAGGTGCTGCCATAACAACATTTATGGCTCCATCCTTATTAAATGAGTTCTCAATAGATGATCCGCAAAATGGCTGGAAACTGCTGCCAATCATATATGGAGCTGCATTAGTTGTAATAGGCATTGTGTTTCTACTATTTACAAAAAACAAAAAAATAGAAAATCAAACCAAAAGCGTTCCTCAGATGCTTCAATCCTTAAAAAACACTAGAGTTTGGAGATTTGGAGCTTATTATTTCTTGGTATTTGGATGTTTTGTGGCGTATTCACAATGGTTACTGCCTAATTTTATGAACGTTTATCAAACGAGTTTGGTAATGGGCGGAATGTTTGCCACTATGTTCAGCTTGCCATCAGGTGTAATCCGTGCTTTTGGAGGATTCTTATCAGATAAATTTGGAGCCCGAAAAGTAATGTATTGGGTACTGGGATCATCAGTAATCTTAAGCTCACTATTAATGATTCCGAAAATGGATATTACTACTTCTGGACCTGGCGTTATGGCAACTAAAAAAGGAATTATCACTGCGGTTTCAAATACACTTGTAAAAGTTGGGGAAAAAGAATTTCCAATCAATTTAAAAATTAACAAACCACTCGAAAATACAGTATTTCCAACCCGAAATTCATGGCAGGAAGTGGTTGTAAGCCAAAATCAGGAAGTAAAGAAAAAAGAACTTATTGCCAAAGGAGTTACAGCTATTCATTTTAGCGCTAACATGTGGGTATATCTAATACTGGTAATCCTTATCGGGATTTCATGGGGAATTGGTAAAGCTGCAGTTTACAAACACATTCCGGAATACTTCCCAACCGAAGTAGGAGTTGTAGGCGGAATGGTAGGAATGATAGGAGGTCTTGGAGGATTCTTTGGGCCAATCATCTTTGGATACTTATTGACTACCACAGGAATATGGTCAAGCTCTTGGATTTTCATATTACTGCTATCTGCTGCCTGCCTGATTTGGATGCACATTACAGTAACCAAAATCATGAACGAAAAACAGCCTGTTCTATCCAAAGAAATGGATAGAAAAAAATAATGCCTTTTTAATTACTTGTGTATAACTGCTCTCCTAATCTCTAATCTGGAGAGCAGTTTTTATTTCAAACGCCCCATATATTATCAAAAAAACTTACTAAGCCGCTAACAACTGCTTTACTCATTAGTCAAATCATTTTTAACTCTTAAAATAAACAGTATCAAAAACATGTAATTCAAATTATATTTTTAACAATTACTGAGCATATTTTATCTAACCGAACAAACTACTAACCGCAAAACCAAAAGACCATGAGAAAACTAGCCTCAAACTTAATTGCCCTTTTGGTAATAGTCTTTACTGTTACCGCTTTTAAAAGCCCTAACTCAGTCAATCCTGTTTTAAAGAAGAAAATTACACACGAGCGCAAGCGAACTGATGAAATAAATCCTCCAAAAACAAAAAAATTGCCTGTTGAAAAAGCCACTCTTACCATTGGTTTTATAAAGCTTACAGATATGGCCCCCTTAGCAATTGCAAAATTCTTAGGGTATTTTGAAGAAGAAGGACTTACTGTAAACCTGGAAGCTCAAGCCAATTGGAGAGAAATCCTAGACAAAGTAATAGACAATCAGCTCGATGGTGCTCAAATGCTGGCTGGACAGCCTATAGCGGCGGCAGTAGGATGCGGCCGACAAGCACAGCTCATAACTTCCTATTCTATGGATTTGAATGGAAATGCCATTACGGTATCAAATGAGGCTTGGGCAAAAATGAAAGACAGCATCCCTCAAGAATACGGAAAACCAGTTCATCCTATCCCTTCTTATGCACTGAAACCCATTTTAAATTTTTATAAGCACGCAAACAAACCTTTTACATTTGGTATTGTTGGCGCCTATTCAACCCACAATTATCAGTTACGGTATTGGCTGGCTGCAGGCGGTATAAACCCTGGCTTTTATTCCAACAATAACATTCAGGGAAGCAAGGGAAATGCAGGTGCTGATGTACAGTTGAATATTACCGCGCCTCCGCAAATGCCTGAAACATTAAAAGCAGGCACCATCAACGGCTATTGCGTTGGAGAACCATGGAACCAGCAAGCAGTTGAAGAAAATATAGGCGTACCAATAGTGACCAGCAAAGAGATTTGGAAGAATCATCCTGAAAAAGTGTTTGTTATGACCAAAGAATTTGTTACCAAATACCCTAACACAGCCACTGCAATTACAAAAGCATTAATAAAAGCCGGAAAGTGGCTGGATAATCCTGAAAACCGAAAAGAAGCAACCAGAATTTTATCCAAATCGGCCTACGTAGACGGCAGTAAACGGGTAATTGACAATTCAATGTTAGGCACTTTTGAATTTGAAAAAGGTGATGTGCGTCCAGTGCCTGATTTTAATGTTTTCTTCAAATACAATGCAACCTATCCTTATTATTCGGATGGAATTTGGTTCATGACCCAAATGAAACGCTGGGGACAAATTACCGAATCAAAAACTAACGATTGGTATATCAGCAAAATCAAAGAAGTTTACAAACCTGAAATTTGGTTTCAAGCTGCAAAATTATTGCTGGAGGAAGGCTTCATTATTGAATCTGACATTCCAACTACAGATGGATTCAAGCCAGCAACAAACGAATTCATTGACGCAATGTATTATGACGGAAGAAAACCTGTTGAATATATTAATGGATTTAAAATTGGCTTAAAAAATTAATTTCGTTTCTCTCTTTTTACAAATACAAAGAAAATAATACCACCAAAAACAAATTTTTATTCTTTAAAAGCCTGATGTGTTATACAAATGCATCAGGTTTTTTTGTGGTTATTTTATGAAATCACATGAATTTCCTAAATTGGTTACGGTTTGCGTGAGTGATGGCAGTGGAGCTCTTTTTTCTTTTCAATTGCCTCGGGCCTTAACTCGATGCAATTGAAAAGAAAAAAAGCGGGAACGTACAGCACGACCCGGAGTCTCGTCTTTTGGGACGAGACGAAGGGACACGCCCAAAGTAAGATTACAGATTTTAGACTGCTGATAACAAATCGCTGGTTAAAAACTCAATTTTTTATAGTAATGAAAAAATACTGTATAAAAACAGCGCTCAATTCTTCTAATAATTCAAAATATCGAACCTATTTTTAGCATTCTAATTATATTGAATGCAAACATTAAAATAAAACCAACTTTATACGTATTAATACTTAATTTTTACTTACTTTTGTCTGTGTACTGCGTACATGCGATCCTTACATGACTACTTTCTAAACAAAGATATACATAATGCAAAATACAGAAATCAAAACTACGTGTTCCTATTGCGGAGTAGGATGCGGAATTATTGTAAAAAATGATTCTAAAAATGGAGTGACGGTTACCGGAGACAAAGATCATCCCGTAAACAGAGGAATGCTTTGTTCTAAAGGGATGAACTTACATTATGTAGTCAATGACACTTCGGACAGGATTTTGTATCCCGAAATGAGATGGAGTAAATCACATCCAAAAGAAAGAGTGAGCTGGGACGCGGCTTTGGAACGCGCGGCCGCTGTTTTTTCTTCCATCATAAAAAAATACGGCCCAGACAGTGTAGGCTTTTATATCTCAGGACAATGCTTAACCGAAGAATATTATCTGGTTAACAAATTAGTAAAAGGCTTTCTAAAAACTAACAATATAGATACCAACTCCAGACTCTGCATGAGTTCGGCGGTGGCGGGTTACAAAAAAACATTTGGTGAAGACTCAGTTCCAATCGCTTATGCCGATATAGAACTGGCAGACACTTTCATGATAACGGGTGCAAATCCAGCTTTTTGCCACCCTATTCTTTTCAGAAGACTAGAGCAGCACAAAGAAAAAAATCCTAAAGTAAAAATCATAGTTGTCGATCCAAGACGAACCGACTCGGCCATTGCTGCCGATTTACACTTGCAAATTCTTCCTGGAACGGATATTGTTTTATATCACGCCATTGGAAAACGATTAATCGAAAAAGGATATACTGATTCGGATTTTGTAAAAAATCATACCGAAAATTATCAGTTATACAAAGACCTTGTATCCGGCAGCTCTTATGAGAATGCATCCAAAGTATGCGGTGTTTCGGTAAATGATATTCACTTAGCCGCAGAAATGATTGGCAGAGCCAAAGGTTTCATCTCAATGTGGGCTATGGGATTAAACCAAAGCGCTATTGGTGTTGACAAAAATACCGCTTTATTGAACCTTTCGTTAGTTACGGGTCAAATAGGAAAACCAGGATCTGGACCTTTCTCCTTAACAGGACAGCCCAACGCTATGGGAGGACGTGAAGTGGGCGGAATGGCAAACTTATTGGCAGTACATAAAGAATTAAACAATCCTGAGCATCGCAAAGAAGTAGCTGATTTTTGGGGAGTAGAATCTATTTCGGAAAAACCGGGACTTACGGCAACCGAAATGTTTGATGCTTTAGAATCCGGAAAGATGAAAGCGATTTGGATTATTTGCACCAATCCAATGGTAAGCTTACCAGATTCCCGCAGAGTAGAGAAAGCATTGCAAAATGCCAAATTTGTTGTCGTTCAGGATATCTCTCATAATGCTGATACCGCAAAATTTGCCGATTTATTATTGCCTGCTGCTGGCTGGCTGGAAAAAGAAGGCACAATGACCAACTCTGAGCGTCGCATATCGTATCTGCCAAAAGGAATCAACCCTCCAGGAGAAGCATTATCTGATGTTGAAATTTTGCTGAATTTTGCAAAAAAAATGAAGTTCTCAGGTTTCAACTTCAATAATACCGAAGCAGTTTACAAAGAATATTGCCTAATGACAAAAGGCACTAACATAGATATTTCCTATTTAAATTATTCCAGACTCAAAAACGAAGGAACTTTTCAATGGCCAGTTTCTGATTATGGACATCCAGGAACACCCCGCCTATTCTTGGATAAAAAATTCTTTACGCCTTCGCAAAAAGCTATTTTCAATATTCCAACCAATATCAAGAACACTTCTGAAGAGCCTTCGCAGCAATATCCATTCATATTGACAACAGGCCGAATTCGCGATCAATGGCACACCATGACCAAAACAGGAAAAGTGTCCCGATTAATGACGCATACTCCTAACCCAGTTCTTGAAATAAACCCTATTGATGCTTACAAATCCCAAATAAAAAATGGCGATATTGTTGTAGTAGCCAGTAAAAATGGTGAGGTGCGCGTCAAAGCAAAAATTACAGACACTATTAAAGAAGGCGTTTTGTTTTTACCAATGCACTGGGGGAAACAATTGGACAATGATTTGAACAGAACCAATAATCTAACCAACACCATTGTAGATCCAATTTCCAAAGAGCCGGATTTTAAATACACTACTGTTTCGGTAACAAAATATGTCAAGCCGTTCCAAAAAATTGCTGTAATTGGTGCTGGAGCTGCGGCCTTCCGTTTCATTCAGAATTATCGTGAGATCAACAACACCGATGAAATTATTGTATTTTCAAACGAAGAAAACCCATTTTACAACCGCGTTTTATTGCCGGAATATGTCACAGCCGAATTGTCTTGGGAAAGTCTTTTAAAAATAAAAGATGAAGCTCTAGGACAATTGAACATCACAATGAAATCTGGTGTGGCAATTGAAAACGTAAACGCAACTGACAAAATTATAACCGACAGTCAAGGCAAAGTTCATCAATTTGACACCTTGATTATGGCAACCGGAAGCCGTCCTTTCATCCCCGAAAATGCACAGCTGCATCTTCCTGGGCGTTTTACCATCAGAAAGAAAAATGATGCCGACCGATTAAAAGATTACTTAGACGGGACCAATTTGCCTGCCGAAGAACAGCATGTAGTAATTGTAGGCGGTGGTTTACTGGGACTGGAATTGGCCGCCGCACTGAAACACAAAAAAGTAAAAATAACAATTATACAAAGAGCTTCCCGATTAATGGAACGTCAGCTGGATCGTATTTCCAGCAAATTATTGGCCGAAGAAGTACAGCTGAGAGATATTCAAATCTATTTTGATAATGAGGTAAGCACCGTATTTGAAACTGAAAATGCAAACGAAATAGAGATTGCCCTAAAAAGCGGACGAATTCTAACTGCTAATGCTATTGTTTACACTATTGGAACTATTCCGAATATTGAATTGGCTAAAGAAACGGGATTGGCTTGCGGGCGCGGCGTAAAAGTAAACCAGTATCTGCAGACATCCAATCCAGATGTATTTGCGATAGGCGAAATTGCCGAATTCAACAATCAATTATTCGGAATCACTTCTGCCGCCGAAGAACAAGCCGATATTCTAGCTAACTTTATAGCTGGTGATATCAGCAGTTTTTACAAAGGATCAGTGCTGATGAATATTCTAAAACTGGAAGACATTAATCTTTGTTCTATTGGCGAAATTGAAGTGCCTGAAAATGACGATTCCTACGAAGAAATTGTTTTTGCCGATTTAGGGAAACGCTATTACAAAAAATGTATTGTTAAGAACGATTTGCTTATTGGAGCTATCCTGATGGGGGATAAAAATGAGTTTGCCGAATTCAAAACAATGATTGAAAGCAAAATCGAATTGGCCGACAAAAGAAACAGCTTATTAAGAGGAAGCGGTTCTGAAGCCAAACCTGTGCTGGGAAAACTTGTTTGCTCCTGCAGTCAGGTTGGAAGCGGAAATATTGAGGACTGCATCAAAAGCGGCGTTACCAATTTCACCGAACTTTGCAAAACTACCGGAGCCGGACTCGGTTGTGGAAGCTGCAAAACCGAAGTTAAAGAAATATTGGCGAAAGTGAAGTAGATTGCAGATAGCAGATTTTAGAAAATAAAGGATAGATACAGGTGACAGAAAACAGGTTTTGGATTACTGATAGTTTCTAAAAAAAGATGAAACTTGAAACCTGAAACCTAAAACTTGAAACAAACAACATAAAAACTAAAAAAATGGAATTAACAAGACTCATAGTAAAAGGCGGCGTAATATCTCCTGGGGAATTACGAGAAATTGTAAATATGGCACTGGAGCAAGGTCTAGACGCCATCTCTTTTGGTTCCAGACAAGACATTATATTCCCAAAAGGATTCCAAAGTAATACTGCCGAAAAAATTGGCAAGCATCATTTTGTATATCCCAACGAAAAAAGCGGCAACAATATTGTTTCTTCCTACGTAGCGACAGATATTTTTAGCAATACACCTTGGCTTACTGGAAATAAATTCCTTTATATCCTCGAGCAATTCAAGGAAAATCCAAAGCTCAAGGTCAATATAACAGATCCTAAACAGCAAATCGTCCCTCTATTCACGGGACATATCAACTTTATAGCCTCACACCACGAAGACTATTGGTTTTTGTACGTACGCTTGCCAAAATGGGACAAAATGGAACTTTTCCCAGTATTAATTTACAGCTGGGACATTGGAAAAATCTACTACGAAATAGAAAAAATTCTTCAGGAAGAACCCGATACAATTGACATGATTTTCCAATTAGTTAGTGATTTGGACACCAATAACAGAACTATCGACCAACCGCTGAACATTTCATTTTATCCATTCCCGTATTATGAAGGAATGAACAGGCTTGGAATCGATCAATACTGGCTCGGACTCTACTGGCGCAACAACCTGTACGATTTGCAGTTTCTAAAAGAAATGTGCGATTTATGTTTTGACTGCAAAATTGGTAAAATTTGCATTACCCCTTGGAAATCCTTTATCGTAAAGGGAATTCCTAAAGCACGCAAACTCGATTGGGAAAAATTCCTGGGTAAAAAAGGAATCAATGTACGCCACTCCTTACTTGAACTCAACTGGCATTTGCCGGTAGCAATGGAATGGGCATTGAATCTCAAAACCTTTCTGGTACGCACCCTCGACCAGTTCGACATCAGTACCTACGGGCTCACCTTCGGGTTATCCGACTATAATCGTGAAGGGCATTATTTCACTTCGATAGTAATCGAGAAAAATGATCCGCCAAAAGATCTCGAATCAATTAAAATAAGAGATACCTTCAATGTTCTGCATGCCAAAAATTTCGACCCAAACACTCGCGAATACATTGTACACACACAAGATGTCGACAAACTGGAATTACCCAATATCCTTATCGAATTGAGTAAAAAATACTTTGAAGAATTGGGTACCAGCGTACTCGAATTCCAAAACACTGTTACCAAAAAAGAGAAAAAAGCACTCGATATCCACCAATGCCAAGAATGCTTAACAATTTATAATTCGGATTACGGCGATGTGATACAAGGAATAGAAAAGGGTACACTATTCCAAGATCTCCCAGCCGATTATTGCTGTTCGTTATGCGAAGCGCCAAAAAGCAGTTTCATTCCATTGGTAGAAGCCAAAGTATAGCCAAAATAATTCACTTCAACAGTTCGCAAAAGCTTATGTGGGCGAGCCACCATAAAGGGAAAGGGCCAACTCACCGCAACGATGAGTTGGCCCTTTCCCTTTATGCTGTCAGGCTGTCCGCGTTACTTCGGTAACTTGCTCCCATCCTTCTCGCGGGCTTCACGTTATTACAAGCTTGAACACGATATTATTAGCTTCAACGGTGGAAACCGTTGGCTATAGTTAATCCTTGGATTATTATTTTTTGAATGATGGTAAAAAATCCAAATGTTTCTTTTTAGCCCCGATTGCAGTGGAAATCCTTATGTTCCGGGGTTCGGAACATAAGATTGCAACGGAAAGATTCTGTGTTGATTTTCTAATAAATCTAAATTTTATTTTTTAATTTTTATCATTAAATTTGTCCTCTAAGTCGGCCATAGAGCTAGACTGTATAGCGTGCTTATGCCTTTTGTGCTTGCACGCTATTTTTTTTATAATCCTTGTCGTAAGTTGTTTTGTTTTTATAAAGAACATAAATCAATTCCAATAACTTTCTCTGAACGGCGACACATCCTTTCATTTTAATCCCATGTTTTGCTA